>JAFLTN010000012.1 GCA_022510445.1 Muribaculaceae bacterium | reverse complement strand
ATAACTTAGCCTTTGGCCAGATTAATTCTTATATTGGCAATATAGTCTTGCTAACCGCCCCCGAATCGGTTTATTTCGGTGATCTCAGCGGCATTGAATCCATGTTTGGAGATGAAACGGGACGTTTGGAATTCTTCACGCTCGATGGTATAAAGGTGGCAGAAACGGATAACAACTCCAGGCCCGAACTACCGTCAGGCTTATACATCGTGCGCACTTCCAAAGGTTCATCAAAAGTATACTTGAAATAACATCAATAATCAACGAAGAGAGCATCTCACCCCGGCAAGGTCGCTTACTCCCCTATGCCGGGGTTAATCACATATATCCCCTCCGGGGAGTTTAACCTTTTCAATTTAGATGTCCAGGCATGGCCGCTGACAAGGAAATTTTGTTTTTTGCAATATTATTAGTAATTTTGCGAATAACAAACATT
Organism: Muribaculaceae bacterium; assembly: GCA_022510445.1. Lineage (GTDB taxonomy): Bacteria > Bacteroidota > Bacteroidia > Bacteroidales > Muribaculaceae > Lepagella. The sequence goes on along the minus strand of JAFLTN010000012.1, from coordinate 34,769 downwards.
AAAATGTCAAAAATAGAAATCACTCGAGAACATGAACGGATAGCTCTTTTTGCAAAGGCTATCTCCCATCCTACCCGGGTTGCAATTATGTTTTTCCTTGCCGACCAAAAGGAAGACTGCTATTTCGGGGATATTCATAATGTGTTGCATATTGCCAAACCAACCTTGTCGCAACATTTGAACGAACTGAAGAAAGCAGGTCTGGTGATCAACGAAATTCAATCTCCAAAAGTGAAGTATTCCGTCAATCATTCCGAATGGGAAGAAGCCAGACTTATGTTTGCCGATCTGTTTAAAATGTGCGGTTGTAAGAAAGATCATTGCACCTGCAATTGCTGTTGCTAACAAAATTTATCTGTTATGGAACTTAAGGAAATATTTTATTCGTTCATCAATATACTCAACGAGATGTCTCCCTACATACTTTTAGGATTCATCATCGCGGGGGTTCTACATGTCTTTGTAAAAGAAGCCACCCTTACCCGGCATCTTTCAGGCAACGGCTGGAAGTCGGTGGCCAAAGCTGCGGCAATCGGAATCCCTTTGCCCTTATGCTCTTGCGGGGTCTTGCCGACGGCTGTGTCTCTCAACCGGCAAGGTGCTTCAAAAGCGTCGACCACTTCATTTCTAATTGCCACGCCACAGACCGGAGTGGATTCAATAGCCGCAACCTATTCACTCCTGGGACTTCCGTTTGCGCTTATCCGTCCGATTGCAGCCCTGACAGGCGCTTTTTTCGGCGGACTCGCTGTTGGGAAGTTTGCTCCTGATCAAAAATCACCGGATCAAATCAAAACGACTGACAATGATGCCGCCGGCAATGACCCGCTATTCAGAAAAATCTATCAATCTGTCAGATATGGATTCACCGATATGGTGGATACAATGGGGAAATGGCTTGTTATCGGCCTCGTTATCGCAACGTTAATCACAATTTTTGTGCCCGATTCTTTATTTACCGGTTTGATGGAATATCCCCTCCTTGCAATGTTGCTGATGGTGGTGATCGCCATTCCAATGTATATCTGTGCCACAGGTTCCATACCTATAGCAATGTCACTGATGTTAAAAGGATTATCTCCCGGTGTGGCATTTGTATTGCTGATGGCGGGTCCGGCCGCCAACTTTGCATCTATTCTGATTCTTAACAAGACCCAGGGCAAAAAAGCCACTGCGATATATGTAGGCTCCGTTATTATAACAGCTATTGTTTTCGGTCTGATAATAGATTATCTGTTACCGGCAAAATGGTTTGAACTTCCATTGATTCACGATATGCATCATATGCATGGGAATCTCGGTTGGTTTGAAACGGCTTGTTCAATATTCTTAATAATTTTATTGATAGCTTCTGCGATCAGATCGATCAAACTCTCGAATAATAACCTAAAAACAACAAATGATATGACACAAACTTTCAAAATTGCAGGAATGGACTGCAACCACTGCCGCAGTTCGGTGGAAAAAGCAATTAATTCCGTTTCAGGAGTGGAGAACGTAGAGGTCAGTCTCGCTCAAAAGAATGCGGTGGTAACCGGTGATTTCGATAGAGATAAGGTCATGGAGGCCGTGAGGTTGGCAGGCTTTGATATCGAATTTACCGAAATATAGAAAGATTGCCCTATTTGATTTCAAACCTTTGAAAATTGAAAACATATCGCTATATTTGCGATAAGAAAAAATCGGACCAGCGGATACTGATACCTTGAAAAACTTATTTTATTAAAATCATGGACGGAATAAAGAAAAATTATGTCGTAGGAGTTGACATAGGTGGCACCAACACTGTTTTTGGTATAGTTGACAGAGATGGAAATATCATCGATATTGACTCAATCAAAACAAAGAAACACGATAATTTCGATGATTATCTCAAGGATCTTCATTCAGGGATTACGGCATTATTGGAAAAGAACAATCTTGTAGGAGAAATTCAGGGGATTGGCATCGGAGCTCCGAGCGCTAATTATCACACGGGCCGGATAGAAAATGCAGCTAACCTCCCATGGGGAAATATTGTTCCGATTGTAGAAAAAACGAGCAAAATTTTCGGAGGACTTCCGGTGGCTGTCACAAATGATGCGAATGCCGCAGCCTTGGGCGAAATGAAATATGGAGTCGCCAAGGGGCTCAAAGATTTCATCATGATTACTTTAGGCACCGGAGTGGGTTCCGGCATAGTAGTAAACGGAGAAGTGGTCTACGGACGCGACGGTTTTGCCGGCGAATTAGGCCATGCAGTTGTGATACGTCCTAACGGCCGCACATGCGGCTGCGGAAGGAAAGGTTGCCTTGAGACCTACTGCAGTGCTTCAGGAGTTGTGAGGACTGCCCGCGAATTTCTCAGAGAAAAATCGGAGTCTTCATTATTAAGGAATATACCGGAAGATCAGATAACATCTAAAGATGTGTATGATGCCGCTAAAGCGGGAGATAAGCTGGCTAATGAAATTTTTGAATTCACCGGGGAATTGCTGGGTGAAGCTTTGGCTGATTTCGTTACTTTCTCCAGCCCGGAGGCATTTGTTTTATTCGGAGGACTCGCAAAAAGCGGCGATCTACTGCTCGATCCGTTGAAAAAATCATTCGAAAAATCTCTGCTTTTCGTTTATCGTCAGAAACCGGAAATTCTGTTATCAACATTAAAAGAAAATGATGCGGCGGTTTTAGGAGCTTCCGCTTTAGGGTGGGATGCCTGACTCCCCACAAAAGGAATTTAATCTGTTTATAAAATTTCGGACAGTGCTTGATCAGAAAAAGTTCTGTCCTTTCTTATCTATGCTGAAAAACCTATTTTATAATCTATTCTTCATTGCATTGGTGATACTTTCGTCATCAACTGCAAAAGCGGATTCTCCTTTCCGCAACCATCGCTTCGACAGTTTTAAAGTCCTTGATAAATGTAATGAGGGGGATATTGTTTTTATCGGTAATTCCATTACCAATATGATGAACTGGAACGAAGTTTTCGGTAATCGGGAAAATATCCGCAACAGGGGCACATCAGGCTGTTTCACGCATGATATTCTCCGGAATCTGCCTTCAATGGTGGCCGGGAATCCTTCCAAAGTATTCCTGATGATCGGAACCAATGACCTCGGGACCAAAGGGGAAAACAATCAGCCTTCTCCCGTGGCATTCAGGATTAAAGAAATACTTAGCCGCATCAGGGAAATAGCTCCTTGCGCCACTGTCTATTATCAGAGCATCCTTCCCTCTAATGCTGGAATAAGAACAGAAACCAAGATTATTGAGACCAATAGACTCGTTGAAGAATGGATTAACCGGCAAAATGATGATAAGCTGTTTTATATTGATCTTTATATTCCGTTTTCCGGCGAAAACGGAATAGTGAGCCATAGTTCCGTTCCGGATGATATAACAGTGAGTTTTGACGGGCTCCATCTCACTCAGAAAGGATATCAGATCTGGTGGGATATTATTAAGGACAAGGTGGGTTATGAGTCGGTTATTGATGAAAGGGCAATAAATTATTCAGGGGGGGTAAAGGGATCTAACGGAATGAGAACCACTTATTTCGGAGCTCTTCCCGTTTCTTCCGAAGATATCCTGATTTTCGGTGATGAAATGATTCATAGCGGGGAATGGCATGAACTACTTCATTCCGCCGACTTTAAAGACCGGGGAATTGGTTGGGGATATCCCGGTCTCAGCATGACACAACTGAAATCGGTCGTAGAGCCTTCTTTAAAAGGAAATGAAGAAAACGGAATAACTAAAAACCTGCCTAAGGCCATATGCATTTATACCGGAACAGCCGACCTTAAAATGGGAACAGATACTGACAGGCTAAATAACGATTTAAAAGAAATAATCGGAGATTTAAAAAGACTGAGCCCGTCGACCCCTGTTTTTATAATGACTCTATGTCCTGCTGCAAAGACAGACACCACTTTAAATAACCGAATAGAATCATTCAATGACAGGATACGTTCTTTGGTCAATGCTGAAGACAATTTATTTATAATCGATATCCATAAAGCTACTGTCAATGAAAATGGTTTACGCCGGGAGGGTTATTTTTCCGGCCGCGATGAGAATTATCTTAGTGGATTGGGTTATGTTGCCGTGGCAAATGAAATTGCCAGGGTTATAAATGACAGGCTCAATACCAATTACCGGCCTGTATCATTCAATGAAGCCGGGAAAAACATTCATTTCTCTGATAGTCTTTCCAATGAGCTTGACGGTTCTGTAGTGATATTTGATAATGCAAACTCATCTGTTCCATATCGTATTCCCGCAATTGCCGTCAATAGAAATGGCGACATCATTGCAGTGACCGACTACCGATATTCAAAAGCTGACATCGGAATGGTGAAAAATGGAAAGCTTGACCTCAGATACAGAATCAAAAATTCGGTAACAGACGAATGGGAAGAAGAAAAAACTTTGGCCGCCGCTTTCGGAGAGGGAGATGACAATATCTCATTCGGGGATCCCTGCATTGTAGCCGATAGAGAAAGTGACTACATTCTGGTGACAAGTTGTTCCGGCAACGTAAGTTTCCCCCGGGGCACTCATGAAAACCATCAGGGCCTGGCAAGATTCATTTCAGAAGACGGAGGCAAAACCTGGTCGGAATATGAAGAGACCGGAGATCAGATCCTTTCTCTTCTCGATAAAAGATCCGACGGACAAATAAATGCATTCTTCATAGGCTCCGGGAAAATAACTCAAAGTTCAAAAGTGAAGACAGGAGATTTCTATCGGATTTATTGTGCCGCACTCGTAAGGGTAAACGATGGGAAAACCAAGGTGAATTATGTTTTCTATTCAGATGATTTTGGCAAAACATGGAATCTTCTCGGTGATATTGAAGACTGCCCTGTTCCCTATGGAGCCGATGAGCCCAAAACAGAGGAACTTCCCGACGGAAGCATTCTGATAAGTTCCAGAATTGCCGGAGGACGTTATTATAATATTTTCAAGTATTCTGATATTCCGACAGGCAAAGGCATATGGGATAAAATGGCTGTCTCCAATTCCGATGTTGACGGCATAGCAGCTTCAACAAACGCTTGCAACGGAGAGACTCTTCTTATTCCCGTTTTTAGAAACAGTGATGGCGCCGAATCTTTTCTCCTTCTTCAGTCAGTGCCGGCAAATCAAAACGGAAAGAGAGCAAATGTCGGGATCAATTTCAAGGAACTGAAAACCCCGGAAGATTACTCATCTCCGGAAGCAGTGGCACGAAATTGGGACGGCCTGTATGAAGTCACTCAAAAGACATCTGCCTATTCAACAATGGTTTTAGATAAAGATAATGAGATCTGTTTCTTTTTTGAAGAGAACGGTCATAATAACGGCTATGATATGGTGTATCGTAAAATACCTATAGAACTTCTCACTTCAGGCCGATATTCTTATCGAAATGAAAAACCGGATAAGGATATATAAGCTCCTTCCTCACCAAATATCGGGTAACAGGGACTAAGACGATTAATTATCCATTGAAGAACATTCAAGTTTGTAATTTCATGGAGTCTTAGTAATTTTGCTGTCAAATAATCTTAACTACAAATTATTATGCTGGAAATAAAAAATGTTTCCAAATCCTTTTCCGGACATAAAGCCTTGTCGGATGTATCTCTCCATGTTCCCAAGGGAGGCATATACGGACTTTTAGGGCCTAACGGAGCCGGGAAGACCACACTCATCAGAATAATAAATCATATAACGGCACCCGATAATGGTGAAATCTTTTTCGACGGTCATCCTCTCACTCAGAAAGATGTAGTCCATATCGGATATCTGCCCGAGGAACGTGGTCTTTATAAGAAAATGAAAGTGGGTGAACAAGCCCTTTTCTTTGCACGCCTGAAGGGGATGTCGAGAAATGATGCCTACCGCGAACTGAAAAAATGGTTTGAAAAATTTGAAATTTCAGATTGGTGGAATAAAAAAATCGAAGAACTTTCAAAAGGGATGGCCCAGAAAATACAGTTTATTGTGACTGTTCTTCATAATCCCAAGCTGCTAATCTTCGACGAACCATTTTCCGGATTTGATCCTATAAATGCCAACTTGTTGAAAAACGAGATGCTGTCTCTCCGCGACCAAGGCACAACCATAATCTTTTCCACCCACAACATGAGCAGCGTGGAAACGCTTTGCGACAATATCACGCTTATTAATAAATCTCAGAATATTCTTTCCGGCAATGTCGATGAAATAAGAAGGGAACAAGGTAAGGGACGCTTTTCATTAACATTCCAGGGAGATCCGGCCAGATTGCTTAATTCCATTGAGAATCAAATTATAAGTCATGATTTTGTAGCACCCGAAAAGAGTATCGACGACGGGACCACAAAAATTATACTTAAGCTCAAGCCCGACGTCTCCTTCAGGGATATCATCTCAACGGCAAACGACGCCGTTGAACTTGAATCATTCTCCAGAGCTCTCCCTTCAATGGATGAAATATTTATCAACGCTGTAAAAAACGCAAATAGAAATGAGTAATCTTGGCCTTATTATTCAAAGAGAGTATATGGAAAGGGTGAGGAAGAAAAGTTTCCTTATCACCACCATCCTGATGCCGGTCTTAATGATAATATTGATGGGAGCACCCGCTCTTATAATGATGTATAACACTCCGGAACACAATGTGATCGGAGTGGTGGATAAATCCGGCATTGTTCTCCCCCATCTTGAAAGTAACGAACTTTATGATTTCATACCCCTGGAAGGAGAGAAAACCGCTCAGGGAGAGGTTGATAATGGCAAAATAAACGGGTTTCTGATAATTCCCGAGGATATCGGGTCATCCCCTTCTCCGGTTTTGAATCTTTATATGGAAGGAGCTATCCCTATAGAGCTTCAGTCATCACTGTCTTCACAAATTAACAACACTATAGAAACTCAGAAGTTGCTCTCTTATAATATCCAGAATCTTCCGGAAATTATGGAGAACGTCAAAACTGATGTCAAAATAAATGAAATACGCCTTGACAAGGAAGAGGGTGAAAGTCTGGAATCGAGTCTCAGTTTCATTATCGGAATCTTCATGTCTTTCCTCTTATATATGTTTATCCTGATGTATGGACAGATGGTAATGACAAGTATAATCGAGGAAAAGAACAACAGGGTTCTCGAACTTGTGGTTTCATCTGTGACTCCTAATCAGCTTATGCTTGGAAAGATAACGGGAATAGGTCTTGTGGCTGTCACCCAGATAGTAATATGGGGAGCGATCATGTCGTTTATTTCCACGCTTGCACTCCCGGCATTTCTTCCGGAAGAAGCCATGACTCAGATCACGCAGATGCGTGCCGGTTCTTTGGATATGAGCCAGATTGATGATTATTCAACATTAAGTGCACTGAATGTTCTCACAAATGTGGGCTTTATCATACAGCTTTTCTTCTGGCTCATCTTGTTCCTTGTGGGAGGATTCCTTTTATATGCAGCCATGTTTGCTGCCGTGGGTTCGGCTGTCGACAATATCCAGGATGCTTCGCAGCTCCAAAGCTTTATTCTGATACCTATAATAATAGCCATTATCGTCTCCACTTCCATAGGCAATGCACCTAATTCCACCCTTGCAGTTTGGCTGTCGATGATACCCTTCACCTCTCCAATGGTAATGATGTCGAGAATACCTGCCGGAATTGATGCATGGCAACCCTGGGTATCCGTCGTGATATTATATGCTTCCTTTATCTTCATGGTCTGGTTTGCAGGGAAAGTTTACCGTATAGGCATATTCATGTATGGCAAAAAACCCAATGTAAAAGACCTGATCAAATGGGCCCGCTACAAATAAAGATATTTTGAAGAGCATCAAGGATGTCTAACAACAAACCCTTTTTCAATAGAACCCGTCTTCTGTTGGGAGACGAAGCCATGAACAGATTAGACGATATTCGTGTAATCATTTTCGGTGTCGGTGGAGTAGGTTCCTGGTGCGCTGAAGGACTTGTGAGGTCGGGCATAGGACACCTGACTATCGTTGACAGCGACAGGGTGTGTATTACCAATGTAAACCGGCAGCTCATGGCCACGTCAGAGACCATCGGGATGGTAAAGGTGGAAGCTCTGAAGCAGAGACTCCTTCAGATTAACCCTTCAGCCGAGATAGTGGCAGTGCAGAAGATTTATTCTGAAGAGACGGCTCCGGAATTTGACCTTGACTCCTTTGATTATGTGGTGGATGCCATTGATTCTTTGAAAGACAAGGCCAGCCTCATTCTGAATGCAACACGCAGTAAGGCAAAATTCTTTTCTTCTATGGGAGCGGCCTTGAAACTGGATCCGACAACGATAAAGGTAGCTGAGTTCTGGAATGTGAAGGGTTGTCCTCTGGCTCGGGCATTGAGGCAAAAATTTAAGAGGGAGAAAAAATATCCTGCGCGGAAATTCAAATGTGTATACAGTGATGAACTCCTGAAAAACCGAGGTCAGGCATCTTCATGCGGCACCGACCGTTGTGTGTGTCCCAAATCAGAAATCGCCCCGGGAGATCCGGCACTGGCAAATCACGAATGGTGTTCGTCAAAAGCTCAAATAAATGGCTCCCTTATGCATATAACATCCATTTTCGGTTTAACCATCAGCGGGCTGATCCTTCAAGACGCAGTGTCATAGACCCCGTTAGGAATCACAGAGTATATAAAAAACAGAAACCGTCTGAGAATCCACAGATTTTTTCAGACGGTTTCTGTTTTATTAGATGAGACTTTACTCTTTATTTTTTAATGCTCCATTCCACACCGTTCTTGGTGTCTTTGACATCAAATCCGAGATCCGCGAGTTTATCACGGATAAGGTCGGATGTGGCCCAATCCTTCTGAGCCTTGGCATTCTTACGGATATCCATGAGAAGATCCACTGCTCCCTCAAAAGCTTTCATAGAAGAACCGGATTCAGTTTCGCCACCCAGATTCATACCAAGAAGGTCAATGAGGAAAACATCAAACAATTGTCGCAGCCTGGAAATATCATCGGCGGAAAGTTTTATCTCTCCGGCTGAAGCGGCGTTGATTATCTTAGAGGCATCAAAGAGCTGGGCGATAACCTGAGGAGTGTTTAGATCGTCGTCCATCGCTTCATAGCAGGCTTTCATAAAATCAGGCAACTGAACATCCGATTTCTCAGCCGGCAGAAGATTGTTGAGCCTCCGATAAGTATCGGTGAGTTTCAACAAAGCTTTTTCGGCAGCCTGCAAGGCTTTATTTGAGAAATCGACTGTAGACCTGTAATGTGCCTGCAGGATGAAAAATCTGATCACCATCGGGGAATAAGCCTGTTCCAGCAAAGGGTGATCACCCTTGAAGAACTGTTCCAGAGTTATAAAGTTATTATAACTCTTACCCATTTTCTTTCCTTCAATTGTAATCATATTGTTGTGGATCCAGTATCTTACCGCCTCATGCCCCTGGGCAGCCACACTTTGGGCTATCTCACACTCATGATGAGGGAACAGGAGATCCAATCCTCCCCCATGAATGTCGAATGTCTCGCCGAGATATTTCTCGCCCATTGTGGAACATTCAAGATGCCATCCGGGGAATCCTTCGCTCCAGGGAGAGGGCCAGTGCATGATATGCTCGGGAGCAGCTTTCTTCCATAAAGCGAAATCAAGGGGACTATGTTTTTCCTCCTGGCCGTCGAGTTCTCTTGTGGCAGAAATCATATCCTCAATATTCCTGCCGGAAAGTTTTCCATAAGGATGATCGCGGTTGTATTTCGGCACATCAAAATAAACTGAACCGTTGCTCTCATAGGCATAACCGGCATCAAGAATCTTCTTGATATATTCAATCTGTTCAATTATATGGCCGGATGCATGAGGCTCAATGCTTGGAGAAAGGACATTAAGAGCCTCCATATCCTTATGATAGCGGTTGAGATACAACTGCACCACCTCCATAGGCTCAAGCTGTTCAAGCCTTGCCTTCTTTGCCACCTTGTCTTCTCCGTCGTCGGCATCATGTTCAAGATGACCCACATCAGTTATGTTACGCACGTATCTCACCTTATATCCGAGGTGCTGCAGATACCTGAATAGAATGTCAAAAGTGACAGCCGGACGGGCATGGCCTAAATGGGCATCACCATAAACGGTCGGCCCGCAGACATACATCCCTACGCGACCTTCATGAATAGGAACAAACGGCTGTTTGAACCTGTTCAGAGAGTTATAAAGAGTGAGGTTGTGGTCCATGGATCAGTTATTGCCAAAACCGGAAGCCACACCGCCACGCGGTTTTATTTCACCGAACTGAGCCTCATATTTCTTAATGTTGTCGGTGAGGGCAAACATGAGCTGCTTGGCGTTTTCCGGACTCATGATGATCCTGCTTACAACAGGTGCCTGCGGCATGCCGGGAGCAGTGTAGATGAAATCAATCATGAATTCATTAGGACTGTGTCCGATCATAGCGAGGTTACTGTATTTACCGTCGGCAACTTCCGGACGGAGTTGAATCTGAAGCTGATTTTTGTTCTGATTTTCTGGTGTAGCCATTGTCAATTCAATTATTGGTTTTTTAAATTTATTATCTCATCAAAATATATTCCGCTGATTAAATACGGGAATAAATTTTTCTGTTATATTACGTTTTAAGAAGTTCAAATTGTGTGCCAAAAATAATCCGTATCAATCCTCGAAAAGCGGCAAAGAAGGAAGAATACTTGCCGAAGAGTCTTCTGAAATCATGCCGTCGGCCATGGAAATGGTTCTGTTGGCAATGTCTGCCATTTCCGGGTCATGGGTTACTATTACAAAAGTATGCCCGTAATCGTCTCTCAGGCGCGAGATAATGCTTTTTATTTCATCTCGGTTCCTTGAATCGAGACTTCCCGTCGGTTCATCGGCTAAAATTATTTCCGGGTTGTTAACCAACGCGCGTGCAATCGCCGTCCTTTGTTTCTCGCCACCTGACAATTCAGATGGCTTATGGGTCAACCTATGCGACAGACCGAGTTCACCAAGAAGCCTTGTTGCATCCTCAAAAGCACGTTTCTTCCTGTTTCCCGCTATCAGGGAAGGCAATGCCACATTTTCCAACGCAGTAAATTCCGGCAACAGCTGATGGAATTGAAAGACAAAACCAATATTCAGATTTCTAAAATGGGAAAGTTTTTTGTCCTTAAGCCTCAACAGTTCTGTTCCGTTAAAAAACACCTCACCGGAATCAGGCCGGTCTAAGGTGCCTGCAATCTGAAGAAGTGTGGTCTTGCCGGCACCTGATGGTCCGACAATAGCGGTAATCTCACCTTTATTGAAAGATATGGAAATATCCTGCAGCACTTTCAGGCTTCCATATGATTTGGATATGTTTAACAGCTCGAGCACTCTTCAGAAAATCAAAGGCACAGATGGAGAGGATATTATTTATTTTCTTCGCCACGGGTTAACCAGCTTCCGGAGAAACCGGTTTCCCGGATTGCACTTTCAATTTGTGCGGCATTTTCTCCGGTTTCGGAAATTCCGTGAATATGAAGAACCCGGTTGGCGTTATCCAGTTCAAATTTCAGTTCTTCGTTCGGAAATTTTTCACGAATTATTTTCTGGATGGCAAGCAGACTGTCAGGAGCCTCCGAATTAACTTTAAATTGCATATTGATTGGCTGAATAAATATTACTGATTTCTTGTTTTGTCATGCAAAGATAACGCAGTTTGAAGATTAAACCAAAAAATGGAAACCTGCTTATCTTTGAAGCACTCTCCATGCTTTAGGATATAGATTGTTGATCCGTGAACCGATATTCTTTGCAGGGCCGAGGGGCAATCCTTTATAAGTTACAATAATAATTCCTGCCGGAATATCACGTGAAAGTCTTAAGCTCTCTCTTCTTAAATAACATCTTGCCTCTTCAAGGCTTAGCTCCACCTTAGGATATTTCTCATCATTATATCCGATTTCAAGAATCCGGTCAATTTCCGGAATCACATCCAATTCCTTGGTCTTGGGAGTAAAGTTCTTATGAGCTTTTTTATCTTTTCCGTTCCGATCTTTCAAGTCATTTTTTGCCCGGGGAAAGAGATTTTTATCAGGCACAGATCCTTCTGAAAAACCGGCATCTATATTCTTTTTAAAGACCGCCACAAATAGTCCTTCTCCATTTGTATGATGAGGCATGAACCGATAAACAGGAAGATCGGTTCCCAGACCGTTCATAATACCCCATTCCACCGGGAATTCAGGATCGAAAGGCACCAGGCCCAGATTATTCTTTATAAATTCTGCATTTAATTCATTCTCTTCCCGGTTGAAAGTACAGGTGGAATAAATAAGGAATCCACCCGGTTTAAGAGTTTGAACGGCATTACTAAGAATCTCTTTCTGAAGAGCCGCACACTGAGCAATAAGGGCGGGAGACCATTGGGATCTTGCATCCTCATCCTTTCTCATCATCCCCTCTCCGGAACAAGGGGCATCTACAGCGACAATATCGTATATCTCACCCTCTTCTGCAAAAGAAGACGAGTCTCTGTTGGTCACTTTCACAGGTCTATATCCCCATTTACATAAGTTTTCCCGGAGAGCGCCCACCCTTTTTACAGAAATTTCGTTGGCGACTATATCGGCACCGTCGGGCAAACCATTAATCATAGCAGTGGTTTTTCCACCCGGCGCTGCACATAAGTCAAGCACCTTCAGATTGTTTTTCTTCAGTTGGCCGGCAATGATTTCAGCCAAGGTCTGATAAATCATGGAAGAAGCATCCTGAACATAATAGGCTCCGGCATGCAACAAAGGATCCAGGACAAACTGTGGGCGTTCAGGCAAATAAAAACCCGAATCACACCATTTAACCCTTGTTGCCCCGGGAAAGCCGGCCCCGGGCTTTCTATTGTTCACACGGACTGATGTAACGGGAGATTTATCCATAGCCATCAGGAATTCTTCGGCTTCCGGACCAAGCAACTCCTGCATCATTTTTTTGAAACCATCCGGTATTGAAATCTGCATAAAATTGGGGAACGGGGCTAAAACCCCATTGCACAAATTTAACTAAAATTCAGTAATTTTGCGTTATGAATTTACAAGCGGCTCTTTATCTAATCCCTACCAACATCAGTGAAGCTCCATTCGCCGATTTTTTCCCACAAGGCAATATAGAAGTAATCAGGGAAATAAAGCATTTCATAGTCGAAAATATAAGAACCGCCAGGCGATTCCTTAAGAAATGTGATCCCTCCATAGATATTTCCCAGATAACATTTTATGAGCTTAACGGCCATACTGATCCGAAAGATGTATCTTCATATCTTCAGCCGTTAAGGGATGGGAATTCAGTAGGAATAATGAGCGAGGCAGGATGTCCGGGAGTCGCAGATCCCGGCGCGTTGCCTGTGAGCATAGCGCAGAAAGAAGGATTGAAGGTCATCCCGTTGTGCGGCCCGTCGAGCATTTTAATGTCGCTAATGGCTTCAGGAATGAACGGCCAGCATTTTGCTTTCAACGGTTATCTGCCGGTAGACATTAAGGAACGAGAAAGAAAAATCAGGGAACTTGAGCAATTGTCAATAAAGCACGATATGACCCAGATTTTTATCGAGACACCCTACCGCAATTCAAAAATGATGGAAAGCCTGCTGAAAATCCTGCGGCCCGACACCCTTCTCTGCGTTGCTTCTGAAATAACGGATCCTTTGAGAGAAAAGATAGTGACACGACGGGTGGACGACTGGCGCAAGGAGGGTTATGAAATCGGGAAATGTCCTGCCATTTTTTTAATCCATGGCTAAAAAAAGAATATCATTCGAAGGTTTAGGGCGTCTTCCCTTTGAAGAATGGGAATTAGACGAAATCCCGGTACAAAGGAATGTCTATAGCCATGTGGAGGTTCCACAGGAAAAGAAAAGCGAAGAGCCGATCGACCAACGTTTATACTATATATCCTTCGGCTCAGGGTCAAGCGGCAACAGCAGCTATGTAGGCACTAACAGGGGGGGAGTGATAATCGATGCCGGAATAAAGGCCGATGAAATAGAAGTAAAGATAAAAGATAACGGTCTTGACATAAAGAAAATTTACGGAGTATTACTGACTCATGATCATTCCGACCATGTAAAATATGTCTATACCCTGGTGAAGAATAACCGGCACATGAAAATCTATTGTACGAACCGGGTAATGAACGGCATATTACGTCGACACGGAATTTCAAAGAGGATAAAGGATTATCATATACCGATCTTTAAGGAGATACCGTTTAAAATTGCAGATCTTGAAATAACGGCTTTTGAAGTCCCGCATGACGGCAGCGACAATATGGGATTCTCCCTGTCTTTTGGAGAGCGGAATTTCGTTCTTGCCACCGACATGGGGAATGTCTATGACCGGGCAAGACATTATATCAGTAAGGCCGACCATCTTGTCATAGAGTCAAATTATGACCTTCGCATGCTTACGAACGGCAACTATCCCGAATTTCTAAAAGCCAGGATCCAGACTGACATCGGGCACATGGACAACGAAAAGACAGCTGAATTCCTAAAAGAAATATATACCCCGAGACTGAAACATATTTTCCTGTGCCATCTTTCAAAAGATAACAACACGCCGGAGAAAGCTTTGGAAACCGTAAGGGAGAAGCTGAAAGAACTTGGAATAAAGATAGGCTCTGCAATGGAGACTTTAGAAGACCGGAAGGCCGATGTTCAGCTAATGGCACTCCCCCGCTATGAATCTACGCGGCTATTCGTATTCCGTCCTCAGGAAGGGGAGAAACCCCAAGGGTAATAGTGACAAGCGCGCCTTCAAGACCGTTGGAAGCAGTGTCTTTGACAACTTCGTATTTCATATAGCCCCCCGACAAGGCATAGATATTTATAGCATATTTTGCAGGATTGGAGATGGTATCGGCGAGCGACGGCAATAGGTTATCTGCAGTCAGTTTCAAACTTTCAAGAATATAAAGTTCAAGGTCGGCCGGCAACAAATCTCCTAAATAAAGATTTCTTATCGACACCTTGCCATTGTCAAGAACATTAATGTCCCAGATTCCCGGCACACCATTAATATCGGTATAGAGCGGCGTTCCCTGACCATCGGTCAAAACCCCTCTGAAATCATATTCCACACTGTCAAGCGGCTCTCCTACCTTAATGGCATCAGCCAGACTTCTCACGGTCATGGCGATATCATTGTCGGCATGATAAAGTTCTTCCTGATTCTGGAGGAACCGGGCGGTTTCAATAGCCTTCTGCCGGCTTCCACAGCTCGAAAAGGTAAATAGATAATAGATTAAAACAAATGAGAGGAAAGATTCCTTTCTGATTGATGCATGAATTTTCATTGCAGAAAGCAGTTGCATATATCAGGCGCTGCTACTATTAACACTTGCTAACAAATTATTGGCAAAACTACTTAAAAAATCTTAAACTATATCAAATATTTTATATTAAAATCCCTCTTTCAGCAAGCAATTATACCTCCAATTTTCCGAAATTCTCAAAAGGCCCGTCAATGTGTGTAAAGGAAACGCTTGATACTTCTTTTTGGAGTCTTCTCAAATTCGTTAGGCATGAGGATTATTTTTGAAATCTGCTCATACGGAGCGATGATATTGTTAAGTTCCTTTCTTACGTTTTCCATCAAAGAGTCAATATCGGAATATGAGACTCCCAATTTATCTGTAGCGTCAAAATCAGGATATACTAATGCCACGAGTTTTCCATCTCTGTCAACGACAAGACTTTCAGCCACAAAAGGCATGTTATTAAGCTTGGCTTCTATCTCTTCCGGATAAATGTTCTGACCGGAGGCTGACAGAATCATAGTTTTATTACGGCCACGAATAAACAATGTTCCGTCGGGAGTTCTCGTACCCATATCTCCGGTGTGAAGCCAGCCCTCTTTGTCTATCACCTGTTCCGTAGCCTTTGGGTTTTTATAATATCCCTTCATTCTGTTAACTCCACGGACACAGATTTCACCGGGTACATTCTCAGGGTCGACACTGTCGACTTTCGATTCCATGATAGGAAGAGTCTTTCCCGAAGAACCTACAATAAACTCCTTCCAGGGAGTATAAGAAATGAGAGGGCCACATTCCGTCATACCGTAACCGACCGTGAACGGGAATTTAATCTTATGAAGGAATTCTTCCACCTCATGATTTAAAGGAGCACCCCCGACTATCACTTCTTCAAATTCTCCACCGAACGCTTCAATGAGTTTCTTGCGGATTTTAGAATAGATAAAAGAATCAAGGAAAGGCACGGCCAGGGTCCATCTCATGGCTCCTTTCGAAATCATTGGCAGAATCTGACTCTTATAAATTTTTTCAAGAATCAGAGGCACACAGATCACAAGACTTGGTTTTACTTCAGCGAGAGCCTTTAGAAGGACTCTGGGAGAAGGAGTCTTCCCCAACAAAGTGATATGGGTACCCACCGCTAACGGAGTAAGCATATCAAAGGCACAGCCGTAAGCATGGGCCAGAGGGAGGAATGCAAGTGCTCTTGATTCTCTGTAATGCAGTTTTGAATGAATTCCGAAACAGACATTTCCTGAAAGATTCTCTCCGGTCAGCATGACTCCTTTAGAAAAGCCTGTCGTGCCGGAGGTATAGTTTATTTCAGCTATTTCTGAATTGTCACGGTTACCGAATTTTACATTCTCAGATGTATATCCGTTGGGGTATTTACGGTTGAACCGTCGGTTAAGAAGGCGTATGCACCGGCTAAGTTCCACTCCCTCTGCCTCTAAAAGAGGTTTCTTCTGTTCGATACTTATAACCCCCTTAATGTTCAGAAGTCTTTCCGGCTCCATATGTTCCCATAAGTTATCGGAAATAAAGAGGAGCGAAGCTTCGGAATGATTAATAATATGAGTGATGTCGAGAGGATTAAACTCTGCCAATATGGGCACGATGACCGCACCATAGGTCACCGTGGCCATATATATCTTAACCCAGTTGGCAGAATCTTTTCCACATAAAGCAATCTTTTCCCCTTCTTTCAGGCCAATCCCTTTGAAAAGCATATGAGTCTTTGCAATATCCTGCGCCAGCTCACCGTAAGTCTGGGTATTGTTTTTCCCATATTCGGAAAGAGCGGGAAGGTTCCAGTTCTCAGCGAAGCTTTTCTCGTAGATCTTTATGAAATTGAGGATTTCGAAAGGCATAAAAATAATTTTAGAGATTAAAGAGCAAGTTTATAGATTTCCCGACAGTCATCCATAGTCAAAGGCACATAAGAACCCAATAAAGGACCTACGTTTCTTTCAAGGCTCTTTATCATGGCATCAATATCCGGTTCTTTGCCTACGAGTTCTCTTAATGAAGTGGTGAGACCAAGGCCATGATAGAAATCTTTAAGCAATTCAATACCTTCATCCATGATCTCATCGGCGGTTTTACCGGCCGGACTCACACTCATGACATTGATTGCAAATCTCCAAACCATATCGGGATTTTTCTTGGAAACAAATTTAAGCCAAGCCGGTTCTATACATGCGAGACCGGCACCATGTGCCACATCATAAATAGCGGAAACCTCGTGCTCGATTCTGTGAGTGGCCCAATCTTCTTCCTTACCGACACCGCAAAGCCCGTTATGAGCCAAGGCTCCTGCCCACATAATGTCAGCCCTCGCATCATAATTATCCGGTTGCACGGTCAGAGTAACCGCCTGATCCATTATGTCTCTCATAATGGCTTCCGAATAAGCGTTGACGAGTTGAGCCGGTGTGTTTGAAAAATATCTTTCAAAAATATGGCATAGCATATCGGTAATTCCGCAAGCAGTCTGAAAATCGGGCAAAGTCATGGTAAGCTCCGGATTCATGATTGCAAAACGGGGACGGATAAGATCAGTGCCTATTGAAACCTTCTGAAGACCCTCAATTTTAGTTATAACAGCCGAAGCGCTACCCTCACTGCCTGCTGCCGGAATTGTCAGGACGACACCTATTGGCAAAGCAGCCATCGGATTTTCTTTATGCACAAAGAAGTCCCAGAAATCACCTGAATAAACGGCACCGACAGCGATAGCCTTAGCAGTGTCGATCACAGAACCGCCACCTACTGCCAGAATAAAGTTAACGCCCTCCTCTATTGCAAGAGAAATTCCCTCATAAACCCTGTCGTCGGTAGGATTTGGCTTAATCCCCTTAAGCGTGCAATATGGTATCTTTTCGTTATTCAAAGATTCAGTGACCTGTTGAATCAATCCGCTCTTTTCAGCAGAACCTCCGCCATAAACTATAAGTACTTTTACAGCGCCATAATTAGAGAGTGTCTTGCCGACCTCTTTCTGAGTTCCTTTGCCAAAAATAAATTTTGTCGGGGAATAGAATTTAAAATTATCCATAAGATTTTGAATTATAGATAGAAGACGATACCGAATTACATTTCAACCTCGGCAGCTATTTCTTCACCTTCGGCAGCATTTTCCATTACGGAAACGGAAGAATCGGAAGTAGCAGCCTCAAGTTTCTTCATTATGGAGAAGATAAAGATGGCGCTCAGTAAGCAGAGTCCGATAAGAATCATCCATACAGTCCAAGTAGGGATTTTACCCCACAGCAACATCGGAATAGAAACAAGGTAGTTACCCACTGCTGTTGCTGCAAACCAACCACCCATCATCGCACCCTTGAGTTTTGGAGGAGCCACTTTAGAAACGAAAGAGATACCCATTGGAGAAAGGAGGAGTTCAGCAAGAGTCAGCAAAAGATAGGTAGAGATAAGCCAATTAGGAGAAACATCGCCGTTAGTGCCGACAAGATGTAATGAACCGAATACCATCACAACATAAGCCAGACCGGCCATAAGCATACCATAACCGATTTTTCTTGGTGCTGAGGGTTCTTTGCCTTTGGAGGCAAGCCATCCGAAGAAAGCCATGGAGAATGGGGTCAAGGCAACCACATAGAACGGGTTGAACTGTTGATAAGTAGCAGGGTCAATCCCGGTTACAACGGCAGGCGTAGTGTCGTATATACTCCAGATAATGACACCTATGCCGACAGTAATGATACCGCTGACAATTTTAGCAGCTTTTGATTTACTTTGGAAAATAGCAAAAAGAGCATAAACCCCGGCAGCGATGGCAACCAGCGCCCAAAGGTTAAATCCGATTCTCGTAGCTCCTGTGGCATCGGGGGAAGTACAGCTCTTTGCAAATTCCGTAAGAGTCTGGCCGTTCTGATGGAATACCATCCAGAAGAAAATAACCACTGCAAAAACGAGTAGAAGAGCCACAACTCTCTGTTTAGTTTGTTGCGGAGTAAGTTCGGGAGCCTTGTTCTGCATCACAGCGGCAGCCTTGGCATCCTTTTTATCGTCAGCCTTTTGAGCAAATGTCTTTCTGCCGAGAATATATATAAGGAAACTTACAATCAAAGAGATACAAGCCACTCCAAAGGCGTAGGAACAACCGGTGGAGAAAGCTGTGATATAATCGAGAGCAAAATCCTGAAGGTTCATTGCAGCCATGTTACATTCGGCAGCAAATCTGGCCAGGTATGCTGAAAGGAATTCAGAAAGGTTACCCCCTTCTGCCATGCCATTCTGGAGAGCAAAATCAGTCATCGACTTGAGAGTGTCATGATCTGTTGGCATATTGGTGAAATTGTCGGTATCAATACACCAGTTGCTGACAGCTGCAGCCATGGAATTGTTAGTAAGGAAACCGGCATTTCTGAGGGCAAGATTTTTTAAGGAAACAGCCACCGAAGGAGCAAACATCGAACCGATATTGATGGCCATATAAAATAATGAGAAGGCGGCATCGCGCCGTTCGCTATATTTCGGATTGTTGTAAAGGTCACCTACCATAACCTGAAGGTTTCCTTTAAAAAGACCGGTTCCGGCTGCAATCAAAAGCAACGCGGCAAAAAGGATAAGCATTGAGGGTGTGGAACGCACCGGAGTTGGTGCGGTCATGAGTGCATATCCGATAAACATAATCACGATACCGGAAACCACACATTTTGAGAAGCTCCATTTATCGGCAATCCATCCGCCGAAAAGTGGCATGAAGTAGACAAGGGCCAGGAAAATTGAGAAGATCTGGCCGGTCCATGTAGCATCGAGACCGAATTTGGCCTGGAGATAGAATAAGAAGATCGCCAACATTGTGTAGTAACCGAATCTTTCTCCGGTGTTGGCCAATGAAAGGACATACAGTCCTGCGGGTTGATTTTTAAACATATGTTTGGTCAGTTAGTATAATTGTCTATTAAAAGAAGCAGTGAATCAAATCTTCATGGGAGAATCGAGTAAATTTCAACCCATAATTTTAAAAGCTCTTGCATAATTGTTAATCTGGCGCACCATTGCGAGCAAACCGTTGCTTCTTGTTGGAGAGAGATGTTCCTTCAAGCCTATCTTATCGATGAAATAAAGGTCGGCATTTAAAAGTTCGTCGGGCGTCCGATCGTTTAATACCCTCAGCAATAAAGCTACGATTCCCTTCACTATTAAGGCGTCAGAATCGGCATCAAAATGGATTTTACCTTCCTCGTCTTTTTTAGCGGTTATCCAGACCCGGCTTTGGCAGCCTTCAATAAGATTTTGTGGAACCTTATCACTTTGAGGGAAATCCGGGAGTGTATTGCCGAGATCAATAATATAAGCATATCGGTCCATCCAGTCGGTCAAACCTTGGAACTCCTCTATAATTTCATCTTGAGTTTCGTTGATTGTCATATCTGATAATTCATTATTCCGGAATCCGGCCAATGAGAGATTAATTGGCAAATTGCGTTTTAAATGGTATTAAAAGTTTAATAACCCGACCTGCGGGAAGCTTATTAACCACAAATTTACTAAAAAAATTAATAAATTATAATTTTCATTCCCAGAAATACGGCAGTTTCATCCAAAGGATAGTTTCTCAAATGAAAATCCCTTAAGATAATTTAAAAGCCCGTTCACCTCTTAATCTAAATGGTGAACGAGCTTTATGAATATTTAATAAGTTCGCTAAGCCGAATCGGCTTGATGGTTCGCCGGTTATTTATTGAGCTTGCTGTTGATATAGTCAGAGAGAGCCTGAGCATCTGAACCACCGACTACATATTTACGACCATCCTTAAGAGTGATAAGGACTGTGTTGTCCGGTTTTCCATAATAGGCAAAGTAGTCGCCAATCTTCCTGTCACGATATTTACCCCATCTTCCAAAGGTTTTAACAGGAGCACTTCCAAAAGCTTTTTTAGAAGGATTCTTTTCTACCTGATAAGGTTCGGCAGACTGAATCTCATCCATGCGGATCCGTTTTGATTTGAAAGGTCGCCTGATTCTCACCTCATCATCGTCAGCGTCAACATACAGAGGAACATAGCATAACGCACAGATCCACCATATAAACAGACATATCAGGATAATCCAACCCCAGGTTGACCAGCCCCACCAGCCACTTTCAGTTCCGGCCGGAGTCGGTGAAGGCCACCAGAAGAAACAACAAAAAATCAAACAGATAAATAAAATCCACCAAAAAGCTGACCAGCCGTAATCGTCACTGTCATAAGAAATGTTTTGTCTCATAGTTTTTATAATTTAAATGTTATATAATCTTAACATATGAGACAGAAATTTGTTTATTCTGCGGGTTGCCAATAAGTGACCGGGGTGATTGTAACCTTATATGGGGTAGCAACCTTTTTAGGTTCGTTGCCGAGATAATAGTAATATGTGCGCTGGCGGTCCCAGGAAGGTATATCGATTTTTCGCGTCTGGCCTGCAGGAACTACCG
Organism: Muribaculaceae bacterium; assembly: GCA_022510445.1. Lineage (GTDB taxonomy): Bacteria > Bacteroidota > Bacteroidia > Bacteroidales > Muribaculaceae > Lepagella. Next base: position 13,083 of record JAFLTN010000012.1, on the reverse strand, counting down.
ATCTTACCGTGTAATCACGTGAATGAATCATACGTCCCTGCAAATCGAAATAATCAATCCTCACTGTAATTGCAGACAGATCCTTATCAGATCCGTTGATCACTAAAAAAGATTCAACTGACGACGAGATCTCCTTTTCATAACCGGCAAAAGAGATTTCAGAAAAGAAGTGTTTAAGAGAATCCGGTGATTCGGTATCCTGTAAATCGAATCTGATGTCGGATTCTGCAGCTTTAACATTGTCTTTATTCTTTATATTCTCCTTCTCGATTCTGAAAGTGCTTTTAATCTTTTTAGCCGAGAGGGTGATTGAGCCGGTAAAGGCAACAAGCAACAGAATCAGAAGAACGGATGATCTTTTCATAATAGCCGATCAAAGATACCGTGGTTTTCTGCGCGAAGATCCGTTGCCGTCATAAGAAGGATAGATCTTTATCATGCCGGCCGGTGCTTCAAGACGATTGGCCATTCCATTGCCTGAGACACCGAGACTTACAATTTTCCAGAAACCCGGAAGCAATCTGTTAAGATTCAGATTAAGCCGACCTTTAAGGCCTGACTTCTGTTTCTTAATGATAAAGGAATCTCCATCGGCCGACAAAGTGGCCAGACAGGATTTTGGTTTCAAGAGAAGTTCGTTTTTTCTCTCAGTGGCCAATTCAATACTATAAGTCTTCGATTCCGGAGAAGCCTTGAGGAAACCGATAGTTTCACCCGGATTGAGCCTTGTGTCGGAACTCTCCACCACTGAGATCCTGTAATTGGGGATAGAGTGGGAAGAGAGCCCGTCGCCATCGTTAAGAATCAAGACTGTGACCTTGTCATCCGGATAGATCCATATTCCTTCAATGTTTTCCAAGGGAAGATTATCGCAAATGTCCCTGGCTTCATCCATATCGAAGGCCACTTTAGGCGTGGCTGCCGATAACGACACCGGTAGCAAGGATAGAGCCAGAAAAATAAATTCCCTGATAAACATTCGTCTTATGGTTTGGTAGAGAATGTATATGAAAGACCGAAGCTTAGAATCTCACGCATCATGAAAGTTTTCCAACCGGTGTTTTTATCGGCAGAAGTGTCATAGCGCATATGAAGGAAAATCTGGGTTGAAAGGAATTTGTTAATATCAAATGAGAAAGTATTCTGCCAATCGCTGAGGAAATAATGATAGTCAGAGAAGAGGAAGAGTCTTGTTTTGTAGCTAATGTTGGCTGTAATACTCCAGTCCATGTTAAATTCAAGGTTGCTACCGATCTCATTTCTTACCTTTCTGTTAGGAGAAATATTATAGATCTCATGGTTGATCTTGTCGCTTATACAAGTCTTAAGGTTGTAAGAGAGAGGAGAAATGGTCAGCGTGTATTTGAAAGTCTTGAGCTTGTTCTGATGGTTATATGCCATACCAAGACCCATATTGAGGTCGCCCGGAGAGAGGAAAGAAGCTGTTCTCACCATTGAATTATCCTCATAGTTATTAAGCAGCTGGGTCTTGAAAAGCAAATTATAAGAATAATACCAATTGCCGAAAGCCTTAAGACCGACATTCAGATTATATTGGAGAGCATCTTCTGAAATTGTGTATTTATGCAAATTCCCTTTAGGGTTTGAGCTTAAAGCAAGCTTATAGGAAAGATTGCTCTGGAACAATAAATTGGGATGAAAAACCTGATTCAGCTGCACATTCCAGTCAAAATTGAAAAGGAGGGCAAGATAATTGTTACCGCCCTGATACCAGTTAGGAGAAACGAAAGCCTGAGAGAACTGGAGCTGAGCTCCCACTTTGTGGAGCCAATATTTTCTTTTTATTTCGGTGGCGGGAATAATAACAGCCTCCGGATCGACATCCGGCAGATTCAGTCGCCGGATATAAGTGATGAACCGAACGTCATCATCAGGGAGTTCGGGAGGTTCGGGAAGATCCCAATAAGAATATTCAATAGATTCGGGGTTATCAATCAGATAAGAATATAGCAGATCTTCCTGCACGCGATTAGTTGTCAATGCCTGAGACAGCCAATGAGGCATTTCTCCGATGATTATAACATTTTCGGGTTTATCGGTGGGCACCGGCACTTCCACAACCTCCTCTTCACGTGAAATGAGATAAGTCAGGTCGGGGAACATTGACTCATTTTCATTCGGAAGGACTTCAATAACCTCATCGACCATCATGAGGGTGGAATCATAAGTCATGACGCTCAAACCGTCGTAATGATTGGGATGAAGAAAATCGGGATGGAACTTATGAAGTTTCCTATAACCGGAGAAGACCCTGGGGATAAAACTTCTGTTAACGATTTTTCTGTTAACAACAGGTTTAGGCAGGGAAAGGAAGAGATCCTCCGGTTCGGCCACTTGAATCTCCTTGACCGCAGCCAAGGAATCTTCCACAAGGGCAAGATCCTCCACTGTCAGCAATTCGATATCCTGCAGGAAGCTGTTTTCTGTTTCCTGCTGTGCCAAAGTGAAAAGAGGCGAAGCAGAAATGGCAGCAAAAATAAGGTAAGAAAATAGGTTCATGATTTTTGAATTTGTCTAAATTTAATTAAAAGATATTATCCTTGCGTTTTACATTTTTTTGCGCGAGGATCTAAGGGAGCAAATCATCATATTCTGTTGAATTTATCAGACGGTAAGCTTCCCGGAATATCGGGTCATGGTCATTAAATACCTTAAAATAGGTTGAATTGTCGAAAACATCCCTTCCAATGAGGGCCTTGATAAGCATGGCAAATAAAGGTTCGCTTGTCTTGGCTTCCTCCTCGTTGAATTCTATTCCCTCCTTATCAGCGAGGCTGTATAATTCCTGAAGCATTTCCGGAGAAACTTTGAATTCTTTATTAAAGGCATTGTCGTTCTTGTAAAGCTTTTTGAGTTCCTGACGGTTTTTATCAACATAACTAATTGCAAAGCGGTTTATGAGGCCTTTTGCCATAACATTTCTATAATATTTGGTGAACTCCGTGGTGTCGAGAGCCACAAACTTATCAGGATAAATTCCACCGCCTCCATAAATCGGCCGATGGAGTCTAAGAGTTTCAACCTTCAGAGAATCTGCAAAATGAATCGAATCGGCATGCATAAGCTCTCCGTTGTTGAATCTGTCGATCATATCCTCGCTATATGCTTTTCTGTTACCCTTTTCATAAGGTTTTTGAATATCGCGCCCTGTGGGAGTATAATAATGGGCCACGGTCAATCTGATCATAGAACCGTCAGGGAGCGGAATCGGGCGCTGGACCAGACCTTTGCCAAAAGTCCGGCGACCAACAATCAGACCCCTGTCCCAGTCTTGAACAGCACCGCTGGTGATTTCAGAAGCAGAGGCTGAATACTGGTTAACCATCACTACAAGCCTCCCATCTGCAAACAATGGCTTCGACCCGTTGGGTGAAGCGTAATTATCCATTCTGGGTGAATTCAGACCCTCGGTATAAACGGTAATCTGACCCGGTTCGAGGAATTCTCCCAAAAGTTCGACAGCCGCGTTGAGATAACCACCCCCATTGTCAGACAAATCAAGGATGAGTCTGTCCATGCCTTGTTTCTTCAGGTCTTTCAGAGCAGTGCGGACTTCTCCCGCTGTTTCAGCCGCGAACCGGTTGAGACGGATATAACCGGTCTTATCATCAACCATATAAGCCGCATCAACGCTATAGATGGGGATATCGGCACGAGTAATCTTGAAATCAATAGTGTCATAAACACCTTTATCGGGACGAAGAACCTTTACATTCACGTCGGTGCCTTTGGGACCGCGCAACCGTTTCATTATATCGGAGTTTTTCATTTTGACACCGGCTATAACAGTGTCATTGACAGTGATGATCCGATCACCGGCAAGAATACCCACCCTTTCCGACGGGCCTCCGCTTACTGTCTGGATAACATAAAGGGTATCGTTGTTCATATTGAAAGTGATGCCGACTCCACTGAAATTACCTGCCAAAGGTTCATTCAATTCCTTTGTTTCCTCGGCATTGGAATACTGTGAATGAGGGTCAAGGCCTTCCAGCATACCCCTAATCGCATCTTCCACCAACTTAGTTTCATTAATCGAGTCAACATATAGCTGCATTATAGCCGCCTCTGCAATCCTTAGCTTATTGTTCTGGTTGAGAGACATCTCAGTTTTCTGCGCGAATACCGAGAGGACAATTGCAAAAACAGGTAATATAAAAAATATCTTTTTCATCATATCTAATTATCAATGGGAGATTTTATCCTGCAAAGGGAAATTCCCGACAATAAATTTACTTGCATCGAATCCGTTATGAATCAATTCACGCACCATAGAACTGCTGACATAAGAAAGCGAGGGATCGCATGGGATAAAAACCGTAGGAATTCCGAGCACCTGTAAATTAATGTCGGCAAGATCCTTCTCTTTGTCAAAGTCCAGCCCGTTTCTCAAACCCCTGATCATTACGCCGGCACCGATTTCTCGGGCAAATTCAGCAGTGAGACCGGTATAGACAGCCACCTGGACCCTTTCGTTATGTCTGAAATAATCGGTAATGGCCTTCTTTCTTTCCTCGACACTCCACTCCCCTATCTTATTTTCGTTGAAACCGATCGCGACAACCAGGCTTTCAAATAACTGAAGAGAACGATTTACTATGGAAAGATGACCGATTGTGAAAGGATCGAAACTTCCGGCGTATAAAGCTTTCATATTTCAGAATCGTCTTCGATTATGAGGTTATCTATAATAAAATTCTGACGCTCCATTGTGTTTTTACCCATATAGAATTCGAGCAATTTATCAACAGTGTCATCCTTTTTAAGAGTCACAGGATCGAGCCTCATATCCGGTCCGATAAATTCGGCGAATTCCACATCGTTAATTTCACCTAACCCTTTAAAACGGGTAATTTCTGCATTATTTCCGAATTTCTCAATAGCCTCAAGCCGCTCCTCGTCGGTGTAACAGTAATACGTATCCTTTTCTCCATTCGGATTAGATTTCTTTGCCTTGCTCCCTTTCCCTCTGCGGGTTGAGTTTTTGTCTCTCACGCGGAAGAGGGGTGTCTGAAGGATATAGACATGGCCTTTCTTAATAAGGTCAGGGAAAAACATAAGGAAGAAAGTGATGACGAGCAACCTGATATGCATGCCGTCGACATCCGCATCGGTGGCAATGATAATTTTATTATATCGCAAACCGTCAATACCTTCCTCGATGTTAAGCGCGGCCTGAAGAAGATTGAATTCCTCATTCTTATAGACCACTTCCTGGGTCATGCCGAAAGAATTCAAAGGCTTACCTCTTAAAGAGAAAACAGCCTGCGTCTCTGCATTCCTTACCTTAGTGATGGTTCCTGAAGCGGAATCACCCTCTGTAATAAAAATCGAAGATTCCTCTCGGCGGTCGTTGTCTTTAGAAGCATTTTTTACAGAGTCGTTGTAATGAATCCGGCAATCCCTCAGCTTACGGTTGTGCAGACTCACCTTCTTAGCTTTTTCTCTTGCCAGCTTTGCGACACCGGCTAATGCCTTTCGTTCTTTCTCACTTTGAGCAATCTTCTTCAACATGGCATCGGCCACTTCCTGATTCTTATGGAGATAATCATCAAGTTCCTTCTTAATGAAATCGCCCACGAATTTATTGACAGTGACCTGACTCCCCGGCGCAATCTCCTTGCTTCCGAGTTTGGTTTTAGTCTGGCTTTCAAAGACCGGTTCCTGAATTCTGACGCTCACGGCAGCCACCATGCCATTACGAATATCGGCATATTCATAACCCTTACCGGAAAATTCCTTAATTGTTCTTCCAATATGTTCCCGGAAAGCGGAAAGATGAGTGCCTCCCTGGGTGGTATGCTGACCGTTGACAAAAGAATAATATTCCTCGCCATACTGATCTGTGTGAGTGAGAACCACTTCGATATCCTCCCCTTTGAGATGAATAATAGGATAAATAGGTTCGGCGGTGAGGTTTTCCTTTAAAAGGTCAAGAAGTCCGTGACGTGAAAGATATCTCTTGCCATTCAGAAAAATCTGAAGTCCTGAATTAAGATAAGTGTAATTATTCACCATCGTTTCCAGGAATTCCATTTTGAAAGCATAGTCACGGAACAAAGAATTATCCGGGAGAAACCTTACCAGAGTCCCGTTTTCCTGATCAGTGGGATTAGGTGGAGTCTGATTAACAATCCCTCCCTTTTCGAAATCGACGGAAACCTGTTTACCGTCGCGATTACTTTCAATATGAAAATAAGTTGAAAGTGCATTAACAGCTTTCAGACCAACACCGTTGAGGCCCACCGACTTTTTGAAATTCTTGTCGTCAAACTTTCCTCCGGTATTGATTTCAGATGCAACCTCCTTTACTTTCCCCAAAGGAATTCCACGCCCGTAATCCCTGACAGTGACTTCTCCCTGCTCTGTCAAAGTGATATCGATTCTCTTGCCGGCGCCCATATTAAATTCGTCGATAGAATTATCTATCACCTCCTTGACGAGCACATAAATACCGTCTTCGGCATGTGTTCCGTCTCCGAGTTTGCCGATATACATACCCGGACGTCGCCTGATGTGTTCGTTCCAGTCAAGATGCTGGATAGAATCATCATCGTAGGAACCTGCGGAAGAGACGGAAACGGCATCTTCATTTTCCAGATCATTTTGCCGGGACACTTCCGGAGCGATTTCTTCTGCCGGAGCGTCTATCTTGGAAAGATCCGGGGAATAATCCTGATTTTCCGTATCATAATCAAATTGAAAAAGGCTGTCGTTGGAATCCATAATCCGAGAATTGCTTGGAGAATTTACAAATTTACAAAAAATATTGGAATTGAGCCGTAGAACCCGCAGCCTAAAGAGTAATCATCCCGGGATATCAGTTTCTTCCTCCAGGCAAAAAGGACAACCATGCCCTCCATATTCCAATGCCTGGGAAGAAAGATATTCATGCCCCCGGGAGCATTGCACCATTCTCAGGGAGTTATTCAAATTCATTACTGAAGATTTATTATTGATGGAAATTTCATCCCTCTCAGAGGGGTTCACAAGAAACAGGTTCCTCCAATCAGGTATTTTCCAGAAATTTTCAAGACTTCCCCAGGATGCGTTGATTCTTTTTATGTTGTTCTCCTTTATCCAACTCATGGCACCAAGTCCCTTCTTATTCACCACTTTTTTCATAAGTGATTTTATTGCGAAAGCAGGAACCAACGGAGTGAGTCGAAAATAGAAGGGAAGTTCTTTTTTTAATCTTCTCATGGCCATCTCAAAAGAATCACGCTGCCGGTAATTTAAAAATTCGTCGAGCAGATTGGAATCTTTAAACCAGATTCCATGAAAATTATCTGTTGGAAACCATTCAGGCTGAAAAATCTTTTCGGGAGGAGGACACCCCATCCCCTTCAGAAGCTCCCTCTCGAATTCATAATTAGTCAGCCGGAAAAATTCCCCTCCGCCTACATTATAAAAATTATTCCAAAAGTTTTCCGGGATATCTTCACGACAAATTTTTTCAAGGAGGCGTCCGGAGTCTTCCACGCTTATCCATTCTATCACCCCGTTCAAAGGCACATGAAAAGCGACCGGATCACCGGCTTTCGTCAGCAATCCGGAATGAAGGATAGCAGTCTGCCGGATAGACACCCACCTTCGAAGACCGGCTTCAAGGAGGGCTCTTTCCGCCAAAATTTTAGAAAGAGCATATGCATCGAATTTTGCAGCCTTCAAAACATCCCCTACTTCTCCCCAATGACCGGGAGGCAATTTCGGTCCGTATTGAGAGACAGACCCGATATAGACCGTCGTGATTATCCTCCCCGGATCAGAATTTTCAATATCTCTGACAATAGAGGCAATAAGCCTCATTGAACCTACATTCACCTGAAGAGTCTTCTGAGGGAAATGATCGGCTGCCGGAGACACCATGCCACCGACATGAAGCACAATGTCGGCATTAGCTATCCCTTCCTCCAGACAATCCTTATCCAGGAGATCGCCCCATAGAACTTTCAGACCTTTTTCAATAAAAGGCCTAAGTTTTTTTCGATTTTTCCCAGATGGTCTTGCAAGCACTGAAATATCATATTTTTCAGGATATTTCATCAATTCTTGCAATCCCGCAAAGCCCATTACTCCGGTGGCGCCGGTTAGAAAAATGCATCTCTTTTGGTCTTTCATAATGCAAAATTACAGAAATTTAACTATTTTTGTCAACCAAATCCGGAAACGACCTATGGATAATAAGACAATTGTAGACCATATATCCCGCAAGCTTGACATTTCAAGGGAAAGCGTAAACATGATGATCGAATCCTTGTCAAAGGTTTTCGGGAACTGCGGAGCAGAGATGGACACGATATCAATTTCGGGTTTCGGTAATTTTGAGCCTCGGAAACGGCAGGAAAGAATAGCGCTGCATCCGGCTTCAGGGAAAAAACTTCTTGTGCCTCCACGCATCACCATGGTATTCAAATCCTCCCCAATCTTAAAACAAAGAATCAACGATGGAGAATAAAGTTGCAACAGCAGCGATCGCATCATTACTGTCAGAGACCTCCGGAAAGAACAGAAAATTTTGCGAGGACTTCATCCGTGAGTTTTTTAAAGTGACGGGAGATGCCCTTTCAAATGGAGAAAATGTAAGGATAAAAGGATTCGGCACGTTTAAAATTGTGGAGGTAGAACCCCGCAACGGAGTAAACGTGACTACCGGCGAACGCCAGGAATTTGCCGGACACCGTAAAGTAGTGTTCACACCGGCCAAAGAGATGGCTTCACTCATCAATGCACCATTTGAAATATTTGAATCGGTGGAACTTGAAGATGAAAGCCCGGAAAAAGAAATCATAATCGAGGAGGAGGTTCCGGCTGATACCGAAAGAAGTGACGAAAATAAGGTAGAAAATTCGATAATAGAAGCCGGTTCGGAAGAGGAGAATGAAGATGACATTTTTACGGCAGAAGCTTACGGAGAAGCGAATGACAATGAGAAGTCAACAGATTCAACAATGGATATAAAATCTGAAAAAGTGAAATATAGACAAGGATTTTTTGCAGGTGCCATGACATCGCTTGTGGTGTGCCTGATAGTGTTTATGCTGGGCTGCTTCTTCGGATGGTGGCCGGTTAATTTCGGTTCCGTTCAGGATGAATGTTCTCCTGAAAGGGAAATACAGGTGGCTGAATTAAAGCAAACTCCGGTAGAAACCGATACAATAATAGAACAACCGGAGGAGGGAAGTCAAGATGAGCCGGAAGCAGACACGCCTGCGACACCTGCCGTCTATGACACTGTCTCCACAACGAGATATCTGACTACAATTGCCAGGGAACACTACGGGAATTTCAATTTCTGGCCCTACATTTATCTTGAAAACCAAAGTTTTTTAGGACATCCCGACCGCATCAAACCCGGCACAAGGATAGTGGTGCCTCCACTTTCAAAATATGGAATAAATCCACAGAACAAGGAAGACCTGGAGAAAGCAAAAAAATTAAGTATGGAGATATATGAAAAGTTCAGATAAAAGAACTTTTCATTCAATTTTCGCCTGTTAATGAAATGGGTGTACAACAACAGACGCAATGATCTTGCGTCTGTTCTATGTTGGTTGGGTTTACCATTTCACTGAATTGCCGAAGGGGAACAATGCAAGACGCATCAGTTTGAAATGCTGCATACCGAACGGAATCCCAATAACAGTTATGCAGAAAAATAGCCCCCAGCAGAGATGAGTCAGGGCTATCGGAATGCCTCCCACAAACCACCATATCACATTCATGATACCGGCCAGACATCCTGAAGGCCACGGATTGTCTTTTATCTGAGCTCCGAATGGCCATAATGCCACCATAGCAAGTTTAAGAGTCTGAAGTCCAAAAGGAATCCCGATTATTGTGACCATCAGCAGAAAGCTTGATATTACATACTCAATGGCAATCATCAGACCACCGAAAACCACCCAGATGATGTTCAAAATTATATTCATAATTCTTTAAATTTTAAGACTTCCTCTTCAAGCCTCCCCAAGAAGGTCTCACAAAATTACTTAAGTTTTTGTTTTTTTATAATATTTAAGCAAACTTTGCATAAAATTTAAGATCCTGCCCCTCATTTTAATAAATAGCCGGGATTTGGACTGATTAGGATAAAGTCATTATGAAAAAATTTTTACTTTCCATCATATCTGCCATTTCATTGAGCGCCGCTTCATATGCATATGATCTTGAAATAAACGGCGTTTATTTCAACATAATTGATGCGGAGAATCGATATCTGGAAGTTGTTCAGGGTTACAATTATTCGGGGATAATTATCCTTCCCGAATCCATATCATATAAAGGGGCGACCTATACTGTGACATCAATAGGGGAAAATGCATTTTTTAATTGCGCCGACCTTCAATATATAGAGCTACCGAATTCCATAGTAACCATCGGCAACAATGCATTTTACGGCTGCACATCGCTGGAAGAAGTTTTTTTGCCTGATTCTGTGGCCACACTTGGAAGCAGCGCCTTCCGGGACTGTTCAGCTTTGGAACATATTGTCATTGGCACAGGAGTCACAGAGATACCCGAATGGTCTTTTTCTTCCTGTTCGAACCTGAAAGAGATTGTCATCCCGACATCAGTCACAACGATATCGGGTCAGGCCTTCTATGGATGTAGCGCACTGACTTACCTCCAGATAGGAGAAAATGTAACGGTCATTTCATCAAACGCTTTCGGGAATTGCTCCAGTCTTCAGGAAATAGAAGTCTACCCTCTGATTCCTCCTGCAGCGGTTTCACTGTCTTTTGATGAAAACACTTATAAAGCAGCCCGGCTCAAGGTGCCATATTTTTCTAACGGAGAATACCGCAAAACCGCTCCCTGGAATAAATTCTCACTTATAGAGGAAAGCCTTAACACACCTTTAACAAGTTTTATTATAAATAATATCAAATATTCCATAATTGAGGATGCGGAGGTCCCCTCGGTTGAAGTGATAGAAAATGAAGAAACCCCTTATTCTGGAAGCATTTATATACCGGCAACTATCCAATACATAGGGGAAACTTATAAAGTGACGGGGATCACAACCAATGCATTCCGTGACAATTTTAATATCACCTATATAGAGATGGGGGACAATATCTCCTCTATAGGAGAATATGCCTTCAGCGGATGTGACGCAATGAATTCCATAAAGCTTTCCAAATCCCTCACAGAGTTGCCAAAAGGATGTTTTCAAAGCTGCCTGAGCCTTAATACATTTACTGTCCCCGGGAATATCAGCTATATTGACGACAGATGTTTCTTAGGCTGCTATAATCTCACAGACATCACTTTCGAATCTGGATTGAAAGGATTGGGCAATGAAGTTTTCATAGGGTGTCCGTCATTATCAAGCATCACTTCAGGTGCCATCAACCCACCGACAGCACCTTTTAACGTATTCAATCCATCAGTGTATGAATCGGCCACGCTTTTAGTAAAAAACCAATCGATTGAAGCTTATTCCACGACTTATCCATGGAGCGAATTCAATAATATAAGTGATTATGATTTCATACCAATCCAGACCATCTCGATCTGGCAGGATGAAATTTCACTGAATGCAGGGTCCTCTTTCAAGCCGACAATTTCCGTGTCGCCAAGAGATTATACCGTTACCGACCTCGCATGGAAGACGTCCAATCCGTCGATAGCTACAGTAGACCAGACCGGTAACATAACAGGCGTGAGGGAAGGAATCGCGTTTGTGGCAGCCTATTCGATTTCAAATCCGGAGATATTTGCAGAATGTCTTGTAGAAGTCACCGACAACGGCAACGGTATAGAATCATTTAAGGCGCAAGGTATAACACTAAAGTCAAAAGATGGGCTGATCTATATAATCAATAAGCCGGCCCGGGTTAAATGTCAGATCTTCAATATTGCCGGCAATCTGATTAAGGAAACTGAAGATGAAGTTATCTCAGGGTTGCCGCATGGAATCTACCTATTGCGAATAGGGAACTCAAGCATAAAGATAATACTTTGACGGTTAAAAAATTCGGCGATTTAGGTTTATATCGTTGAATTTTCATAAATTTGCAATTGATTAGCCGGGATACGTAAAAAGCGCAAAGAAGGCGCCCGGTCATCACTCAACAAATCAGACTGAAAAAGCAATTCTTCAAATGAACATATCTTATAAATGGCTTAAGAGATTCATAGATTTTGACCTTGAACCAAAAGCTCTTGCTGCAGCCCTGACCTCCTTAGGACTGGAATGTGACAATGTAGAGGAAGTAGAATCAATCCCCGGAGGATTAAAAGGGATAGTTGTAGGAAAAGTTCTGACCTGTGAAGAACATCCCGACTCCGACCATCTTCATGTCACCACAGTTGACCTTGGGAACGGGACAATAGAGACAATAGTGTGCGGAGCACCCAACGTGGCAGCGGGACAGACCGTAGTGGTCGCTACTGTAGGGACGGTTCTGAGAATGGGTGATAAGGAAATAAAGATAAAGAAGTCGAAAATCCGGGGAGTAGAATCCTCGGGAATGATATGTGCTGAAGATGAAATAGGAGTCGGCAAATCCCATGCCGGCATTATGGTTCTTCCTGATGAAATAGAAGCCGGCACACCGGCAGCACAATATTTCAATGTAGAGAGTGATTACGTACTTGAAGTAGAACTCACCCCTAACCGAGTGGACGCAGCTTCTCATCTTGGAGTTGCGCGCGATCTTAAAGCTCTCATTGCCCGCAATAATGTTGAAAAAGCCGGGACTGAAGTGATGATACCGGAAGTGAGAATACCCTCTGTGGAAGCTTTCGCGGCCGACAAAAAAGATGGAGCCGTCACAATTCAGGTGGATGACGCCGAAGGTTGCCCGAGGTATTCGGGTATCACCATAAGAGGCGTTAAAGTGCAGGAATCCCCCGAATGGCTTCGTTCTCTACTTACAGCAGTAGGACAACGCCCGATAAATAATATCGTTGATATCACCAACTTCATCCTTTTGGGACTCGGGCAGCCTTTGCATTGTTTCGACCTATCAAAAGTAAAAGGGGAGAAAATCATTGTCAGGACATGTCCTGCAGGCACAAAGTTCACAACCCTTGACGGAGTGGAAAGAACTC
>JAFLTN010000119.1 GCA_022510445.1 Muribaculaceae bacterium | reverse complement strand
ATTATTTTTTTCATGTTTAATTCTAAATTATTTATTAGTCGGGGTATCGGAGTTGAAACTATAACTTAACGTTAAGTAAGGGTTGGGAATTTCATCAGTCTATCTCCTGCATAAAGAGGCATGTTATATATAGCTACAAATCATCAATTCAAATTATTGCTTAATCTGTATTCTTTTGGTGTTATTCCCACCAAACGTTTAAACATCCGTGTAAAATGAGCGGGATATTCAAATCCCAGTTTATACGCGATTTCGCTGATATCATCACCGGTTTCCACCAGTTTGCGTTTTGCTTCCTCTATCATGAATATAGATATGAAATCTTTAGGATTGGTGCCTGTTTCTTTGCGGATAAGGTCGCTGAAATAGCTTGGAGAAAGCTTTGCCTTTTCTGCAAAATAAGATACGGAAGGGATGGTATCAGGATATTCTTCTGAGAAATATTGTTTCAGGTTGTTTTCAAATTGACTTACAATATCAGAGTTTTCTTTATGACGCGTGGTAAACTGTCGATCGTAGAATCTTTGTAAGTGCTCAAGCAATAACTGGATGTTGGTGGAAATTACTGCTGCCGAATGGGAATCGATGGGCTGTTCAATTTCTTCCTTAATGATATTGTAATAGAACTCGAATTTTTCCCGTTCCTTATCTGAAAGATGCAGGGATTCAAGTTCGGAATAATTAAAGAAACTGAATCGCTTGATAGCTTCTGAAAGAGAGGTGCCGAAGAAAAGGTCCGGATGGAAAATGATACCGATTGCGTCTGTAGAAATATCTTCTGGTGCAAGATCAGTCGTAACTGTCTGACCCGGGGAGATGCTTACCACCGTCCCTGCTTCAAAATCGAATGTTTTCCTCCCGTATCTTAGTCTGCAATTAGGAGCATTCTTAAGAAAGAGACTATAAATCTCGCCTTTTAGCTCAACATGATTAGCAAAATTAGTGGCGTCACGCATATCTATCGCTGCAACAAGAGGATGCTTTGTTGGAAGTCCATAAATTTTGTTGAATTTGCTGACAGAATCAAGATAAATTTTTTTCATACTGCAAAATTATAGATTAAAATGGAATAAAAAGAATTATCTATAAAAATGGTAAGTATTTCATAATTTAAGGTAAGTTGATGATCACTGATAAAAAGTAATTTTGTTGCAGAGAACTTTTCCTCATAGATTAAAAGTTGGTTAATATAAATAAATTTTAGCAGGGTTTTAAACATTTGAGAAACATTTAATTCTGACCTATTATTCAACTTATTAATGTCACCAGCGGTGTATAATAAAGTGTGAGGCTATGACAAAATGATTTTGTCATAGCCCCCTTATTTCTTACTGGGCCTAAACTATGCGACTGAAACAGCATGGAGGATGGAATCGGCAATTTGATTAGGTAAAAGCCCATAGGCTTTTTCCACTTCCTTCACATTATACCGGTCGATGAATTCTTTCTTCAGACCGAAGTTGAGCACCTTAAGGTCGGAGGCTCCCAAAGCCGAAGCAACTTTCTGTCCGAAACCACCTTCCAGCGAACCGTTTTCAATAGTGGCCACAACCTTATGGTTTGCAGAAAGGGAGGTAAGCAGAGCGGCGTCGACACCTGAAACGAAACGGGGATTAATCAGAGTGGCGTCGATACCTTTCTGTTTAAGAAGCTCGGCGACTTCCTTTCCGCGGACATACCAATCGCCGACTGCTATGATAGCCACTTCGGCTCCTTCGTGGGTTACCTGAAATTTATTGAGATCGGAATAGTCGGACACCACGGGATAGTCGGCGTGTTCAACCGAGTAGTTCGGCTGGCGGATAGCAACTTTCAATTTATCCTGATCTAAAGCCCAGTTGAGCATCGCTTCGTATTCCTCGAGATTTGCAGGCGCAAGATAAACTATATCCGGTATTGATGTAATCATAGGAATATCCCAGAAACCGAGGTGCGTCTGGTCTGTAATCGCCGCGATGCCGGTAGAGTCAATGTTCAGGACGGCCGGAGACTCGTCCATGGCCCAGTCTTCCATCAACTGGTCGTAGGCTCTCTGCAGGAAGGTGCTAACCACCCCGTAAACCACTTTCGAACCATTCTTGGCAGCGCCGGCCATTACTGAAACACCCGTCTGCTCGGCGATGGCTACATCCAGATAGTTGTCGCCAAGTTTTTCGCGGTCTTTTTCGTTAAGGCCCAGCGCATCTGGAGTAGCCGAAGAGATTACGAGCATATCGGGATATTTCTTGACACCTTCTAAAACGAATTTTTTAAACACACCTCCGTATGACGGACCGGAACCGAGTTCACGGAGTGCACCGGAGGAGATGATATAGGGATCGCGATAGTGGAAACGCTCCCGATATTCCTCGGCAGGAGTATACCCCTCCCCTTTCTGAGTGTTGATATGAATTACTACCGGGTGGGCAGAATCCTTAGCCTTAGAGTAAGCTGCTATAAGTTTTTCGAGATTATTACCGTCGTTGACATAGATATAATCCCAGCCGAAAGCTTTGAAAAGATTGTCGGTAGCCGTGCCGTTTGTTTCGCGCAGGTGAGCGAAATGAGAATACATGCCACCGTGGTTTTCGGCAATTGCCATCTGGTTGTCGTTGAAGATGCAAATCAGGTTGCTGTTGAGAGCACCGCCGGCATCCAACCCTTCGAAGGCCACGCCGCCGCTGAGCGCACCGTCGCCGACATAGGCCACAACATTATACTTCTGTTTCTGAAGGTCGCGAGCCTTTGCCAGACCGACGCAAAGACTCAGAGCAGGTGAAGTGTGACCGGCATAGAAGAGATCGTACTCGGGACATTCCTTTGGATCGGTATATTCACCTACCTTCGCGAAATCTTCTTCAAAAAGGTATCCGTCGACGCGACCGGTCAGCATCTTGTGGGGGAAAGCTTGATGAGAGACGTCGTAGACAAGACGGTCTTCGGGAGCATCAAAGACATAATGAAGTGCGATTATGGACTCCACACTGCCAAGGTTCGGGCCGACATGGCCGCCGATTTTCGATGTACGGTTGAGGATTGCATTACGCATCTGAGCGGCAATATTTTCGAGTTCGGGAATGCTCAGATTTTTAATGTCTTTCGGACTTTTTATATCTTTCAGTTCCATAATATTAAATTTAAGATTATTCAAGAGTATAACGTTCGAGTAGACAAATTGTTTGCAGATATGCTCGGAAAGTCTTGGGTCGTAGGCAAAGGTTTGAAAACAGAGGCTGTGTCAAAATAATTTTGACACAGCCCCATAGGCATTTATACATCCCGGCCGAAGCCTAAAAGTGAGATTGAAGATTTGATTAGCTTTCAATTGATAACCTTTTGCTTACCATTGACAATATATATTCCGGGTTCAAGAGCATCCAGCGAAGTGGCGCGGTCCAGGACTTTTTTCCCATCAAGGGTAAAGACGTTGTAGAGGATTCTTCTGTTGTCAAAGGAATTCCCTACACCGGTAGTCCCCTCTTCTCCTTCCATATCATCCATGGAAATGAGATTGTATTCCTGCGTACCCAAACCTATTTCTTCTCCGTAATCGACAATATGAGTTCCATGCATGCTGTTGATTCGGTTTATAAGAGGCGACGCATTGTCTTCGGCGGTGGATTCATGATTGAAAACCAGGTCAAGACAAGCCTTATCCAAAGCCACTGGATCTGTCGAGGCAAGGATACCCATGTCTTGGAGCTGAGGGGCCGCGGGTCGACCGTTGCAATCGCAGTCTACAGACATGTTGTTCATTACATTTATATATACGATATCCTTTCCGTCCTGCTTGAAATAATTGTGAACGGCCTGTGCGGCGGCTGCCATGGATTCAATAAAGGAATCCTGATTATTGTTGCCGCTGTTGGTCTCGGAACGACCGGCTGAATGAATGTAGTTCTTTCCGGCCGAAGATGCTACACCGATACTGGCATTCTTCAGTACACCACCGAAACCACCCATTTGATGACCTTTGAAATGAGCCAGATTAATCATGAAATCGTAGTTTTGGATATGTGAACCTACGAGGTCGTATTGCAACCATTTCGTATCGGTAACGGGTATCCGAATCGAGCCTTCCTCATCCATGATGTCGACGGTTGCGATTTGGTCATATCCTCTTTCAGCAATTGCCCTTCTGTGTGCTTCTGTAGTGTTGCGACTACCCCAATATGCAGTGTTGCATTCAACGAGAGTTCCATCAACTTCTTCAACGAGATCTTTGATGAATTCAGGACGAAGATGGTTTGATTGGGCTGACTCACCGGAAGAAATCTTTACGGCAACCTTTCCGGTTGGTTCCACACCCAGGGCATGGAATATTCTGACTAAGGATTCAGGAGTGATTTCTGAGGTGAAATAGACAGTGGATTGACTATAGCAATTCAACGCGAAGAGTGTGGTAAAAAGTAAAAACAAATGCTTCATAAGTTTAATTCTTAAATATTTATTGCAAATTAATTATAAAAAAATTCAAATTCCAAAAAATTTATAAAACGGGTAATTATTTCCGAAAAATTGGTAATTGAAAAATTGTATAACTATTATAATTTTGTGACATAAAAATTAATCAAGATTAAAAGGATAGAATTGTCTCATAAGCTTTGTTGTTGATTGATTGTTTACAACAAAACTAAATAAAGAATCAAAGGATTGTGAAATTCTTTTATTAAAAAACTAAATGAAATACTACGAGCCAAAGGGGGCCGACGTGAGTCGCCCCCCTTTTTAATTAACTCTTTTATATGAAAGATAGAAATCAAAGTTTCTCAATTAGTTGCGACAGAATGATAGTTCTTATACATCATGTTAAGAGTTAAGGGAATCCGTTTGTTTCCTGCATAATATTCTAATTATATTTTTTCTTATACGTAGAATTTGCCACTCTATATTCAGTCGGGGACATTCCGAGATGTTTTTGTGCGTACCTACTGAAATATGATAAGGAAGAAAAGTTCATTTCTTCGCTTATTTGTGTGAAGGTAAGTTCGGAATTTTTGAGAAAATCAATCATGACTGGCACTGCATATTTGTCAATCAGGTTCATTACGCTGTTGCCCGTTAGACGCTTTACGGTTTCCGAAAGATATTTAGGCGTAACGTTCAGTTCGTTGGCATAATAAGCCACTTCTCTATAGCGTTTGGCTCGTCCGTTTTCCAAAAGAGCCAACAGACGTTTTACAACATTATTAGTACGTTCAGTAGGTGTAACTTCTTCATGAAGTTTTGCATGGAAGTCAAAGAGGTCATAAATCATTGTCAAAGCAAGACTGCCGATAAGCTCATCGTAGAAAAGATGATGAACGTCGGAACTTCTCAATCGCAGTTGCTCGATGTCGTTATTAAAACGGTGTGAATCTTCTTCGCTTAATGGGAAAACGGGATTTTCAAAAAGACTGATGTGACCTCCAATACCATAATGATTTGCAGGGAGCAGATTGTATAGGAATTTGAAGGGTGCCGCAATAAAACGTATTTTCAAATCATCGGAAGCGTTGATATGTGTAACAAGCTCAGGATGATTAATTACTGCCGCATCATTCTTCCGAATTATTACCGGTCTGCTATTAAAGAGAAACATGGCATCCCCTTCATTGCAAATGAGGTGAACACCCCAATCGTTAAATTGAGACGAATTTATAAGGTTTATATCCTCGGAATATACTATCTGCGCCTTTGAATTATCCATAGGAATTTCAAATTTAATATTTTCCCTCAAAATGTGAAAATTTAAGCGTAAAATTGAAAACTTCGAAGGAGTTTATATATATTAAATTTGCATCATAAAATATAACCCCCAACTAATAAATTTAGAAAATGGAAAAAACAATTAAACTTAACAACGGAGTAGAGATGCCTCTCGTTGGCTATGGAGTGTTTCAGATTTCCCCTGAGGAATGCGAACGTTGCGTTGCCGATGCTTTAGTCGTTGGCTACAGATCTATCGATACCGCTCAAGCTTATTTTAATGAGGAAGGGGTTGGTAATGCCTGGCGAAAGAGCGGTATTGCACGTGAAGACCTTTTCCTTACGACCAAAGTATGGGTAAGCAACTTCGAAGGCAAAAAAGCAGCCGAATCAATCGACACTTCACTTCGCAAACTCCAGACGGACTATATCGATCTTCTTCTTATCCACCAGTGCTTTGGCGACTACTACAACGCTTACCGGGCCATGGAAGATGCGTTGAAGGCCGGGAAAGTTCGTGCAATCGGGGTCAGCAACTTCTATTATGACCGTTTCGTGGATATTGCCGAGATGATGGATGTTAAGCCGGCAGTAAATCAGATTGAAGTGAACGTTTTCGCACAACAGAAACCGATGCAAGAACTCTGCGCTAAATATGGCACTCATCTCATGGCATGGGGGCCTTTTGCGGAGGGCATGAACGAGTTCTTTACAAATCCGGTATTAACAGAAATCGGGGCCAAATATGGAAAAACGCCTGC
>JAFLTN010000118.1 GCA_022510445.1 Muribaculaceae bacterium | reverse complement strand
ATACGGAGAACTCATTCTCTCTCGTTTAAAGCGGTTGGAAGAATAAGCCCCCTTTCAATATGAAATTTTAAAATCGGAGTCGAAGCTGACGTGCTGCTGCGGCTCTGATTTTAAAAAATTTTTTTAGTTGGATCTAAGGGCTTGACGGGCAACTTCCCTTATAGATAAATAAAAAGACAAGAAAAGACATTAGGATACTTTTACCACATATCCTAAATTTGCCGGATGAAAATAATTTCATTCCGCACCCTCCCTATATGTTTTTGGGCGTTTAAGAATTCATCGGATTATCAAGAAAAAAAATGCCAAAACACGTATGGTATGTGTGGATGTGTTATAGAAAACAAATGAAAATCGGCAGACGTATAAAAGAGGTTTTCGACTCTAAACCTAAAACTTATACCATCAACTGGTTTGCGGGTCAGCTACATTGCGACCGCCGCAACATCTACCGTATCTTTTCCAAAGACAATATTGACATCATCCTTCTCGGACGTATTTCTAAAATCCTCAACCACGACTTTTTCGCCGACCTTTCAAAAAGTCTTGAAATCAATGACTGGAACAGCGATACCGCGTCAGAAAAGGACATATTGTGAGCTTTCTTATGTCGCACATTGACAATTATTTAATTCACAACAAATATTAATTTTGCATTATCACTTCTACTAAAAGAATTTCTCTAAAAAAAGAAACCATCGAATTGACAAAATCAATAACACTATTAACTAAATATCACATATATTATGAAAAAAATCTTTTTATTTTCTTTAGTTGCCCTTCTGGCAATCATCACAGCTTCTTGTGATTCAGGAATTAAGCCAGCAGATCCAGCCATCACTTATGGTTCGGAAAACAATGATTACTGGCGAGATATTAATGTTCGCGACTGCTATGAGATTAAAAGTGGCGGGGTGGCTATTGCAGATGTTCATGGCTTGTTGTGCGATCTTAACGCTACTGTCACAATAAAAACCATTAAAACCCCGGATTGGCCCAAAGGGAAAGAGCTCATGGGGGAAGCAACGATAGAGGTTTTAAATAAAGACAATGCAGTGCTTGAATCTGAGCACACTTACGATTTGAAAGACCTTTTGAATTCTCAGGAAGGGGATGTAGCTACAATTACTGTTAAACTAAAGACAGACTATGATACTGAGGAAGCTGAAAAATTAGTAAAGGAGGCAAAATATATCAGATTGTCAAAGCTGACTATCAGGGAACGCATCAAAGACTGATTTGATAAACTGCTTTAATTTATCTATAATTTCATACAGAAACAAGGGCGGTGTGTAAAAATTCGCAATCTGCTGCGTTGCTTTCGGAATTCGCTTTCGGTCATTTACTAAAGTAAACTCCCTTCAAGCTCATCCTCAGCGCCTTGCATCTTACGTATTTTAACGCACCTTTAAGGGGGTGTGTAAAAATTCAGAATTTTTACACACCCCCTTCTTCAAATTATTTATTTATGAAGTGAAAATTACCACTTAAATTATCAGGTCAAATTATAATTGATTAAATTATGAAAAAGATTGTTTTCACATTTTCCTTTCTACTACTCTCTTCATTTTCTCTTTTAGCCCAGAAATATACCTGGCCAGAAACTGCTGCTATTATCCTCGACATTCTAGAGGACACTTTAGAGGATACTGAACTCGGACTGGAAACGGTTGGAGGCGGAGAAGCTGACGTTTATGCCGTAGAAGACGAAAATGCAATTGAATACATAGTAATCGTCAATAGGTCTTCTCTTCTCAACTCCCTTACTAACACTGAACTCAAAAAACGCAGAGACGGTACAACCGAAGCACTCATCGGCGAAATTCTCTACAACTACGGCGAGGGTACCCTTAAGGCCATAATGAATTCATTAGCCGCCAACAACGCCGAGATTCGATTGATATATGCTTATGAGGGTGGCAAAACTCCCCTCTTCAAGGAAATCGCAATCACTTCCGAGGATATGAAGCGTATTTACAAGAATATGGCTGTTACTTATTAACGTAGGCATTAGGTGAAAGACACCCAATGGACCTATATCCTAAAATCTACATTCGCTTTGCGGGCTTGGGAATGTTGATGCTCTCGCGGGATATGGAACTGACGACCATCTTTGATTAGGTATGAACCTGTCTGGTGAAAGTTGAACGGCACTCCGGCATTGACGCACTGCCGGCGAAGGTTGAGCACCCAGTCGAAATCAAGCGGTCGGGCATATTTGCCTGACTCCCCACCAACACTGACCTCTTCAATCAGTGCTGGGTTGAGGTATTTTTCGAGATTGATTTGCTCAATCATCGGTGCTACAATGACCAACCGATGTTTGATAGGTAATGACAGAAATATCGGCATACGATAGTCGGCCCGGTCCTGATTCTCAACAGTACAGCCGATGGCGACATGGTCGTAACCGTCGCCCCAATCTTCCGGCAAACATTCGGAAAGACGATCGATACGTTTTGTGAAGAAATAGAAAGAGCAGTCGGAGCGTCGGCGTATTATGTCCCAGATTTCTTCACGCCATTCGTCAGCTTCCTCAATGAGAAGGTCGGATGTGAAACATAAGCCGAACTCTGTCCCCGAGGGAAATTTCCAGTTCTTCTTCCGGTCTCTTTTGACAGGCAGATTAAACGACGCCGTCTTTCTCACCACTTCGGTCGATATGTCCGTGCCGAAGGCTGCATCCTCACGAAACACGTAACAATGCCTGCACCCCTGACTCACTTTGTGGCATCCATGCCACGGATTCCATATCGGCATATCAACACCTGATTAGCTATGCAAAATTACAGATTTTTTACGAGAAAATTTTTGAAACCTTTGCGATATTTTTGCATGAACTCAAACTCTATGGAGGGCAGAGTCAAGGTTATTTCGGATATTTAATGTAACTTCTCCATTATATTTTTTGTAACCTTTACCATCTATTTAGCCCGTGATGGGTCCATCGGGGGTTTATAATGGGATTGGATGTTAGATTGTAATTTAGTAATTTTGCATTATTCATAATGTCTGATAAAAACAATATGAAAACAGTAGATAATAGAGAATTTTCTTGGTTTAATAACCTTTATTAGTTATTTGAATCTGCTCACTTGTTATTAAATGGTGGAGCATTATTCTCAATGATATGAGAATTACGAGTTTTATTGGTTACATTATCTTCATAAATCCTCCGATGCCTTAGACAACCTAATACTTGTGAGAAAAATAAGCACTAAATAGATAGGAGGGCTAGAAATCATTTTGAAATCTCTTCAGGAGATTTCAAATGCATTAAATAAAAATATTGAGATTTTAGGTTTTAAGTAAACTTGTGAAATTATGAATTTTTTTATAGCACCTGTTCAAGGTCACACCGATGCTGCCTGGAGGCATTTTCACCATAAAATTTATGGTGGCGACCAAAGATATTTCACTCCGTTTATGCGCCTTGAACATGGTGAAACGCGTCTGAAAGATCTTCGGGATTTCACAAATTCTTTGAATGATGTTATAAGCCTTGAGCCTCAAGTGATATTCAGTAACTGCGCAGAGTTAGACATCTTGGTAGGAAGTCTCGTCGCTAAAGGAGCAAATGCCGTAAATCTTAATCTCGGTTGCCCGTTTCCGCCACAGATGTCCAAGGGAAGAGGAGCGGCTTTTATAAGGAATATAAAGGAGGCGGAAAAATTACCGGAAATAATTGCTAAATATCCGGATGTGAAATTTTCAATCAAGATGAGAGTTGGAATGGAGAACCCTGATGAGTGGAAAGAGATAATAGGTATCTTGAATTCGCTTGATCTAGATAATTTGTATGTTCATCCCCGCACAGCTCGCCAGAAGTATTCCGGAGAATTGTACCTCGATAGTTTTGCCGAAATTCTTGAAGGGAGTAAGAATCCGGTTGTTTTCAATGGTGAAATCAAAACCGTGGAGGATATTGATGTGATTAAATCTAAATTCCCGGCTATCAACGGCGTAATGATAGCCAGAGGAATTCTGGGGCGACCGTCATTAATTTCAGAATATGCGGAGGGAAACTGGGAGAGAGAAAAAAGGCTTGAAACTATGGTGCGGTTTCATAACGAACTCTTCGAGTATTATAAAACTATATTATTCGGGGAATCTCAAATTATATCTAAAATCAAGCCGTTTTGGGAATACGCCGAAAAAGAAATAGGCAGAAAAGCGTGGAAAGCAATCCGCAAATCTACCACCCTTCCCAAATATCAGGCAGCCGTAGCCTCCCTGAATTAAACATCTCCCGAGGGTCATACTTATACGGCGAAACTAGGAACTCCAAGCAAGGATGCCATTGTATGTTCAAAGGCAGTCCTAACGTTTGTTAACCCGGAAATTGTGAAAGTTACCTATTATAACTCTGAAGGATGGGGCGATGACAGTAAATTTTATGCTTGGCACCAAGATAAAGACTATGTTTTCATTTCTGATAATAAGGATCCTCTCAAAATCAGCGAAAATGGGAAAACTTTAACCTCTGTCTATACAGGACCGGTTTATAATATTGGCAAGGGTAGTTCCGCGCGCCCTGCCTATACTCCTGACGGTAACAATGATATGATTTTCGTTGATGATTATTATGATAAACCATGGATTTTGTCACCCGATGGTACTGCTATACGTGAGTTTGATAAGGAGATGTCGGAAACAGGCAAATACACTAAAACGAAAGAGGGAATCATTAAGCTTGAATTTAATAGTAAGCCCGATTATGATGCCTCATTATTCCAAATACATAATAGTAGGAGATACCATCTAAACAGTTAATAATGCCTATGTATACCCCGATCCAAATATAACAAGCCCAAGAGTTGATGAGATAACAACGTATATTCCATTGATACCGGTTGTTGCGCATGTGTCTATCAGTTCACCTATGACTGGAAAAATAAAATAGTAATCGAGGAAGGGGGCTGTGATGGTGAAACTTCAATAGAGAAAACCCCGTTGTCAAAATGAAGCCGGTTGCTGTCATCACCTGGGCTAAATAAATCGGTAATTGAGCCGAATATAAAATCATTACTGTCCGCTAAAAATAAATAGCATAAAAAGGGAGGCTCAATCGCAGTAAACGTGCGGTTGAGTCTTCAAATTTTGAAAAACAAGCCCCTTACTAAATTTGACAGTCAAAAATTGACGGTTCGGGAGGCGATTCCCGCACTTTTTCTATCATCCCTCTCAAGTTACTTTCAGGATCATTCAGAAAACTTTCAAGATTAAGGTAATACATCAGGATAATCCGTATGAGGGAAGCCAATCCCGAAAAACTCAAGGAACGTTTCAGTGATCTTTGAAGCAATGTCAGCAATAGATTGGCTACTATGTGACCCATATCTGTATCTTGATGGTGTTTGCACTCTCGCCATAGAAATATCTCAGAGGAAAGTTCTGTTTTATCTGTTTAAAGAGGGATTCAATCTGCCAGCGACGTTTGTAAATCTCGATAATGATCTCTATATCCATATCAAAGTCATTGGTTAGCAGCGAGATCAGTTTGGCCTTGCCTTTCTTTATATCCACATAAGTGATGATCCTTGCAATATGGCTTACATCACCCTTGCGTAATACCACGATTTGCTCCCTGTAGTGCATCTGCCCCTGTTCGTTCTGATACATCAGATCCAGCTTAATCTCATGGACTAGGCTTTTCTTCAGCTTGGTAACGTATGCCACATCACGCTCACTGAGTTCCTCGAACTTTGCATAATTGATATAGGCGCGGTCCATGGCAACTATCTGTCCGCGGGAATAATGCCTGGACGCCAGCATGAACGAGTCGTTTGTGGCCGCTGATGTAAACTGGACATCACATGGGACTCCTTCATTGGCATGAATGACGGAATGAACCTTTATGCCTCCCTTCTTCTTACCTGTCTTTGGATGGCGCCCGACACCCCTGAAGATGGCGTTGGAAAACAGTGAAACCGTGGTGGAATCTATGATCATGAGCCGATTCATCCACTCCTCCGATCCTTTCCTTCGGCTGTCCGATGAAAGCTTTGTCCGATTTTGATTATACAAGTCCAGATATATCAGTTCGAATATCTTTTCCGAGCGTCTGGCGTGGGCATCGGAGAGCGTGCTGCGCTTGGAAACAGACTCTATCCCTATGTGATGTAGCTTGTTGACTTCGGCCGTCATTGCCGTCTCTATCTCCCGAAGAGACTCGAACCGCATTATCACGCCATACAGCATCGTAAGCAAATGAGTGAAACAAGTAAACGTTTTATGTACTTCTCACCACCATGTTTTAGGCTGAATTCAGTTATTTTTGCCTTGTCAAGTGATTTTATCAGCTGTCCATAGCTCGGCTGTCCGAGAAAATGATTACTTGCCCATAGTTTTAGTTTTATGTTTTGACGAACACAAACTAAACTAAAAGGACTAACTCCTGCAACTGGAATTAGTCCTAACTTTATATTCCTTCAAAATTTTTTAGCGGACAGTAATA
>JAFLTN010000117.1 GCA_022510445.1 Muribaculaceae bacterium | reverse complement strand
GAAGCGTGGAATTGAAATTAGAAATAGCTTTACCTGATCTTTCATACAAATCAGTCTTTAAGAAATTCAGCAGCATGTCACGTCCCCAATTATTTTCAATGGTTTTACGGATAAAGAAAAGAGCTTTTTGAGGATCTCCTTTACATTTATCAATAATGGTTCTCTGATGAAACCATGGTATTGAACAGATTTCTTTTAATAAATCGTCCGCAGGTTGCGGATGATTTGAAACTGTTAAATCTTCCACACCCTGTGGAAAATTCTTTGTACTTAAATCTTCCACACCCTGTGGAAGATTTCTAAATAACTGGGAATAAAGTTCATAAAACCTATACATATAACGGATATTGGTTTCAGAGAAACCTTGTTCACCAGGCATCTCTGTTCTCAAGTCGTGACTTAAGGTAGCATAGAAAGCAGATCCATAGGTGTTAGCATATTGTCGGTCGGCAATATCACGACCCAAACTCCAATAATACTCCAACAATGTACGGTTTGCTTCAACAGACGCTTTCAGACGAGCAGTTAAATATCTTTTCTTAAGCTCTTTTACCCAATTTTTATATTCTTTATTCTGGGAGAGTTGTGTAGTAGGTTTCATATTTCCTTATACAGCTATAGTTTTCAAATAACTTGGGATTTTATAGTTTGAAATCGGGGAAGTTGTTGGCTGGGAACTGTCTTCTTTTAATCTTAGAGACTATTGCACAGAAAGAAACTGTAAAAGCGCAAGGTTGACTGAGGTCTTGATCAGTCTATATTAACCTGATTAGTCACTATTAACTTAATTAGTCACTATTAACTTGATTAGTCACTATTAACTTGATCAGTCTATATTAACTTGATTAGTCTATAATAACTTGATTAGTCTCTATTAACTTGATTAGTCTCTATTAAAATGTTTCATATCCGGAGGCAAAACCATCGAAGTCTCCACAAGGCCGGCAATCTCTCCGTTTAATTTCCAGGCTGACTGAAAGATCAATTTATTCACACCTTTCTTATTAATCGA
Organism: Muribaculaceae bacterium; assembly: GCA_022510445.1. Classification (GTDB taxonomy): domain Bacteria; phylum Bacteroidota; class Bacteroidia; order Bacteroidales; family Muribaculaceae; genus Lepagella. The sequence goes on along the minus strand of JAFLTN010000117.1, from coordinate 5,491 downwards.
ATAGACGTTTGATCCTCCGTTTTTTAATAAATCGCGTATTATATTTCTTGCTCGTTCCGGATGACAATCCATCAGATTTTTTCCTATCAGACTTTCTCCATTCTTACAGAATGTGGCACAAGACATTTTATTCATATAAATTATTCTGCAGTCTTTATCCGCAATAGTCACTGCATAATTTACCTCATCAGCCCAACGACAAAGAGCCTCCTTATTTTCAAATTCTTCCATAGAAATTTGTTTTAATTCTCTTCAGGCAAATATAATGAAAAGACTCGACCTCCCAAATTATAAGAGACCGAGTCAGGAAAAAAGGGAATTAACTTATTCTTTATTTAAAGATCTTTTTATCTGTTGAAATATTTCCTTTACTGTCATATTTCCTTACAATATACAAGCCTGCATCCGGATTTGATACTTTTCTTCCTTGCACGTCAAAATATTCTACAGAAACTATTTCTGAATCAGACTCTATATCCTTTACAGAAGCATCAGCGAGATGAGCTACTCCGGTGTTAAAAACCACGCAATCCTTAGGATCCTCCTCATTATAATTGCTGATAAATGCCACAGCCTCCATATTCTCCACAACCCATTCAGGATTAATGGCAATTGACCCTTCCCATTCAAGACTGTTGTCATTCCAGTTGAACAGTTCTCCGTCGAATGATGTCAGGTAAGCCCTTGTCACGTGTGAATGAGTGAATTCCGGATTAGAGATACCGGCTTGGGAATGGTGCACAATTCCATCTTCGGTCAAAACCACTGTAAGCCGTGGATTTTCAGTCAAGATCCCAAACACAGGCATTGCTTCAGCTTTCACTTTCACAATTATTTCGTTATCGCCTAAAGCGGGTGCAACGTTTACATTTACAAACGAAGGATACACCAAAGCCTCCTCGAGCCGTGGGCCGAACGTATCATAATAACCTATTGATTCTACAGGGAATAAAACATCCTTATTTCTCACTCTCCTGTCGAGCATTACAGCAGGTGCGAAAGTACCGTCGTTTCCATAAAGCCACAACAGACCTTCATCTTCGTCGAGAGTAAGCCAATCGGTATTATAACCCACGTGATGAGCCACCACAGTCATTTTCTCGTCATAACCGTCGGCCATCGCCTGTCCTATAGTATTGATGGCGCGAGGGCAGTTAACACATAATTCTGTTGTGAATTCTTCCAGGAGAAGTCTGCGCTTAAATGATTCCTCATATGCCGCCAAAGAAGTGATTCCGGAATTATTCGATTCCACTTCATCTCCTGATGTTGAAATTGTCAACATTCCGGATAAAGGGACATCTGCCTTGAAATCAGAGGTAGAAACGGGCAACGAAAGTTTTAAAACCTGCTTAGGCTGAATAACGGCTGACGATGAAGATTTATCCGAATAATAATCCCCGATTTTCAGTTCATATTCAAAACCTTCAATTACAGATAATGATGCATTGCGCAATTCAGCTTCAATTATCAGGTCCTCACCTTTTTTTACGATAGGGTATTCAGTGGTCAGAGACCTTAGTTCAAGATCTTTTGCCGGTATCATGTCCCCCTCAATTTCCAGTTCCACACAAATAGAACCTGCATTTGATGATAAAGAACTCCAGTCATTATTTTTTGCGACATAGAGACCATCCCTGTTATAGTCGCCGGCTATAGTAATGCACTTTACCGATTTTGCCTGAGAAAAAGAGAAACCGACCACAACGGGAGAACCGTCAATTTCATAGCTTCCGTTCAGAGGAATGGTCTGCCATCCTGTCAAGGCCTCTGCCGCATAGTTTTCATCAATATTTTCACCTTCAAGTGTTCCGCGGATCCAGCCACTCAGATCGGAGACACCTTCAGAAGTGGAAAGATAGAGATGCACACCTTTCACCGAAGCCCCTTTATAAGGAGAAAGAATTTCAGGAGAAAGAATCACAGCTGCAGAAACAGTGCATTTACCCACTTTGCTGGCTGTGGTTTCCGACACCTCTCCATTGCAATAGCCAACCTCCATTCTTGCTCCCCGGATAGATCCAAGAGCCAAGAATACTAATGCTGTTGTAAGTAAAGTTTTATTCATATGGTTAAAATTAGTATTAACCGGCAATCCCAGTTTTAATGGAATTGCCGGTTATTAAAGAATTAAAAATAATTATCTCATCACTTTAAACACCTTGTCACCGATCTTCACGATCAGAAGGCCTTTATAGTCATTAAGGAAAATCTTGCTGTCGGTTGAAGAAATAACCTGACGGCCGTCAATGCCATAAGCATTTACCTTGCAATTTTCCGGATTATTGATTTCAATACCACCTTCAGTCACATTAACTTTTGCAAGAGATGCAGCAGCAAAGCTCACCTTTGATGTAGAGTTGTCAACTTTAACAACGTTTGAAGTTGTTCCGAAAACATCGCCGAAGAATCCCTGAACGGAATATGAATAAGAGTTATCGCTGTCAACAGGATAGTCAAAATCATAAGAGGTCCCTGAAGTAATTACGGTCGGAAGCGCCGCTGTTATGCTTTCACCTTTATTAAGTTCTACGCTAATGTTAAGTGAGAAAAATACAACCATATCCTCTCCGGCGTAGTCAGTCATCACCAGCTTGATGCAGCTGTTTTTGCGTCCGTCAGGAATAGTTACTTCAAATTCATCGCCGAATATAGAGAGATCAATGTCAGCTGATGAATATTCCTCTCCTGTTGTCATATCCACGAGACTTGCTGTCACCACAACATCGTCTTCAGCCGACATACCCATACCTGAAACGGTAACATTACCACCGCCAACTGAAAGGTCATACACCGGAGACATAATAAATCCCGGCAAACCCATCTCGGCATAAGTATTCATAAGCACGAGGCCCGGCATTCCAGGCATTAATTGGAAGAAGAAGCAGATATCTGTCGACCAACCGGCGCAACTCATGAAACGGTTAATATTACCCATACCCAAAAATGGGCTTACTATGGCAGGATTGTAGTTATCGTTTGTTTCCGGTACATTTTTGAAAGAGTCTTCAAGAAGCATGAATGTTTCACCATTTTCCGTGCTTGTGTGGCTTACTACCGGATACACCAGATATTGGGCAGCCCCTTCGGTTGTTTCCCAGTTGGCAGTAAATCCATCTTCTGAAATATTTGTAGCTTCGGTTGCTACGGAAACGCCGATATTACCCGGAGTCAGTTCATCCCCTTTTACTCCTGTATATGAGCAGTCGTCACCGTTGTAAGCTGTCACATATGCCACATAGGTCACATCCGACATGATAGGAGCGTTTATTACGGCTTCAGTCACATTACCCACTGTTGCAGTGCCTACAGTTTCATTGTCAAGAACTACTGAAACCTGATAGGAAGTAGCACCTTCAACCGCAGTCCAGGACACTTTCACAGCCTGGCTGTTGGCCATCTCTATGGAGTTCACTTTAGGAGTGTCAAGAGGATAAATCAATTTATCAATACTTACCTCATCCACCAGGACTTTACCCTGCCAGCCAAAGAACATAGCTCTTACCAAAGGGGTTGAGGTTTGCTGAACCCATTCTAATGTTTTCCATTCCTTATAAGCCAGGGGCTGGGCCGATGCACCCACCATTGTTGAATTTGCCTCATCAAGGAAGAAATTCTGTAGGTTTTGTTCCTGAGCGTTCTCATTTACGTTCATTGCCTTCACTCTCAACCGGAAAGCTACGTTTGAGCCGGAAAGATCCATAGCCGGCGTTGAGATATAGCCGGGGCCGTCGTCACCCACTTCGTCAAATCCAAGATAAGCAGCCTGCCCTGCCTGATACACATCAAACAGAATCCAGTCTCCCGGATGGCTCATCATGGTGTTAAGCCATTCATCGGTATCTTCGATTCTTTCTGAATCGGGAATTTCATTTGTGCCTTTCACCCAAAGATGGAAATCTTCCGACACTACATTTTCCACCTTCACACAAGCCGGAATTGTCTCTTCCGAAGCAACCTTCAGAGGAGCTTCCTGACTTACAATCTTTTTTACGGGGATTCCGTCAAAGCTGCCGGCATTTAAAATAACCGTGCCCTGCTTTTCCGCTTTAAAATTGTCTAAGGAAACCTTTGGGAAAGATACAGATGCAAGGGCACCTGTAGCGCAGAGTATGCCGCCGCATACCAACATCGGGTAAATTTTTCTCATAATAGGTTAGTTAATAAAATTAATAATCAAATCGGGATTAATTTAACCCCGCGTTAATAAGTATAATTTGTAAGGATTTCTAATAATTTGCAAATTTAATTAAATTTTTTATTCCTAATTAAACAAAATGCAAATAATTTTAACATTCTATTTGCAATAAGTCAAATAATTGTTTAATTTACAGGCAATAAGTCAGAAATCAACCTTTTGCCGCCATTCTATTTTCCAGATCTCTCAAATCATTTCTATATCTATTTGGAATTCATATTGTCTTTTTCTGTATTTTCGTAGCAAAATATTGATTATAATGGCTCTTATTTTCGATATAAAAAGATACGCCATCCATGACGGTCCCGGCATCAGAACCACGATCTTTCTAAAAGGTTGTCCGCTACGTTGTGTCTGGTGTCATAATCCGGAAAGCTGGTTGCCTTCCCCTCAGAGGTTATATAAGCACAACAAATGTATCGGATGCGGCATATGCATAAAGAATTGTCCTCAGAAAGTATTGACTATGACCAAAGAGGGGATCGCCTCAAACGAAAACCGCTGCCGGTTCTGCGGGACATGCTCGGATAATTGTCCTGCCCTGGCCATGGAGATATGCGGCCGTGAATGGAATATGGAAGATCTCATCCGGGAAATCGAGAAAGAGCATAGTGTGATGCAGCATGGCAAAGGAGGCGTCACCATAAGCGGTGGAGAACCCTTGATGCATCCGGAATTTACACTCGGTCTGCTCGGAATTTTAGGTAATCTGGGAATTCACAGGGCCGTTGACACCACTCTTTTCGCTAATCCTGAAGTTGTGGAAAAGATTGCCGGCAATTGCGAGCTTTTTCTGATAGATCTGAAATGCATGGATAATGATATTCATAAAAAATTCACGGGAGTGTCTAATGAACTTATCCTCCGCAATATCCGAATGATCTCCTCCATCCGCCATCCTTATTATATCAGAATCCCCCTTATCTCAGAAGTTAATGCCACGGAGGAAAACATTGCCTCAACTATTGAGTTCCTTTCATCCCTTCCTGAAAGGCCTGAGATTGTCGATCTTCTTCTATATCATGATATCGGAAAAGGCAAACATGAAAGAATGGGCAGCGTCTACAATCCGGATAATCTTTCCCTGAATGCTCCGGATGAGGATAAGGTAGAGCGTTTTGTCTCAATGTTTGAAAAGGAGGGTCTGAATGTAAGATTGGGTGGGTAACACCACCTTCCGCCTACAGCGGGTTTTGTTTCACTTTTGGCGGATGTTGAAAAAATTATTTTGTTAAAAATTTGGATTTTATAAAAAATAATTTATATCTTTGAGGCGGATTTGGAATATCACCT
>JAFLTN010000116.1 GCA_022510445.1 Muribaculaceae bacterium | reverse complement strand
GCCGTCTTATGGAGTGATCTGTGAAATCTCTCACATGCTTCAGATGCCGGGAAATCCCACACTGGCTTTTATAAAACCTGAATGTCGGGCAAAATTCATTAAATTAGAGAAGAATGAAGACTCCTACACGGTTGAAGCAAAGCCTTTGCCTCCGATAAAGGAACCGGGGCAACCTGACGACGTGCAGTCAATGATGTTTCAAAGAGTGGAGGAACTTTTTGACCGTTTGCTCAATTTTATGCCCGACCAGGAAAAGAACAGGGCCAAGGGAATGATTGCTGAAGCGGCTGACTCCAAGGTGACGAAACTTTATGGGATGGCTTACCTCACCCCACTTGACGCAGAGGATAAGCTCAAGATTCTCAGAGCCTCCACTTTCGATTCGCTCCTCTCTACTGTTGCCAGGGTGTTTGATGAAACCTCGCAAAAGATAGCCCTCCAGGCTTTCATACATAACAAGACCCACGAAGAGATTTCCCGGCAGCAAAAGGAGACCTTCTTAAGGTTTCAGATTAAAAACATGCAGGAGGAACTCGGGGACAACGAGATTTCAGAAGAGATCTCCGAACTGAGCAACAAGGCTAAAGAAAAAAAATGGGACAAACAGGCTGAACAGCATTTTCAGAAGGAACTTAAAAAACTTGAACGGATGAATCCGAACAATCCGGAATATTCCATTCAACATTCCTATCTGGAAAATCTGCTGGAACTTCCATGGAGAAATTACAAGAATTCAAATATCTCCCTGAAAAATGTGGAGAAGATACTGCACCGGGATCATTACGGACTTGAGAAGGTAAAGGAACGGATCATTGAACACATGGCTGTGTTAAAGCTCCGCAAGGATCTTAAAGCTCCGATAATCTGTCTTTACGGCCCTCCGGGTGTCGGCAAAACATCCATAGGAAAATCGGTGGCCGAAGCCACCGGCAGAGAATATGCCCGTATATCTTTAGGAGGGCTTCATGACGAAGCTGAGATAAGAGGCCATAGAAGGACATATATCGGAGCCATGCCGGGCAGGTTCATTCAGGCTCTGTTAAAATGTTCCACAGGAAACCCTCTTATCCTGCTTGATGAAATCGATAAAGTAGGAAAAGACTATAAAGGCGACCCCTCTTCCGCTCTTCTGGAAGTGCTTGATCCGGAACAAAACAAGGCTTTTCATGACAATTATATTGACACCGACTACGACCTCTCCAGAATATTGTTCATAGCCACTGCAAACGATCTGTCGGGCATTCCGGCCCCGCTCCGCGACAGGATGGAAATTCTGGAAATGACAGGCTACATTCCCGCTGAGAAAAGAGAGATTGCCCTCCGACATCTTGTAGAGAAATCCCTTTCTGAAAACGGACTCGGGAAAAATGAAATCACCTTCACCCCGGAAGCTATTGATCACGTTATAAGATTTTATACCAGGGAAGCCGGCGTGAGACAACTTGAAAAGAAAATCGGGAAAATACTGAGAAAAATAGCCAGAAAGAAAGTTTCTGAAGAAGACTATCCGAAAGTAATCACTCCCTCGATGATAGAATCTTTCTTAGGGAAAGAGGAATATATGCCCGACGACTATGAAAATAATGAGTATGCCGGGGTGGCAACAGGGCTTGCCTGGACCCCTGTGGGAGGTGATATTTTATTCATAGAGACATCCCTTTCCCCCGGGAAGGGAGAGAAGCTTACCCTCACAGGAAATCTTGGCGACGTGATGAAGGAGTCTGCCATGATCGCGCTTCAGTATCTGAAAGCCAATGCTTCAAAATTAGGCATCCCATATGACGATTTTTCCAAATATGACATCCATATTCATGTGCCGGAGGGTGCCGTACCCAAAGACGGACCGTCGGCAGGGATAACCCTGACTGTCTCCATGGCATCGGCGTTTCTCGGAAAAAAGGTAAAAGATCATACTGCGATGACCGGAGAAATGACCTTACGGGGAAAGGTGCTTCCTGTGGGTGGTATCAAGGAAAAGATTATAGCCGCACGCCAGGGGGGAATCAAGACAATCATCCTCTCTGAAAAGAACAGAAAAGATATCGAAGAGATCCTGCCCGAATATCTGGAAGGGCTTAGCTTTATTTATGCATCGACCTTTGAAGATGTCTTTAAGTCGGCTATAACCGATGAGATTGCAAAATACCGTTGCAAAGATTAGGAGCCCGCTCCCTGCTTTTCATTTAAGCGGGCCACGGGCTCTTTTTTTGTGATGCGACACCGGATCAACCGGTAGAGCTGTTATCTGATAAATAAAAGCTCCCGGTATTTAGGCAACGGCCAGATCTCGTTGTCAACCATCAGCTCGAGATGGTCTATATGATACCTTATTTTCTCCATAAGGGGAGCAACCCGGTCATGATAAGCAATGGCCTTATCTCTCTGCACCTCAAGAGCGTTAGCATTCCTGCGGTTGTCGATCATCTCCGCCACTAATTTCTTGACCTCGTTGACATGTCTTGATATATTCTCGACCGTGTTAAGGTCGGCGTTTCCGATCTCTTTAGCCTTTTCACTATCAAAGAGACGGTTGATTTTATAGAGGTTATCAAGCAAGACGCGTTCATAATTGATAGCTGCCGGGATGACGTGATTTATAGCGAGGTCGCCTAAGACCCGGGATTCGATCTGCACTTTCTTCGTATACATTTCCCATTTAACCTCATTCCGGGCAATCAGCTCTTTCTTTGAGAGGATACCCATCTTTTCAAACATGTTCACACTGGAGTCGGAAAGATAGGCATCAAACATCAGAGGAGCTGAAGCCTCGGTGTCAAGCCCCCTTTTCTTTGCCTCGACAAGCCATTCATCACCGTAACCGTTACCGTCAAAATGCACAGGGCGAGCCTTGCTGATATTTTCTCTTGCCTCGGCAAAAAGCGCTCTCTCTTTAGATTCACCCGCAGCAATCCTGCGGTCGACTCTTTCTGCAAAGTCATCAAGTTCGTAAGCCACTGCCGAATTGAGGGCAATAAGGGCAGATGCACAGTTTGCGGAGGAACCCACAGCCCTATATTCGAATCTGTTTCCGGTAAATGCAAAAGGACTTGTCCTGTTGCGGTCGGTGTTGTCCAGCATAATTTCCGGTATCTGGTTCACTCCTAATTTCATTCCTTCCTTCCCTTGCATCGACATTGATTCATAATCATTCTTTTCTATGCTGTCAAGAAGACCTGAAACCCCGGTGCCCAGGAACATGGAGATGATGGCCGGTGGAGCTTCGTTAGCGCCGAGGCGATGTGAGTTTGTTGCCGACATTATTGAAGCTTTCAGAAGCGCATTATGTTTATGCACCGCCATCATTACGTTACTGAGGAAAACAATGAATTCAAGGTTTTCCATGGGAGTGCTGCCCGGTGAGAAAAGCTGCCGCCCCGTGTCTGTTCCAAGACTCCAGTTATTATGCTTGCCGCTGCCGTTTATGCCTGCGAAAGGCTTCTCATGGAATAACACTCTGAAGTTATGCCTTCGCGCCACTTCATTCATGACAGACATAATCAGGAGGTTATGATCGTTGGCAAGATTGGCCTCCTCATAAATCGGAGCCAATTCAAACTGATTGGGAGCCACCTCGTTATGCCTTGTCTTAACCGGAATCCCAAGTTTGTGTGCTTCAATCTCAAGATCGAGCATAAAGGCCTCTACCCTGCTGGGGATTGAGCCGAAATAATGATCTTCAAGCTGCTGGTTTTTTGCGCTTTCATGCCCCATAAGGGTTCTCCCGGTCAGTGCGATATCGGGTCGGGCGTCATAAAGAGCCTCGTCAACCAGGAAATATTCCTGTTCCCAACCTAAATAAGAGATCACATGCTTCACCTTGGGATCGAAATACTTCGCTACTTTTGTAGCGGCCTTGTCGATGGCGTTCAAAGCCTTTAGGAAAGGTGTCTTATAATCAAGCGATTCTCCTGTATAAGAGATAAATATAGTGGGGATGCAAAGAGTATTTCCGACTATGAACGCCGGCGAAGAGATATCCCATGCAGAATACCCTCTTGCTTCAAAAGTGTTGCGGATCCCGCCGCTTGGAAAGCTTGAAGCATCCGGTTCCTGCTGGGCGAGAAGTTTACCGGTGAATTTTTCAATCACTCCCCCCTTCCCGTCATGTTCTATGAATGTATCGTGTTTTTCGGCTGTTCCGCCAGTCATAGGCTGAAACCAGTGGGTGTAATGTGTCGTGCCGTTTTCAATAGCCCATCTTTTCATGCCCTCCGCAACGCTGTCAGCCACCTCGCGGCTGATAGGTTTCTTGTTGTCGATGGCTTCCACCAAAGCCTCGTAGGTAGGCCTCGGAAGATATTGAAACATTTTCTGACGGTTAAATACCTTTTCACCATAATATTGATCAACCCTCTTTTTCGGTTGTTCCACCTTCACCGCCTTGCGTGAAGATGCCTCCATAACGCTCCTGAACCTTAATTCAGACATAGTATATTATTATTTTTAGTTAAATGAATTTTCAAAAAATGAATCGGCGTTTTCAGGTGGATTTGTCTCAAACCTTCACTGTAAACGCCGATAAATGATTTTATTAAAAAATCGGAAAATTCCGTTGTGATTGTTTTTGGATTAAGGGGGGACTCTCCCCTGTCGACTCCTGAAAAAGGAATTTCGTTGCTGATAAAACTACCTGTTATTAACCGGATGCGATGTTTTTCTATCAGATTGTTTAGCATATCTCTCGATATAAATGAACTTGACGTCCTAAAGCTAAAAATCGTTGCAAAATTACATCAAAAAAACTAAATGACAAAATGATAAAAAAGAAAGAGGAGACTTTTGTGACTTATTACCCATTCCTTAAATTTTGAGTTCTGATTGCAGTGTTTCCCCTTCACACCTCGGCAAAGTCGTCCCATACAACGGTTCTTTTCCATGCCCCTCCACTTTCGGAGTGAATAATGTAACTAACTGATTATTTGATAATTAAATTACTAAATGTTACGGATTTGAAAATATACTGATTATCAGCCATTTAGCAAAATAACTAAATTTTATTTTTGGTATCTTTGTATTTCCTTGGTTGTCAATGGGTTATTTTTTCAAAAAAACAAATTATTTTTTCTCCTTTTTTCGCATTGTTACATCTGCTAACATTAAATTTGCAATCTGACATTCTTTTGTCAATTCAATCAGCTGCACAATGAATCATAGAATCTTAAGAAGATGGAATGTTGTGATCGCTCCGCTGTTACTGCTGCTGGCGGGTTGCGGCGGTCGCAGTCTTAACCTGGACAGGCTCGAGGAAGCTGAAGCTCTCATAATGGAGAGACCAGATTCCTCGCTTTCAATACTTGAAAAGATAAACCGCGATCAATTAAAGGAGGGTCGGGAGAAAGCTCTTTACGGACTTTTGTACACTATGGCCCTTGCCAAGAATCATCTGAAACCGAAGGATGATTCGCTGATTCTTTATTCCTCCGATTATTTCACCCGGAAAGGGGATATAGAAAATCAGATCAAGTCAGATTATTATAGAGGTAAAGTGCTTTATAACCGACAGGAATTCCCCAAAGCACTCGTTAGTTATTTCAAGGCAAAGGAAGCAGGCGAACATTACCGCGACCAAATTTTCTGGGCCGGCATGGCATGCAGAGGAATTTCAGATATCTATCTCGAATTATATAGTTTTAAGGACAATTTATTTTATGCAAGCACATGTTACCGATACATAAAAGAAAGTCAAACACAACCCTATCTTAATTATGCCCTTCATGACATGGGATCTGCCTACTATAATAATGGCCACTGTGAAGAATCTCTTAAAATAGTTGAGGAAACTTTAGATTCAGCCCTTAAGTTTGATGACAAAAACCTTTATCATGAATCTCTGCATCTGAAAGGCCTGAATTATCATTACCAAGGCCGTTATGTTGATTCTAAGGAAATTTTTAAGGAGCTTTCAGAATCAGAATATGCACAAGCAAAAGACTCATTATATCTATGTATGAGTCTTGTGGAATTGAAAGAAATCAATGAGGCAAAAAGATTAGTAAAAAAAATTTCAAAGACTGACAGGCCACATAAGAATTTAATCCAATATAAAATTTATAAGTCGGAGGGGAAAGAACATGAGGCTTTAATTGAGATGGTAAATCTTTATAATGAATCAAACAGATTGATTGGAAATTCATTAAATAAGTATCAGGCAAAAGATCTTGCTGACTATTTTGAACTTAACAAGGCTCTTGATACAGAACGAATAAACTCTCAAATACTCAAAAACAAGGTAATAATTTTTATTTCAATTTTTATTTTTCTTTGTCTTATATTGGTTATAATTACTTTAAGGGTAAAATATAAAAAGGAAATCAGCAAAAAACAATTATTTGTAAATGAACTGGAAGATATCATTAATAAAAGTGAAAGGGAAAAATCTACGGCCACAGCTCTTATTAAGGAGATGTTTGGCTCCCGGTTTTATATATTAAAGGAATCGGGAGAAATATTTTATAGGTATAATGATACCCAAAAGGCAAGGAAACATATAGGAGATCTCGTTGCAAGAATGATAGAAGAATTGGGAATAAATGGTAATAAATTAAATTTATTGGAAGAGGAGATTAATAAAACCTATGATAATATCATGATTGATTTCCGACATTCATTTCCAGAACTCAAAGAGAAGGATTACGCGATTTTCATGTACTCAATTTTAGGATTTCCCGCCAGTATGATTTCGTTGCTCTTAAAAGAGGGAAAGATAGAATCTATTTATAACAGGAAAAAATATTTAAAAACAAGGATTAAAAAACATGAACAAAAAGATAAGTTTTTAATTTACCTTTGATAATTAACCT
>JAFLTN010000115.1 GCA_022510445.1 Muribaculaceae bacterium | reverse complement strand
TTCTTCATCCAGTAATTCCAGTTTCCCTTTATAAAAATACGGTTTCTCCGTTGTCCATAAAACCGGGTTAAACAGTATTGTGGAAAGTGTATTTACTGAAACAGAATCTATATGCAGATGCTCATTCAATACAATCTCTATGGGTTCTCCTAAAGAGTTTTCTCCTTCAATCCATACTCTTACGGTTTCAGAATCCGAAATCTTTCCCGAAGAATTTATAATCTTGACCCTCACAGTAATCTTTGCTTCGCTAAAATCTGCGGCAGGGCTAACTGAGATAATAAAGTCCTCGATGTAAACCTGATGTTTCATGTTTCCACAGGTTATAACTGTCAAATAGTTTCCTCCTCATCTTCCTCGATTGGCGGAGCATTGAAAATGCCAATTTTTGAAATCAGAGGAGACGACTTTGAATCTTCAATAGTAAACCTTATTTTATCGGCAGTGACTTCAGGGAAACAGATGATCCGTCTGTGTCCAATAGTGGTGAGACCATCGCCGTTTTCAGTGAGTTCGTCTTTAAGATCTTTCCATTCGCCGTCTTCAAATACTTGCAATGAAAATCTTTTAACCCTCTGGCCTAAAGGGATGTATTCTTCAACCAAAAATCTGTTGAAAGTTTTATTCTCGGGAAATTCAATTAATAAAGAAGCTGATATAATTCCCTCATCTGTAGCCCAATAGGAATTCCTATCCTCGTCAGCGACATTACAGGCCGAATAACGATCATCATTATTTCTCACACTGCTTGCAGTGACTTTAGAACCATATATAAGATTTTCAGAAAAGGCATTGTCAATATATTTCTTAAAAAGAGAGCCCCTCAAACTATCCAAGGGGTGAATTCGTCCTGAAGGCATGACAGGGAAATTTAAGAGCAAGGTTGAATTTCTACCGACAGATTTGTAGTAGGTATCCACAAGTCGGGAAAGACTTTTCACCTTAGTGTCTTCCGATGCATGGTAAAACCATCCCGGTCGAATGCTCGTATTAGTTTCACCGGGAACCCAGCGGTCTCCGTTTTCAAGTCCATAATGCAACATATCTCTTGACACTACGCCTTCAGAATTTAAAAGACTCCAGTTTGTTTCTCCCACATATCCGGCCTCAGTTCCAACCCAGCGCAAATCACCTCTGGAGCTGCCATCATTCCAGATCACGATGTCCGGCTGAAGCTCACGAATCATCCTGAAGGTCTCGGGCCATTGGTAATATGTTTTACGGTCAATCTTTCTGACTTCATTAGCGCCACCGTACCAACCATTACCACCATTGGCACCGTCAAACCAGATCTCAAAAATATCTCCATAGTTAGTCAGGAGTTCACCCAGCTGATTCCGGAAATAGTCAATATATTCGGCACTTCCATAATCTTTGAAATTTCGATCCCAAGGAGATAAATAAACAGCAAATTTTAATCCGGCCTCCCGGCATGCTTGTGACAACTCTGCCACCACATCGCCTTTACCATTTTTCCATGGAGAATTTTTTACGGAATAATCGGTAAATTCAGATGGCCAAAGACAAAATCCGCAATGATGTTTCGCAGTAAGAATAATACCGGTCATTCCTGAATTTTTACAGACCTCAACCCATTGTTTCACATCAAGATTTTCCGGATTGAACAAGGCAGGATCTTCATTTCCAAAACCCCACTCCTGATCAGTATAGGTATTGATTGAATAATGCAAAAACGCATACATTTCCATATCCTGCCAAGCAAGTTGTTGTTTAGTAGGGATCGGATAAACCGGTGAAGGTTCTTTTTCTTCTGCCGATAGATTAAAATACAAAGATAAGATTAAAAAAACTGGTATTAAAATTTTATTCATAAGGCTTCCAAGATTTTCACTCCAACAAAAATAATGATTTTTATTATTTTTTGAAAGATTGGATTTGAAGAATTTACCGGTTTGAAAACACAAAAAAATTTCTCTTCGTTCAAGAAATCTTAAAACCATTTGAAATAAAAAATGTTATAACTTCAAGATCAACTAAAAAAATTAAATTATGAAAAGGAAAATTTTTTCAGTAGTGATGCTTGCATCTTTATTATTTGGTAGTTTTTCAATTTTTGCCGACAATTGCACTGAATGTCAGAATGATACTTGCAAACCACTGGTTCTGCAGGCTTATGACAAAGTAGCAGATGGAACTAAAGACGTCTACGGAAAAACAAAAGACGGAGTTATCATGGTGACAGATTCTGTAGCGTGTGGATCTGTTCAGGTCTACAATAAGGTTGCAAATGGTTCCGAGAAAGCTTATAACAAAGCAAAAGACGGCACTGTAAAAGCCTATCAGAAAACAAAGAAAGAATTAAAGAAAATCTTCTAAAAAACCTGATTCTGTTCCCCGATTTTTTTAAGAATCGGGGAACAGATCTTTTAACTCAAATAAGGCAAATAATGAAGGGGGCGTTTCACAACGTCCCCTTCAAGATTCCACTATAAACTATATCTAACTAAACTTTCTTGCATTTAAACTTTCTCACGAAACCTTAAATACTCTTCCATATTGCTTTTATGTCTGAATAACATTTTACCAAAAAGGTGGTTTATATTTTTGAATATGTTTAAACTATATCAACATTATTTAAGACTTCCGGGCATCGACTTGAAATTATCTTATATGAACTGACGCAGGGAGTCGATATATGAGAAACCGGCCTGAGTGAGTCGGGAAATTATTTCCTCTTTGTCATAACCCAAATAATCGCACAAATCGTCAAGCGATTCAAAGTCACCATCCCGCAGTTTCATATTAAGAATACTGACAAGAATATTGGGATCTTCAGGTAGTTCCATAATTCTAATCTTTTATATTTTTTATAAGGGTGTTACACAATATTCGTTAATTTTGTAGAAAATAACGTTACAAATAGCATGCCAAAGTTTAATAAGCTGATTATTGCACTGTTTCTTGTTGCAATAAATATCATAGAAGCCTGGGCCTGTACCTCCGCCATCATTGGCGCGGATTTAAACCCCTACGGTCGTCCCCTTCTCTGGAAAAACAGAGACACCAGCAACATCGACAACAAGATTGAATATGTTCCGGCAAAAGACGGCAATTATTCATACGTGGCATTATTCAATGCGAATGATTCACTTTTGAACGAAGCATGGATGGGAATGAATGAATACGGATTCGCTGTCATGAATACAGCATCTTACAATCTGAAAGATGACAATGTGCCGGAAAAGGATATGGATAAGGAGGGAATAGTTATGACGAGAGCCCTCCAGATTTGCAAGACCGTCAATGATTTTGCCAATCTTCTTGACACATTACCGAGGCCCTTAGGTGTAGAGGCAAATTTCGGAGTCATTGACGCCTATGGAAAAGGTGCATTTTTTGAAACAAACAATCATTCATATATTCGCCGGAATCTTGAAGACGAAAAAGACCATATCATGATCCGAACAAATTACAGCCATTACGGTCGACCGGATGAAGGTTATGGATTTATCAGGGAGAAAAATGCAGAAAAGCTTCTGGCTCCTTATATGGAGAAAAAGGGGGTGACCCCTGAAGTCCTGACAGAATGTGTGAGCCGTTCGTTTTATCACGACCTTTTGAAAAAGGATTTTGCTGTGTCAGGTGATAATTGGGTCATAGACCAGGATTTTATTCCCAGATATAAATCTACGGCTACAATTGTAATTGAAGGAGTCAAACCATTGGAACCCAAAGAAGAAATAGATCCGGATAAGATAACATCGGAGTATATCATGTGGACCGGACTCGGTTATCCTCCATGTTCAGAGGTCATGGGGGTCTTCTGTTCTGAAGATGGAGTGAATGAAGACCTTAAAGGCGACAAAATAACCGGTCGTTCAAAACAGGGTGATATAGTTAAAGGCAGACGTGATGAAGTTTTCCCTTTTAAAATGGGGAATGGCGACAAGTATATAGATATCACCCGTCTTTTTAATGATGAAGGAACAGGATATGTGCAATTGCTTGTGCCTAAGAATCTTGAAACTTATCAGAAAATCCGTCAACTGAGGGATGGGAAATGAGACTGCCTGATTCGATACCTCCTGATATGGGAGCCTTCAATAACTTTGAAACAGAAATGTTTAAAATGTCGGCTAAAAAATATCATTCTGTTCTGATTTCGGAATATGGGAAGGTATGGATCCGGATAGCTTTGATTATTTTTATGGGATTTTTAATATCCGGAGCAATTCTGGATTTCAGATTCTATATACTTTCCCTTCTATGGTTGTGCATTATTATTCCTTTAACTTTTTCTTTCTTATATTTTTTTTATGGATTGAGGCTAATAAACGTTCTTAATCCGACAACGCATAAAATAATTTTCCGTCCTGACAGGATTATCCTGAAAATGTATTTACAGCAAAAAAAAGCAAAAGATAAGAACCAAGAGGAAGATGAAGAAGAAAATGAGAATGTTATGGAACGTCAGTTTGACTTTGCATATGAATCTATAAATCAAACAAAGTCAGGAATTGATGGAGTAACTTTCTTTTTTGGCCAGGGAAAACGTGAATTTCTTTGGATACCATACACTGCATTTCCTTCAGATATATTGAACCTGGAGCATTTTCCTGAGTCGTTGTTAAAGCAGTGAAGATGCGGTTGATCAGGAATTGATAATGTATTTTACAATTATGAAACTACAGAAAGACACAAAAAAATATTGCTTTATAATGGAGATGGAAGTCAGGGACTATGAACTTGACTGTGAGCAGATAGTGAATAATGCCAATTATCTCCATTACATGGAACACACCCGCCATAAATTTTGTGAAGACGTGGGTCTCTCCTTTATAGAAATGCACAATTCAGGCATTGATGCCGTAGTCAGGAAAATTGAAATCGAATATCTGTCCTCCTTAAGGGGTAGCGAGCGTTTCATGAGTTGCATTCAGCTTGAAAGGAAAGGGCCTCGATTCATTTTTTATCAGGATATAATCAAACACAACGGTGAAGTTGTCACTCAAGCGGTAGTGACCATCGTCATACTCAAAGACGGGAAACTGTCCAGGGGTGACGAATTGGCTCAGGTATTTGCAAAATACATCAAATAAGACTGGATGGAAGGTAAAGAAACGATCTATAAGTTGGCTTATTCTTTTCTTAAAGGAATGACTTCGGAGACTGTCAGAAAGATTTCCGACTCAGGAGTGAGTCCGGAAGATTTTTTTGGTCAAACTACCAGGGAACTGGTAAAAAGATTAGATATAAGCAACAAAGCCTTGTTCGAATCTTTACCCAGAGAGGAAGCCGTTGTAAGAGCACGCAAAGAATCGGAACTTATCGACAAGCATCATATTAAGGCCATCTTCCTCCTTGATGACGATTACCCCAAAAGATTATCTGCCGTTGAAGATGCCCCGATAATTTTATATAAATTAGGTGAGACTGATCTTGACAACGAACAGATTGCAAGCATAGTGGGAACCAGGCGTCCAACCCCCTATGGAGTTGATTTTTGCGGAAAACTGATTAAGGAACTTTCAGAATATTTCCCCGACATAGTCATAACCAGCGGACTGGCATATGGGATTGATGCAATAGCCCACACGAAGGCACTCGAATGTAATGTACCCACTATTGCTGTAGTAGCCCATGGATTGAATATGATTTATCCGGCTGCCCATAGAGATCTGGCCCGAACGATTCTTAAGAAGGGAGGGGCCATACTGTCGGAATATCCTTTTGGTGTAAAGCCCTTTAAGGCAAATTTCCTTGAGCGTAACCGCATCGTGGCAGCCTTGTCGGATGTTACGGTAGTAGTCGAAAGTGCCATAAAAGGAGGTGCAATGTCTACCGCAAATTTCGCTTTTTCTTATTCAAGAGATGTTATGGCCCTTCCGGGAAGAATTTCTGACGAAAACAGTGAAGGATGCAACCTTTTGATAAGAAAACAAAAGGCCTCATTGATAACAGGAGCTGCCGATCTTATAGAAACTACGGGATGGAAAATTTTTAATATAAAGCTCTCCCCGCAGCAGAGAAATCTATTCCCCGAACTTGAAGGTGAAAACAAGATAGTCTATGAATTATTGAAATTTTCACGTGAACCGCTGCAGGCTGACCGGTTATGCAGTTTGTCGAAAATACCGGTTTCAAGGTTAATGACCATACTGAGCGAATTAGAATTCGACGGAATAATCATACGTTATCCCGGTAACCGATATACAATCAGCTAAGTAACATAAAAAGCGGTCCGCCATATTAACAAATTAACAAAACCGGGGATCGGTCTTTTTCTTCTTTATATCCTTTCGAGCACTGTCTTTACAAGCTTCTCTACCGATGGCTTATAGTCAGTATTGGCATCTTCTTCACGTCGTTGAGCTATAATGCAACAGACTGTCATGGCCTTATGACCCAATAATTTCGCTAAGCCTTGAAGACATGCTGACTCCATCTCAAAATTAGTTATCGGTCTTCCCTGGAATCTGAATTTTTCGATTTTGGCAACAAGGTCAGGGTCTTTAAGTTTCAGTCTCACTTCCCGGCCTTGCGGAGCGTAAAAACCTACAGAGGCGATTGTATAGCCCTTGAACATATCATTCTCCCCTATTCGATCAACAAGATTTTTATCTGCGTCCACCACATAAGGAGTAGCCCAGAGTTGATTCCAATCAACTGAACGGCAGAATTCCTTTTCAAATTCAAGATCGCATACCTTGTCTCTGTCTGCATAGAAATTCAAGATACCGTCAAAGCCCATACCTTTTTCCGCTATGACGAAATCACCGATTTTCAATTCATATTGTAAAGAACCTGAAGTTCCGATTCTTACGATTTCAAGAGTTCTATGTTTATCTTTAACTCTCCTTGTTTGAAAATCAATATTGGCAAGAGCATCAAGTTCAGTCATCACAATCTCAATGTTGTCTGCTCCGATGCCGTGTGAAATGCACATTAGTTCCTTGCCCTTATATTTGCCGCCAATGGCATGGAATTCCCGTGAGCTCACTTCATATTCAATTTCATCGAAATAAGAGGCCACCATTGCTACCCTGCCGGGATCTCCCACCATAATAATCTTATCTTTTAACTGATCAGGTTTAAGATGTATATGAAAAGCGGAATTATCAGAATTAATGATAAGCTGCGAAGGCGGTATGAATCTTTCGTTTGACATAATGAATTTATTCAGTTTGAAAAATGAGTTTCTGAAATTATAACGTTGTCAACTGGATTATTTCTTTAAATCTGCTTAA
>JAFLTN010000114.1 GCA_022510445.1 Muribaculaceae bacterium | reverse complement strand
ATCCCCCATATCGTCACCGCACTTATGACATTTTTAAGTGTTTTGTGTTGGATAAAAAATATTTTTTAATATTTTCAACCATTATATAATCTAATGTGTTAAAGAAACATACAATAAAAGAATAGATTATGCATTTCACTTAACCCGTATATAGAAACCCGTATTGGCCTACATTCCCTCTTCTTCAGGTCACTCAGGAGTGTACTCGAAGACAGGTTGGGTAACACAGTTTATGAAGAATTTGAATTTTAAGAAATAAGATTATGGAAGAGAAGAAAATCAAAGTATTGTTGGTAAACGGATCACCGAGACCGAACCACAACACAGGCAAAGCATTGAAAGCAGCTATGGAAGGTGCTGTCGAAGCAGGTGCAGAAGCTGAACTCATCAATCTTTACAGCATAAAGAATCTGAAAGGATGCTACAGCTGTTTCCGCTGCCAACGGAAAGGATTTGACAAGACAAATCCGGTGTGCTGCATCAAGGATGAAACATGGCCCTATCTTGACAAGGCAAGAGAAGCTGATGTTGTTATTGTTGGAAGTCCGAATTATTTCGGTTATCCTACCGGTGAATTCAGAGCTTTCCTTGAGAGATTTCTATTTCCGAAATTCTCATATATTAAAAATGCTCCATTAGTGAATCCCAAAAACACAGCCTGCATTTTTACCATGAATGCCCCAGAAGAATATATGGTTCCGGGTCATTATGACATCCTTTTAGGAACATCTGTTGAAAATTGCAAACATATTTATGGTTTTGGAGAGGCCTTATATATCAACTTCACATATCAGTTTGATGATTATTCTCAGATGGCTTTTGACTATGTGTCAGAAGAAGTAAAAAGGGAATACAGGGACAAGCATTTCCCGGAAGACCTCAACCGGGCCAAGGAGTTAGGAAGACGGCTCGTTGAAGAAGCTAAACAACGGATATAAAGATAGGGGTATGTCAGGATTCTGACACACCCCTAAAAGGACTTATTTCGTAGGGTTATTTCACCACGAACTTCTTTCCGTCGCGGATATATATGCCGGGGGCAAGATTTTCGGGACTGATAGTCCTCCCCCCGAGGTCATAGATCGGAGATGGTGATTCCTCTGAAGAGTTACCGTTGATTGTTTCAATTCCGGATTCACTGCCAGTCTCTAAAATATTCTCAAATTGTCTCCAATATTGAGAGTTCCGGTAAGCCTCGACAGACCCTTCGGGAACATAGAGGACACAATTTTTTGCGACAGAATCATCCACTTTTGTATATGGGTTACATTCGGGAGGCTCAATAGCAAAAATCCTTATTTCGGAAAGGCTGCCACACTCGGTAAAAGACTCTGAAAAGACAGTTAGCGTAGTTGGAAGTTCCAGCAATCTAAGTGATTCATTAAAATTCAGGGCGTAAACCATATACTCAACCCCTTCCGGTATTATTAACTCCTCAAGAGAACCACAATCAAAAAATGATGAAAACTCAATATTTCTAAGTGAATGAGGTAAAGAGATTTCCTTAAGATTTGAGCAACTCATGAAAGCGTTATAATTTATGTTCTCTACCCCATCGCCCAGAATGGCAGACCTTATTCCACTAAAACAGAAAGCATAGTCTCCTACTGACTTCATTGAAGAAGGAATAGTAATGGTCTCAAGGTTCCGACAAAACTTAAAGGCGTTTGGCCCAACATATACCATACCTTCCGGAAAATTTATACTACTCAATGAGTGGCATTTCTCGAAGGCATTATTTTCAATAGTGCGTAAACTCTCACTAAGAGTGATTGATTCCAAGGAGGATTCGGAAAAGGCTTGGCTCCCAATTTTGGTAACCCCTTCGGCCAACTTGACAGATTCAATTCCGGAACCGTTGAAAGCCCAATCTCTCACCGAGTCGAAGCTGCCAGGTATGGAAACCTCAAGAATAGGATTGCCGTCTGCGTAAAGAATATAGCCATTCCCGAGAATGCCAACCACGGGGCCCGAGCCCTTCCATTCCAGCCATTTGTCAATTGAAGGTATGTTCAATTTTTTCAATGGGAAGTCACCGAGCTTTGGCGCCCTTGACAATGATGAGGGCAGGGTGACCTCTGTCAATGAACCACATCCAGTGAACGCCGACTCAATATTTTCCACCCCCTCTTCAATATAAACTGTTAAAAGATCCGCACAATTATAAAAAGTATCCTTTCCTATGGATTTCACACTTCCTGGAACCAGCAAGGAGGTAATGCCCGACAGATTTTTAAATGCGTAGTCGGGTATTCTTTCAATTCCTGATGGAATCGAGAGCGCTCCTTTCACAAGCTGTCCGTTTACAAACAGAGCAGTTTGAGGGCTAAAGGGAGTGGAGTAGGATTCAAAGTATTCATAGATATTCCCGGATGTATAATAAAAACCGAAATATATCTCACACCATGACTCAAGGCTCTCTATGTAGACCTCTTGCAGGTCTGTGTTTTGGAATGCATAAGCCCCTATACGTTTTATAGAGGAGGGTATATGAAGGATTTTCAATGTTTCGTTGTCTTTGAAAGTATCTTCCCCTATGGATGAGACGGGATACGATTTTTCGTTTATCACAACTTCCGAAGGAATTGTCATCTCTCCCTTTTTTCCTATCACACTTACAACAGATGCTTCCCCCTCGGAGATTGAAAAATCGAAATCGTCTTGCGGATTAGATACGGAGACCGATGCCCCTTTCGCAATCAGCGGGAGAAGGACCGCTATGAAAGTAGTTAAACCTAATACATAACGTTTCATATGGCAATGATTTTGAATGAATAATATGCAAAGATAATATATATATACCAAAAAATAGTAAAATTCTGAAATCTTATTTCCACCTAATTATAGCATAGAATATCGGTTTAAAATTTTTTATGATGCGACACAGGTATATCAAAACCATTACAAACTCTGTAAATTTGAGTTCGGAAAAAGTTCGGTTATTAATCTCGAACTTTCATCGAACTTATAGACAAAGATAACCACTTTATAACAAGCGTATTATGCAATCAACAATTTTTGTTTCAATCCCTTTCCCAAACATTTTTTCTCCCATTTTTAGGCGTCTTGTAGAGATTGTATTCTTTGCTCTACCAACCAGGATGGATATTTCTATAGGGGAAAAACCGAGTTTTATAAGCATGGATGTGCGCATTTCATATCTTGTCAGGGTATGTCCTGTAAGTATTCCAAGGTTTTTTATAAAGTCTGGTGAAACGCTTAGGACGAGGTTCTCCACCTCCTTCCAGTCAGGATTATCTTCCCGGAAAATTTCTTTCGCTTCAATGTGGTATTGCAAATTCTTATAAATCTCTGTTTCAAAAATGAAATGTGGCAAAGGGGAGGTTTTCCCCTTTTTATACAAATCCAATAGTTCGCTCCGGAGTTTTTCCCTGAGCAATGTGATCTCGTCTGTCACTGAAAGCCTGAAAGAGTCTTCTTTGCTTTTATTATTTTCGCTTTTAGCGGAACTCTCCTTGTTGTCCTCCTCGTATTTTCTTATCCTGTCTCGAAGCGAGGCGGCTATTTCAATGGCGTTTTTAAGCCTGATAACTGTTCTGGCATTATATATCTTTAAAGAGAGGATGGTAAAGATGCATGCCAAAAGGACTATGCAAAATACCAATATCCAATTTCTGAGATTGCGAGCCCTCTGTTCAGCCTTGATCCTTTTTCCCTCATGCAGCCGATAATTATATAAGGACTGCCGGTCAACGCTTAGCCTTGTCTCATTCTCGTTATAGCTGTTTTCCAGGATATCAACATATTGACCCACATATCGTGAAAGACTGTCGGGGGATGAAAAACTTCTTGCCACAGGGGATAGCAAGAAGTGAAGCGCAATATCTTTTTCATAGGGATAGGGGCTGTCAAGCAGCCGCTTTGCAATGAGAAAAGCGGAATCATAGAGACCATTATCCCTATATATGTAGACACCACGTGAAAGGGCATAATTGCTAACGATAGGCTTTACCTTTCCTATGGATTCCCGGATAAGAACAAGTGCGGAGTCAGTTTCTCCCAGGTTCCATTTAATTTCAGCCATATACATTTTTGATTTCGCAATATCGTATGAAGAGAGGGTGCTATCAAGTCTCAGGGCTTTTATAAAATAATTTTGTGCTTCTATGTTGTCTCCCTTGCGGATATGGATGCTTCCAAGAAGTTTCAGGTTGTTAGCCAAGTTCAGGGTGTCACGGTTATACTTATTTATCTCTATTGATCTTTCCACATAGGGTATCGCCTCCTCATAGAGGCGTAGGGTATTGAGGAGTCGTCCAGTCTGGCTGACAATGCGTGACTCCAGGCCCGTGTATCTTTCTTTGTCCGGAAGCTCGTCCATGGCCCTATGGAAATATGTGAGTGCTGTGGGAAGGTCTCCGAGGTCGGAATAGACGCGTCCGCCATAGTAGAGAACCTCTGTATAGAGTGCCTTGTCGTCTTCATTTTTGTAATAGTCTATCACGTCGAGGATTAGGCTGTCCGAAGTGTGGATGACGTAAGCCTTGTCGTTTGTCTTCACAGTCAGGAAATCGTAATAATGTCTGTCTCTTCCGGAGAGACGGGATGCATCAATTAGGGCAAGGCTGTCAAGTGCTGCCTGCGGGTTTGAGGAGGCAAGGTCGTTTATGGCAGACAGGCGAGGGTCCGGCTTTGAGGAGCAGGCAATAAAACAGAGGAGCGAAATGAGAATAATTGTAGTGACGCTGCATGCTGCGTGGATTTTGGGTTTACAAAGAAAATATTTTGTCATTATAAAATTTTTTTCATCCGGTTTTATTTGAATTTGATGTTAGTTATAATTGAAACTACTATATGGCATAGAATATCGGTTGAAATTTTTTATGATGCTACAAAGGTAAATCAAAACCATTACAAACTCTGTAAATTTGAGTTCGGAAAAAGTTCGGTTTTTAATCTCGAACTTTCATCGAACTTATTGCCATGATTAATCGCCAGACTTTGTTAAACACAGGTCTGCTGCACAATTTAATCATAGTTCTGAAACCTTTGACCGAAAGGTGAAAGCGCTTAACAAAATAATATTTGCAGAGGTGTTGGAAAATTATAAGAATGAGGTCAGGGCAAAAGCGAAGACAACCATACTGAAGACGATAATGCAGAGGAGCTCGGAATGGGAAGCAATAAAAAATCGGCATGTATACATTAAATTGTTCGGAAAAATGTATATTTGCAACACTTTTCCGCACTATTTAATGTAAATTCCTATGAAAAGAGATATTTTCAAGTATTTTAAGCAATGGAAGGATAATCCCCGAAGAAAGCCATTATTGCTTGAAGGAGCCCGTCAGACAGGAAAAACCTGGTGTATGGAAACTTTCGGAAAGGAATTTTTTCGATACAGCGTGAAATTTGATTTTGATCGGCAACCGGAATTAAAATCAGTTTTCCAAATCTCGAAAGAACCTAAAAGAATTCTGAAAGAATTATCTCTTTATAGTGATGTCCCATTGGAAGCAGGAGAAACTTTAATTATTTTCGATGAGATACAAGAGTGTGAAGAAGCTCTGAACAGCCTGAAATATTTTTGTGAGGATATGCCGGAAATGCATATCATGGCAGCCGGTTCTCTTTTGGGTATTACGGTAAAGAGAAAGGGAATGACGGTACCGGTGGGAAAAGTGGATATAGTAAAAATTTATCCCATGACATTTAAAGAGTTTCTCGAGGCTTCCGACGTTAAAACTTATGAGTACATTGCATCTCTTGATAAAATTGAACACCTTCCGGAAATTATTCTCAATAAACTGAAAACGGAATATCGTAGATATCAGATAAGCGGTGGAATGCCGGAAGCAGTTAATAAACTACATGAGAATAAAGGTATAGAGGAAGTGGATAAGGAACTTCAGGATATACTTAATCTTTATGAGCTTGATTTTGCCAAATATGCTGAACCGAAAGAGATACCTCGTATAAATGCGTTATGGCATTCTTTGCCGGTCCAGCTATCAAAAGAGAACAGGAAATTCATTTATAATGTAATTCGGAGTGGCGCCAGATCTAAGGATTATGAAGACGCATTGTTATGGCTTGAAACAGCAGGATTGATCTATAGGATTTTCGATATTTCAAAACCGGGTCTACCTCTAAGTGCCTATAAGGAAACTAATGCCTTTAAAGTCTACGGGCTTGATTGTGGTTTGATAAGGAAACTTGCTAATTTACCTGCCTCCGTCATAATGGATCCTATAGCCGGCTATACGGAATTTAAGGGAGCCATGGCAGAAAATGTTGTTTTGCAAAGCATACTTCCACAATTAAAAGGGGATCTGCCATATTATTGGACTTCTGAAGGGAAGGCTGAAGTGGAATTTGTTTTACAACTTGATCGGGATATAATTCCCATAGAAGTTAAGGCTGAGTCGAATATAAATGGTAACAGTCTGTCTGTATATACAAAAAAATACAATCCTGCTTTTAGAATAAGGTATTCTATGCTGAATCTTCAATTTAATGGAGGTTTGCTAAGTTGTCCGGCTCCTTTGGCAAGCTGGATTATAAAATTCACGGCGATGATAAAAAAATCTTTATAAAAAATTCTTGGTTAGCCAAAAAAAGACAGTTCTCCAACTTTAAAACCAACACTTTAATATAACAATAAAACTCCCTTATGGGGAGTTTACATTAGTTTTTAAATTTCTCATGCACCCTTTTTTCCAATGATCAAATTTTCTGAAAAATTGATTCTTTAATACAGGAACCCAAACATCCATAACGGAATCTTATTCCCAAAAGCAAATTCAATATCATCCGCTGCAATAAAACTATCCGGTAAGTTTGCTATTTGTGAAAATCCTTTCCCGGAACCTCCCACTTCAAATAAGTATCTATTGTCAACAAGTAAATCTCCTTTTAAAGGGTATCCAACGACATGACCTCTGAAAGCAGAAGCAAGAAAACTTTCTCTTACTCTGCCAATATCTGCGACACCTAAAGAATATGCTATCGACGAATTATCAAAAAGTATTTTCTGAGGCTTGGCCAAAGATTTGGGAGATCTTTCATTTTTATAATATAAGAGACGTAAAATTTGAGACTTATCTAATAAAAGAAGCAGTTTTACTAATAAATTCTTAGAAATATCTATATTTCTTGCAGTCTTTTCAATATTGAGAGTCGAGGGCGATTGTTCGCATAATATTCCCAACAATTGTTTTGCCTTCATTAATGACACATAGTCAATATTCTCTAAAGAAGGGATATCTCTTTCAATTACATCAGATACAATCTTTTCAACCCTTCCCCAATATTCTGTTTCTTTATCTTTCACAAAAAATGGATAATATCCGTGTTTTAAATATGCATGGAATTTCCT
>JAFLTN010000113.1 GCA_022510445.1 Muribaculaceae bacterium | reverse complement strand
TGGCCTTATAATTATATTCTTATTGTTCTATTTCTTTACCCCCACGGTTATCAGGGAAATATCGGAAATGGGCAAAATGTTAAAATCTTCTTCGGGTCATACCCTTTCCCTACCATTTTTACCGGAAAATATTAGTGCTGTCATTGAAAAGCAACTTAATTTTCATACTTTGGTTGTTGAATTCGAAACTGGCAAGTTAGGTCAATGGCTTGACAAAGGTGAAACCATCATTTCCTTTTCTTTAGAATTCATAATCCATTCTATCGAATGGCTTTTAACCTTTATTTATGTAATTTTTATTCTCTTGGATTATGACAGATTAGGAACAGGATTTTCCCTATTGGTTCCTCAGAAATATCGTAAAACAGTTCTTCAGATAACCACTGACGTAAAAGTCAGCATGAATAAGTATTTCCGCAGTCAGCTTCTCATTGCTTGTTGTGCTGCGGTTTTCTATTGTGTAGGTTTCACTATTGTGGGGATGCCCATGGCTATTGTGATGGGAGTTCTGGTTGGCATTCTTTATATGATACCATATTTTCAATATATAACATTAATCCCGGTTATTATCATCTGTTATATTTCGACCTTAGGAGATAGTGGCACAGGATTTTGGGTAATGTTGGGAAAATGCGGATTGGTTTATCTCTTTAGCCAAAGCATTTGTGATTATATCCTTACACCAAAAATCATGGGTAAATCCATGGGATTGAATCCGGCGATTATTTTGCTTTCATTGTCTATCTGGGGAACCCTTTTAGGAATTATAGGCATGATTATAGCCTTGCCATTGACCACTCTCCTGCTTGTTTATTACAAGAAAGTGATAATTGATCATATTCCTCTTGCAGAACCGACCGATTTAGATAGTG
Source organism: Muribaculaceae bacterium (assembly GCA_022510445.1). Classification (GTDB taxonomy): domain Bacteria; phylum Bacteroidota; class Bacteroidia; order Bacteroidales; family Muribaculaceae; genus Lepagella. Next base: position 6,622 of record JAFLTN010000113.1, on the reverse strand, counting down.
AACTTATGCCACTTTCTGGTGATCAGAATTCTGAAGATGTATGAAATTTTATTTTCGGGAAATCATTCTGAGCCATTTGCAAGACATAGTTTGAATCAGCCATGAACACATCCCTCCCCTCCTTATCGGTTGCCATAAACTGATGTTTCCTTTTCTTAAATGCATCTAAAGCATCTTGATCCTCACTCTCAATCCAGCAAGCCTTATACAAACTTATCGGTTCCCAGCTGCATTGTGCCCCATATTCATGCAAAAGCCGATATTGGATTACTTCAAATTGAAGTTGTCCCACAGTTCCTATAATCTTTCGGCCGTTAAAACTACTTGTGAAAAGCTGTGCCACACCCTCATCCATCAGCTGCCTGATTCCTTTTTCAAGTTGCTTGGATTTCATAGGGTCTGCATTTTCAATATATTTGAACATTTCAGGAGAGAAAGATGGCAATCCTTTAAAATGGATCACCTCTCCGGAGGTAAGGGTATCCCCTATCTTGAAATTCCCTGTATCCGGAATTCCTACTATGTCTCCGGGGTAAGCCTCCTCAACCACACTCTTCTTCTGTGCCATAAATGCAGTCGGAGCTGCGAATCGCATCACCTTGTCAGTGCGTATATGACGATACCCCACATTTCTTTCGAATTTGCCTGAACATACCTTAACGAATGCTATGCAGGATCTATGATTGGGATCCATATTAGCATGTATCTTGAATACAAATCCGGAAAATTGTTCCTCTTCCGGCTTTATCATTCTTTCTTCAGCAACCACCGGTTTAGGTGACGGAGCTATCTTGACGAAACAATCTAAAAGTTCCTTAACTCCGAATGTGTTAAGAGCAGAACCAAAAAAAACCGGGGCTAATTTTCCTTCCAGATAACTCTGTTCGTTAAATTCGGGGTATACTCCTTCTATCAGTTCCAAGTCTTCTCTTAACTTTACCGCATCGCTCTCTCCTATCAGCTCATCTACCAATGGAGAATTTACGTCGTCTATTTCAATTCGTTCACTTATTGTTTGCTTGGAAGGGGTAAACAGATCAAGACCTTGTTCATAAATATTGTAAACACCTTTAAATTTGGCTCCTATATTAATGGGCCATGTCAAAGGTGTGACTTTAATTTTTAGTTCGTTTTCCAACTCATCGAGTATGTCAAACGGATCCCTGCCCTCTCTGTCTAATTTATTTACAAAAATTATAACGGGGGTATTTCTCATCCGGCAAACCTCCATCAGTCTCCTTGTCTGCGTTTCCACTCCCTTTGCCACATCCACCACTATTATGACAGAGTCTACGGCGGTAAGGGTCCTGAAAGTATCTTCAGCAAAATCCTGGTGACCAGGGGTGTCAAGAATATTGATCTTATATCCCTCATAATCAAATCCCATGACAGATGTGGCTACAGAAATGCCTCTCTGTTTTTCAATTTCCATCCAGTCAGATGTAGCGGTTTTCTTTATCTTATTGCTTTTTACCGCTCCGGCGACATGAATGGCCCCCCCAAATAATAGCAATTTTTCAGTCAATGTGGTTTTCCCTGCATCCGGATGGGAAATTATAGCAAATGTTCTTCTTTTCTTAATCTCTTTTGCAAGCTCTTCGCTCATGGAAATTATTTTTAATAGATTTTGTATATAGGGGAAAACAGTTTTCAATTATCGCAGAAAAGTTCATTATTGAAATCTTTTCTATAATACATTGACAGAACGGCAAGGAATTTTGATATCTGGGCAATCGCTTGCTGCGTTTCCTCAGATATCTCTTTCCCTTGAAGACGCAGGAGCAACACCCCGTAAAGAGCGTTGAAGCATGTCTCTATTTCTCCTGCCTTCTCCTCCCCGGCTTTGGCTCTTAATTCCACTATAATCGGTAAGGTATGGTAAAATTGAGCTGAATACGAAGCAAATTTTGTATCTGCCATTAATCGATGATGCAGGTCTTCAAGAGCTATGATAACGTTCTTATTTATCTGAAGATGTCCTTTTTGAGTCACATCTTCCCTTCTCATCATATCGATCAGGGATTCATACCAATCTCTCATATCTTTCCTTTGAGATTCTGAAAGATCAGTATATTTGTCTATAATGTTAGACTGAATTTTGTCTATGTCAAGGGAATTTGCCCTGATAAGATCTTCAATCTGCCACATATATAGCAGATATTCTGCAATATTTTCTTTCTTTTTTATTGAGGCTGTAATCATAAATGGTCAAAATTTTAATTATTGCTTCTTAGTTCAAGCCGAACAACGTTCTCAACATGATGAGTGTGGGGAAACATATCCACAGGTTGCACATCTGTCACTTTATATTTCCTATCAAGCAATGAAAGATCTCTGGCCTGTGTGGCAGGATTGCAACTGACATAAACAATAACAGGCGTATCTGATTTTAGTATAACATCCACAACATCTGCATGCATTCCGGCTCTCGGAGGATCTATAATCATTACTTGTGGCTTACCGTGATGCTCTAAAAACTGTTCTGTCAATAAATCCTTCATATCTCCTGCATAGAATTCCGTATTGTCAATGCCATTGATCTTGGAATTAATTTTGGCATCTTCTACTGCATCTTCCACATACTCAATTCCTATGACCTTTTTAGCGCTGCCTGCCACAAAATTGGCAATCGTGCCGGTTCCGGTGTAAAGATCATAAACAATCGGTTTCTCCTTGCTGTCTTCATTTTTAACCAAACCGGCAAATGTTGCCGCCGTCTTATATAAAGCATGAGCCTGCAGAGAATTTGTCTGATAGAATGACTTGGCACTTATGCGGAATTTTAAATTCCCCATTGTTTCTTCTATATATCCCGGTCCCTTATAATTTATTACTTCCTGATCTGCTATTGAATCATTCAATTTCAGATTCACGACATATTGCAATGAGGTTATTTCCGGAAACTCATTCTTTATGCTTTCAAGGATCTCAAAGATCAGTTCATTATCATTTTCACCGAAACTAAGGCAGACCATAATCTGACCTGATTCTGCGATTCTTATCATAAGGGTTCTTAAAAGGCCCTTATTTTCCTTGATATCATAGAAAGAATATCTTTTTTCCCTGGCCAGATTATATAAATAATTCCTCATCCTGTCTCCTATCCCTTCCTGAAGAAGGCATTGGTCAATCTGTAAAACTTTATCGAAAGACCCGGGTATATGAAATCCTAAGGCATCGGTGGCATCATCTTGAGGTACCTCTCCCCTCATTTCAGCCCAGGATTTCCATCGGCGATTGGAAAATGTATATTCCATCTTATTGCGATAATGCCAGATTTTTTTAGATCCTAAAGTCTCTTTAATATGTGGGAGTTCTATTTTTCCGATCCTCGTCAAAGCATCAACCACCTGTTGTCGCTTATATTTAAGTTGCTCGGGATATGGCAGATGCTGCCATCGGCAGCCGCCACATATTCCGAAATATTCACATGGCGGTTCAAGCCGAACCGGAGATGGAAATAGAATTTGGGTGATATGTCCTTCGCAAAAACTATGCTTTCTTCTATCAATCTTAATGTTTACGATATCTCCCGGCGCTCCAAAGGGAACAAAAATAACTATAGGATCAGGATCAGATTCCTTTAGTTTGAGCCTGGCTATTGCATTACCTTCGGCTGCTACTCCGGTGATTTCCACATTTCTTATTTCAGGAAGTTCCTTTTTTTTTCGAGACATATTCAACTTTTTATTCCACAAAATTACATAAATTCATTTAGTTTTTATAATTTTGCAAATGTGGGCTCATAAGGTGGGTGCACATTCATCCATTAAAGAAAATCAAATCACTATTTCATATTAGAACATTTAAAAAGAAAAATTAAATGGCAAAAGCGATCTATACATTCGGCGACGGTAAAGCTGAAGGTAATGCCAGCATGAGAAACCTGCTTGGCGGTAAAGGTGCCAATTTGGCTGAAATGAATCTGCTTGGAATGCCTGTTCCTCCCGGATTTACCATTACTACAGAAATCTGTTCGGAATACACCCAATATGGGCGTGACAAAGTGGTAGCTGACATTAAAAGTGAAGTAGAAGCTGCTATCGCTCATGTTGAAAAACTCACCGGTAAGAAATTTGATGATCCAAGCGATCCTTTGCTCGTTTCTGTTCGTTCAGGTGCAAGAGCTTCCATGCCGGGTATGATGGATACTGTGCTTAACCTCGGTATGAATGATGCTTCCGTTGCCACTATGGCGGCTAAAAGCGGAAATCCTCGTTTCGCCTGGGATAGCTATCGTCGTTTCGTGCAGATGTACGGTGACGTGGTTCTTGGGATGAAACCAAAGAGCAAGACTGACATTGACCCGTTTGAAGCTATTATTGATAAAGTAAAAGAAGAAAAAGGCGTTAAGTATGATAACGAACTTGATGTAGATGACCTTAAGGAACTCGTTAAGTTGTTTAAAGCTGCCGTTAAAGATTACACCGGCAAAGATTTCCCGGAATCAGCATGGGAACAGCTTTGGGGTGGCATCTGCGCGGTCTTTGACAGCTGGATGAATGAAAGGGCCATCCTTTATCGTAGAATGAATCAGATCCCTGAAGAATGGGGAACTGCCGTAAATGTCCAGGCCATGGTTTATGGCAATATGGGAAATAACTCCGCAACTGGTGTTGCATTCAGCCGTGATGCTGCCACAGGAGAAAATATTTTCAACGGAGAATATCTTATAAATGCTCAGGGAGAAGATGTGGTTGCAGGTATCAGAACTCCACAGCAGATCACAATAGAGGGATCTCGTAGATGGGCTGCACTCCAGGGTATTTCAGAAGAAGTAAGACGTGAAAAATATCCTTCACTCGAAGAATCCATGCCTGATTGTGCTGCAGAACTCATTGCCATTGCTCATAAACTTGAAGATTACTACAAGGATATGCAAGACATGGAATTTACTATTCAGGATGGTAAGCTTTGGATGTTGCAGACCCGTAATGGTAAGAGGACAGGTGCTGCAATGGTACGTATTGCCATGGATCTTTTACGTGAGGGCATGATCGATGAAAAGACTGTTCTTTTGAGAATGGAACCTCAGAAGCTTGACGAACTGCTCCACCCTGTTTTTGATAAATCGGATATTAAGAAAGCAACTGTTGTTGCAAAAGGTCTTCCGGCTTCTCCGGGTGCAGCAGCTGGTCAGATCGTTTTCCAGGCTGATGACGCGGAAGCTTGGGCTGAAAAGAAAAAGAAAGTTGTTCTTGTACGTATCGAAACATCTCCCGAAGACCTTAGAGGTATGGCTGTTGCACAAGGTATCCTCACCATGCGTGGTGGCATGACAAGTCATGCAGCTGTTGTGGCCCGTGGTATGGGTAAATGCTGCGTTTCCGGTGCCGGCGATATTAAGGTAGACTATAAGGAAAAAACAGTGGAAATGGGTGGAAAGGTCTATCATGAAGGTGATTGGATTTCACTCAACGGATCAACAGGTGAGGTTTATGACGGCCAGGTTCCGACCCGTGAACCGGAACTGGACGGTGACTTTGGTGCTGTTATGAATCTTTCCACAAAATATGCCAAGACTTATGTCCGCACAAATGCTGACACTCCTCGCGATGCCAAACAGGCTCGTCATTTCGGTGCTCAGGGAATCGGTCTTTGCCGCACTGAACATATGTTCTTCGAAGGCGACCGAATCAAAGCTGTGCGTGAGATGATTCTTGCCTCTGATGAAAAAGGACGTCGTGCCGCTCTTAAGAAACTTCTTCCGATACAACGTGGAGACTTCGAGGGAATCTTCGAGGCTATGGATGGTTATGGAGTGACTATCCGTCTTCTTGACCCACCGTTGCATGAATTCGTTCCTCATCAGACAGCCACTCAAAAAGAACTGGCAGACGAAATGGGTCTGACACTTGCTGAAGTCAAGGCTAAAGTAGACGAACTTGAAGAATTCAATCCAATGCTCGGACATCGTGGTTGTCGTCTTGGGATTACATATCCTGAGATCACTGAAATGCAGACACGTGCTATCATTGAGGCTGCCATTGCTTGTAAGGAACGTGGCATAAAGGTTGAACCGGAAATTATGGTACCGTTAGTTGGTACTCTCAAAGAGCTCCAGAATCAGGCTGACGTAATCAACACAACAGCTGCTAAAGTATTTGAAGAAAAAGGTAATTCCCTCCATTATAAGGTTGGAACCATGATAGAGGTGCCCCGTGCAGCCCTTACAGCTAATAAGATTGCTGAGGTTGCTGATTTCTTCTCATTCGGCACTAATGACCTTACTCAGATGACCTTCGGATACTCTCGTGATGACGCTCCGAAGTTCCTCAAGTTCTATAAAGAACATGGTATCATTAAAGTTGATCCGTTCGAAGTTCTTGATCAGGAAGGTGTAGGACAGCTTGTTGAAATGGGAGTTAAGAAAGGTCGTGCCGCAAATCCTGACCTCAAAGTCGGCATCTGTGGTGAGCATGGAGGTGAACCTTCGAGCGTTAAGTTCTGTGCCAAACTTGGCATGAACTACGTTTCCTGCTCACCCTACCGTGTTCCAATCGCACGCGTAGCCGCGGCCCAAGCTGCCATAGAGGATTAATCCTGGTTTAAGCAAATAAAGGTTTAAAATCAAATACAAATCAAATACACTTTTAACTTAGTGATTTGATTGTCAGGATTA
>JAFLTN010000112.1 GCA_022510445.1 Muribaculaceae bacterium | reverse complement strand
TGTAGGTTTCATAGGAACTTGTGTAGATAAGCCAAGAATGTTCAAGGCCATTGCTCCTGTCGGAAGAATATCGGCGTTGTCCCGTTTTGCTATAGCTTTTGCAATATATTCAAGGTCAGGATAAACCAATCCGAATTTCGTCTTTTTAGTTTTTAGGTAAACACCTCTGCCTATACGATAAAGTTCTCCTTCCTTTACAAGATCGGACATGATATGTCCTACATATTCATCCCCATATGCAGGAAAGCTATTACTGAAAAAGAGACTTCCATTATTGGAACTCTTTATAGTATCGGCAATAGTTGTCATTATATTTTTTTGTACAACTTCCATATCGGTAATTTTTGCAAAATTACCGATATATTTTTAATTACCAAAATCAGTCGATTTGAATTTCCGTTATTTGACTTTCTTTAACTTAAAGTTGTTTCAAAACTCTTATGACAGCCCTGATATATCCGGGGTCTTCGGCATAACCTATCTTTTTAAACCATAAAAGATAGTTACCTCCTTTGTAACGATATTGCACCTTCATGTAATAAGCCTTGACGGATCCAGCCCAATGGTCGAACTCATAATAATCCTTTGTTCTCGGATTTGTAAGACCAAAAAGATTATGCTTGTTCCTGCATACATTAAACTTGAACCAGCCTGTTTCAAGTATGGCTTGGGCAAGAACTATTTTAGGATATTTGATACCATTTCTTTTAATTTCTTCATACAAATTAGCAATAGTAAGTTCCGGCAAAATTTCTTTCCTCTCAAAATTTGATTTAGAGGGAGTGTCTTCTCTAATTTTGACACACCCTCTTTTATAATTTAAAAAATAACTGATTTGAGCAATATAATCAGAATTCAGTAAGGATTTTTTAAGAATTGAAAGATGTCCTCTTTTCTGCAACATTCAAGTATAAGCAGTGACTTCCAATAATTGAATCCGTATACTCGCCTCATCTCGCACTCTTTTTTTTCTATATAATTTTTTATATCGTCATCTGACAATAAAGAGCATAGGCCTGAAATCATATTCCCTAATTCCGAAATTATGTTGTAACTGTTATTAGCAAATCTTTTGCACAATTTCAAATCTCCATAATGATTTTCAATCTTCTTATAAAGCACCGGATCCAATCCTTCCCGATTATCAATTGAAAATTCTACTTTTACAGTGCCTGATTCCAACGATAAGTTAACAAAAAGGTATTGCTTGTCAGGAAGTGTATCGATATATAGATTCAGATATCTTCTGTCTGGTCCATTAAGCCAATTGTCAGATTTGTAACTGTTGCATTCACTGCAACATGGTATAAGATTGCGTGGATGATCCGATAGTTCCGGGAATTTTGTTTTCGGAATCTGATGGTCAAGGGTGTTTGCATTATTGATAGTACAAAGCGGACATACAGGTTGGATATGTCCGTTATCTCTTGTAGTCAGAATGAGGTTAAGTCTTTGAAACGGCTTAGAATCATAGTCATACAAGGATTTCAGATCCTCTTGCTCACTTTTAGTCAGATTGCAGGGTTTAAGCACATGCAGATTATCGTTGTCAAATTCTTTGTCGTGACAATCAAACTGAGCCTTTACTTGAGGGCCCAAGGCTTTAATTCTTATCTTGTAAGTAGGATCTTTAGGTCGGAAATGCTTACTATTCAGCACCTCATTATGAAACTCAAAAGAGTCGTCAGGATATCTCTTTATTTTATTCATGATAAAGACGATATAAGGTTTTTTATAAACATAGTGAGATTAAGACTCAAAGGTATATCTTGATTTTGCAATAACGAGGTAATTTCTTCAAAAGAATACCCATATCTTACTAATTCGGTCAGTTTATTTTTATAATATTTTTCCACTTCTTTGTTTCCGAAAATCTCCTCTGTAAGTGTAGTCAGATTTTCACCGAATGATTCGAGACCAATCTTTCTGACTGAAGGAAATTTTCCGTGCCTTTCCATGATGAAAACATTCCGAGAAAGAAGTTCCCTGATCACTAATGGTGAATGAGTGGCGATAATACAGTAGGATTCATACTCTTGGATCAGAACATTTATGGCATTCATAAGTGTGGTGATAGCCTTGGGATGAAGATGTGTCTCCGGCTCGTCAAATAGCAGAAGTGAATCATATCTTATATTCGAAACTACATCACAAAGAATATAAAGCAAAGCGCTCTGTCCGGAACTAATAGTGTTGCATATCGATGATATCTTATCAAAATTGAATTCCGGCTTTTCTTCTTCATTATAGGTGAAGAGTATCTCTAAGATTTCGGCATCTAATATTTCCTTAAGTATTTTTATGAGAGACTCGTTTCTTTTCTTTCTTTGTATATCTTTACAGGCTTTGTGCAATCGTTGCTTCATTGCTAAAGGAGTCAGAACTTCTTTTTTGCCCTTTTCAAGTTTAGATAAGCCACAATATACATAATTAAAAGACGCAGTCCTTTTCGGAATATTGAAGCTGTCGTAATAACTATTTGAAATAGCAATAATTTTACTGAACAAAGGGATATGGGGAGAGAAATTTTCTGACTTACCGGCGCCAATATCATGCGGAAGTGTTGTAATGAACTGAGTTTTACCCACACCGTTTTCACCTATCACGGCAAAGATACGATTGGGCAAGTTAGACTCTTGGTCAAATTTAAATTCAAAGCTTATGTTATCGGAACTATATTTAGGTGTAAAAGAATAGGTGAATTGATACTTGTGTTTGATATCTTGTCCTTCTATTGTATATTTCTCTTGACGTAAAAGTCTTTCAGCTTCATTCTCTCTTATTAGACTGTGAAACTGATTATGTTGTGAAAAATTATCTTCTATTTCACTGAAAATTGCTGCATCCTGTAGAGCCCATAGAATACTTTTATAATTATCCGGAAAATTTTTTTTAATGTTATTATAATAATCTTTGCTTTGACCCAAGGAGCAGCATTCTGATAAATTAGTGAAACTCTCCGGTAAATACTCTCTGGACAAATAATAGTTATTCGCTAACTCTTTATATGAGAGTTCAGTCTTATGTATAATTTTTACTGCCCCTATAGGAACATTAGATTCTTCCGAAGGATAATAAAACAGATCAAATTGGGATTCTACCCCAAAATCATCCCAATGATCTACTGCTAATAGGAAAGATGGGAAAATATCAGGTTTTGTATGTGAGCTTGGTTTTCGTGAATCACCCCATGTATTTTTATCAATAAAGAACGGTATGGTGTTGATGGGTATTTCAGATGAATCGGGCCCGCTTTTTATTGACGAAATGAGATATCTGTAAAATCCATTTTCCGATTCATCGTATATGACCAACTCAAGATTATTGCTCTCAAGAATCTTATTCAAAGATATTATCCTGTTTTCCTGCTGTGTAAGATTATCAAAAAGATCAGGTGATACTATCTTTTCAATGAAACTTTTAAATTTTTCATCGTCATCAAGTAATGACAGCTTTCCAATAAAAAGTAAATCGATATCCCAATCGTCGTTATTTATAAAATGTTGAATAATATCTTCTTTTAATGATTTATATCTATGATCAGTGGATGGTAATTTAGAAATATCCCAAATCGATTCTAAAAATGATAAAAATATATTTTTCTTTAAAATAGAGTCCAGAATATTTTCTTTTTTGAAGATATTGTATATCTCTAATTTGGTTTCTTTTTTCAGGTATGACATATATAGAATTTAGATATTCGGATTTTTCAATAACAAATTTAATCAATCGTTTTAAAGCAGAAAATAGGTGTCATCTCTTATTTTGACACACCCGCTTTAGTGAGCGGAAAGGGGGTCGAACCCTTTTGGCATATGTCAAACCTTCCTGTGTCTTTACCTAGCCTTCCTCTTTTAGCATACCGCCCATATTGCCAAATGCCCACCATCCAAGAGTTTTTTTGTTAGCTTCCATCATCTTCATACTTTTAAAAAAATTAAACAAGTTAATTGAACCCAGAATGAACTGGTAAAAAGTAGGTGCTGGGCACCCGAAGAGATAGACTGATATTATCCACAGTACGATATTTAACCAAGAATTATAATAAAACAAAATTAATAAAAAATTTTGATATCGAAATAATAAAAATTTTAACATTATCCATGTAAAAAAAGAGAACGGCAGGCTCTGGAGGGAGTCTGTCGTTCCAACAATTAACCAAACATCTATGACATGAAAAAAATCTACTCTATCATTGCTAACAATTATCGTCCACGACCTCTGAAGGGCAAATTTTCTCCTTCGACTTGTTCAAAGTGCTGTAATTCTGAATAGGCTACCTCTACCGTATTGCCGTCCATGTTCATATCGTACATATCAGGATATCCTCTTTCATGACTGGGCATTGATTGATAACTGTTTATCTGCTCTTGAACCCTGTCTATACGGCTCGGCAACATTGTAGTAACCTTTTTTACATCCTGAAGGGTTGATTTGATGAAGTCCGGTTCCATTTATAGATGGTCAAGCCAGGATTTAAGATAAGCAGCACAGTCTCCCTTGATATACTTAACTATTCCATAGCTGGAACAGGTAAGTGCAGCTCCCAATTCAGCAACCAGTTCCTCTCGAGCATAGGAATCGGAACCAAAGACGGATCCTGGTTCCAATCGTTTTAGTCTGTCTGTCTGTATGGCCGGTAGAATGAATCATTTCGGGGAAAGTCGTGCCATAGTAACTTTCTCCGTCGATGAACTGATTCTTCTCCGGAACTACTATTACATCTCTTGAAGGACTGTAATAGGCTTCATCCTGTTTAATGGGACGAATGGGACAAACCCAGGCATTCTTTGCTATCATTTCATCAACAGCCGGTAAAGAAAAGACATCTGCATTCTCCAACTTGGTTTTCTGAAGCTGATTCGGTTCCTGAAGCTTGGCATAAAATTCAGGACGAGCCTCCTTAATGTTCGTCTGATCTACATTGAACATATTATAGGCGTTCAACTTCGGATAGACATTATAGTCCTGTTTTTTCCTCGTGAGACAACTTCTTGTAATCGTCATAAGGAATTTTCGCTCTGTTGTCTTTATTGACACAAGTAAAAGTAGTTTTGAAGACCGGGAATGATTTCTCTCTCTTGTTTACAGTCACAATCGGAAAATTTTTGCCTTCCTTATCAACCAAAGGTTTCTTGTCTGCATCATAATTTAGACCTACAACTCTTTGGAATGTACAGATTACAGGCAGCTCATGTTTCTTCTGTTCACTGAACAACATTAGACCTACGGCATTCATACCGTTGTACTTTCGACCGCTAAGATTCTTCGGCCATTTCAGCATATTCTCGCTTAACCAGGGCTTCTCCCTATCCTTCTGCAAGGATTTGATCTTCTCAATCATCAGATCAGCGAAGCGGTCAAGAGCCTTTTCTTCAGCTGAAGGCCCGTCACTATTGAATTTCCGATATGCCATACTTAATAAGGAGCTTCTTCTCCGTCAGCCGGTGCAAACGGCAGTTTCTTTTCCCATAATCCCACGGAATCACACAGACAATCCAGACTTATACGTCCATTGTATGAAGACACTTCCAACTGTCCGGTCGCCTGTATCTTTGACTTCGGCAACATGAAGACCTCTCTGTGCATTGAATCTGATAAAACGAACCAAGGTAAACTGGAATTCTTCCCCAACTTTGTCTGTCGAGAAAGCAGAAAAGATTATGAATTGATTCCCTTTCTTGTCCGTCTTTTCTTCCACTTTGTTACCGAGTGTACCCTTGAATTCGAGTGTCCCTTCAATCCTGTCTTTTGTCTCTTCTGGATTGAAGTCTATATTGGTGGCTTTGATGTTGAAATACAGATTATCCCCGTTCTTTCTGAAAGTCAGGATTCCCTCAACTTCAATCCGTTGACCGGCTGAAAAACTTTGAGTATCATTTTGAGTACCTTCTTTAGATACCGATATCAGGATTTCTTGCCCGGGCATATTGTTCCTTGAACCCGGAACATTGACTATAAGGTTAAAACTCATATAGGACTTACCGTCTTTAGAGGTTCGCAAGGAGGCTGCTCCCGCTACCACTCCATTCACTTTTGAATTATCTATTAACATCTTTATTGTTTATTAGTGGATTAGAACTTATTTCAATTGCATGCCTTGTTCCTGACCCTCTGACATTCCCTGCTGATAGGTCTGGGACATCTTTGAATTTACAATCATATTGCCTATTACTGATGAAACTCTCTGCTGTTTTTGGTTTTCATCAAGAGATCCGTCAGAAAGTTCAAGATTTAACCGGTTCATGTCATTTGTTGTCAGTTGTATCGAAAAGCTTTCCTTGCCGTCATTGGCATGTAATACCGGCAACGAACCTTCGCTTATAGTCAGATAACATTCCTTCATAGAAGGCACCAATGCTGTAAGATCAATTGATATATTTAGGGCAGATTCTGTAGCTATGGCCATCTTTTCTTCCTCTGATTTATTGTCGATGGTATTTGCAAATGCCATCAGGGAAGTAAACATTGTAATTACCATATCCATTATAGGATCTGCAATCATTCCGGACATTCCGACACCTCCATTTTCAGAAGAGAGAAGCTTTTTCATCCAGTCTTCCGGAGTAAGGGATAAGTCAAGGTCGTTTATTATTTCTCTATCCTGAGTCTGAGATTCCGGAATCTCTACTTTATATTTTTCAAGTATGTCAGTACCATTATGCATGGCCTTTATATTGATATTCCCTTTGGAAGCTATGTCCGCTAGATAAATTGCCGGATCTATATCCCTGGCTTTGCCATCGGCATCAATCTGCTTAATCCCTAAGTGAAGATGGGGTCAGGTAGTCCTGGTTCCTGTGTTGCCTGATATTCCAATCTACTGACCTGCATTTACTGTTTCTCCAACCTTTAAACTTATTGATGAAAGATGTGCATAATAGACCTGCATCTTTGTGCCGTCCTCTCTTTCATATTGTATGGTAACTGATTCTCCTCCGGGAGTATTGGTATTCTCATTTACCGATATTACCTTACCGTTCTTTTCGGTTGCGAACAATGGTTCATTGTTGCATTTGATATCGATACCCTTGTGCATCTGTTCATACTTCGGGTTAGAGGGATCCTGTAGCAGACCAAAAGGAGATGTTACCAGCATGAATTCATTCTTCTTCAATGGGAAGGCATAATAGGAAGAAACGACCGCACCTCCATAAGAGGCACCTTGTCCTTGACCCGGTTTAAGACCTTTGGCAGCCATCTCTTCCATAACCATCCTGTCATATTTGGAAAAATCCATTTTCTCTATCACAGAAATCAGTGACGGAGCATATTTCCCTGAGGTGGCATATCCGGCTTTGTCCAATCCCCATGCCCATCCTTTGTAATCGTCGGCAGCCAGAGCAAAACAGGATGCATAACGTGAATTTTCTTTGAGGAATCTGGAATGATGAGCATAGGAATCGGCTACCGAGTCGTAACTGTAGAACTTCTCGTTTGGTTTATCGTCCGTGTAGAGACCATATCTTCCTCCGTTATTTATCCAGGACTGTGTCGCCTTTAT
>JAFLTN010000111.1 GCA_022510445.1 Muribaculaceae bacterium | reverse complement strand
AAGCCTTTCGCCGTAGCCCCAAGGGTGATTGCCTGTAATTGTATTCCATCGTCGCATAGATAATTATTTGCAAGAGAAGTATCAAGACACTGTATCAAATAAGCTGATGGTCTTTCACTTTTCTCCGGGCCATCCCAATCTGTCAGGTAACCCGCCCATTTCAATAAAGGATATATTTTATCACAAATCTCATAATCATTTGCAATATAATATTTCAACGGTTGAAGATTTCTGCCGGAGGCACAGTAGCGTGTCAGTTCAACCAAATTTAAAAGAGTTTCTCTGTCAATTCGGTGATTTTCTTCAAATCTTCGATAACTTCTGTCATTTTTGAGGAGTTCTTTTAGTATATCAAATTTATTTTCCATGATTTAAACTTAACGATATCGCAAAGGTAGGATTTTCTGATTCATGAATCTAATTGTTCATAGCCTCCTATTTTCAATTTCAGCAAATATATTATCTGAATTGGCAAGTCATAAGGCCAAAAGATCAAAGAAACGCATTTATATTGTATCCTAATCTATATTATTTTTAGAATTATGAAGGTTGCAGGTCTTCTTTTTCGGCTCCATATGAATCCCTATATGAGTTTTCGGGCCATATTTCCTCTTTAGTTGATTCTCTGCTTTTGTAGCAATTTGGTGGGCTTTTTCAAGACTAATATTTCCATCCATTTCCGTGTGAGCTTCTATAGCGATACGGTTACCAATTTTTCTGGTTTTTAAATTATGGACACCCTCAATACCCTCAATAGATTTTAAGATACTTCTGATTTCCTTTTCCGTGTCAATAGGCAGAGATCTCTCGAGAAGTTCATCAATGCTATCTTTAATAATATCATATCCTGATTTACAGATATAAAAACTCACCACAATTGCAGCCAAAGGATCAAGGATTAAACCATTTTTCCCCAGAAACATAGATCCGGCCACTCCCACCAAAGTAGCTATAGATGAATAAGCATCTGAGCGATGATGCCATGCATTGGCGATTAATATAGGAGAATTTGCTTTTTTGCCTTCCCTTAAAGTATACCGATAAGCTCCTTCCTTTAGTATGATTGATAAAACTGCCGCTATCAAAGCAATAATCCTCGGCTGTTCCCCGCGATCACCATGAAAAAATGCAATACAATCTTTGACACCTTCATACATTATCCCTAATCCGACTATTATCAGGATAACGCCGACAATTAAAGTTGCCAGGGTTTCAAATTTACCATGGCCGTATTCATGAGTATGATCTATTGGTTTTGAAGCAGTCCTTACAAAAATAAAAATGATTACATCGGTTAACAGGTCAGACAAAGAATGAACCGCGTCAGCAATCATGGCTGAACTCCTGCCTAATATACCTGCAATAAATTTAAAAATCAGAAGTAAGATATTGATCACGCTACCTATAGCAGTGACAAAATATATTTTCTTTTCTCTGACTGACGTCATAAACCTTAATGGCTTATACAAAAATATTTCTGAACGCAGGAATATGTGAATAACTTAGCCCGGCTTATTGCAAAAAACTGAGCCGCCGGCAAAGTTAAGAAAAAAACATCTCTAAACAAAAAAGAAATACCGGCCACCATTAGCCTTCATGGTTCACCATAATTAAACGTCAACTTTTGGACTTGGTAAACAATTCCTTCTGTTCAGCAAGAAACGTAGTGAAATTCAGAAAATTTTTCTCAAACTAAAATAAAGATAAGGATTCTCTCATGCTATTATTAATTCAAGATTTTTGAATTGCGAAATTACTTTGTCTGCTCCCGCTTCTCTCAACGCCTCTTCCCGGCTATTGCCATAAGTAACTCCACAGGTATACAGACCTGCATTTTTACCCATCATAATATCTACCGGCATATCGCCTGTCATAATTGTATTTTCAGGTAGCCATCTACACTC
Source organism: Muribaculaceae bacterium (assembly GCA_022510445.1). GTDB lineage: Bacteria > Bacteroidota > Bacteroidia > Bacteroidales > Muribaculaceae > Lepagella. Next base: position 5,761 of record JAFLTN010000111.1, on the reverse strand, counting down.
CGAAAGAATAATATAAAGAGACTCAGGATCAGGCTTTCCTCGTTTCACATTATCCCCTCCCAAAAAATAACTGAAGAATTCCCTTATTCCCAGCATCTCAGTCAGTTCCATCAGTGATTCCAGACTCCGGCTTGTAGCTATGGCCATCCGGCAACCTTTTTCATTCAAAGCAGTTAAAGTTTCCCTGACCTCCGGGAAAAGACGAATTTCTATTTTATCTTTTAACACTTCAAAATTCTTGCGATATACAGTCGCGAATTCTTCTCCGGAAATTTTTAAATCAGGCCAAAGCCGCAATGGGATCTCTTCAAGACGGATGCCTATAGTTGCTTTAATTTCATCAGAATTTTTAAACGGCAGCCCTATCTCTTCAATCGATCTTTGCATGGTCGCCACAATCAGACTTGAAGTATCTGCCAAAGTGCCGTCGAAGTCAAAAATTAAATTTTTTATTTTACTACCCATACTAATAACCCTCCGATAATAATAGATCATAAAGCACTTTAGCATTATTTTTATCCCGGTCGTGTGAAGAATATAGTAAAGTCACAACCGGTTTCGTGCCAATGTAAGATTTCAACTGATTAAATGCCGGATTTGCCAACAGTTCTTTCTTATACTTCTCCTCAAATTCCTCCCAGCGGTTATCGGGGTCTTCATGAAACCATTCTCTTAACCCAGTGGAGGGAGCGATATCTTTATCCCATAAATCATAATGAAAAGTTTCATGAGAAAGCCCCCTGGGCCATAGTCTGTCAACATAAATTCTGAACCCATCTGAGGGACTCGCAGCGTCATATGCGCGTTTCAATTGTAATGTTTGCATAATTTTTTCGTTTATTTAATAAACAAATGAAAAAGGTTGTCTGTTCTTGCAGTCTCCTTAAAGTAAATAAGCAAAACCTTAAATCAATGAAAAATAGAAAACCTAACCTTTTAATATTAATCATAACAGCAATTATTTTTGGGATTATCTGCGGATGGTTCTTCCCGGAGGGGTTGACACGATGTTTCCTGACATTCAACTCAATTTTCAGCAATTTCCTCGGGTTCTGTATCCCATTGATTATACTCGGTTTTGTTGCTCCGGCAATTGCAGATCTTGGAAAAAATGCCGGAAAAATGCTACTTGCAACAGTAGCCTTGGCATATGGGATAACAGTTGCTGCAGGTTTTCTAAGTTATTTTGTAAGTGATTCTTTCTTCCATAAAATGCTTGAATCAGAAAACCTGACCGGAGAATTAGGAAAAGGTTCTGAGCTTCTTCCCTATTTTACCATCAATATGCCCCAAATCATTGATATAATGTCGGCTTTAGTGCTATCATTCATTATAGGTATCGGCATTTCTAAATTCAGTCGGGAACAAAATGTTCTGAAACGGGGCATTTCAGAATTCCGGGAGATTGTGTCATGGATAATTGCAAAAATAATCGTACCATTCCTTCCTATTTATATCTTCGGCATATTCCTGAAGATGTCGGTGACTGGAGAAGTCAATTCCGTTTTAAGTGCCTTTTACAAGATCATTATCGTGATTTTTGCCCTCCATCTATTCTGGCTCGTTGCACTATATCTCATAGGAGCTATCTTTTCGAAAAGAGAAAAGAATCCATTTAAATTAATATGGAAAATGCTTCCGGCCTATTTTACCGCTTTGGGCACATCCTCCTCTGCCGCCACAATCCCTGTCACACTCCGTCAGACAATTAAGATGGGGGTGGATGAAGATATCGCGGGGTTCACTATTCCTCTTTGTGCAACAATAGATCTTTCAGGTAGCGCCTTAAAGATTGTTGCGTGTGCTGTGGCATTAATGATTATGCAAGGAAATCCTCTTGATTTCGGGACAGTGGCCTACTTTGTTGCAATGATGGGTATTGCATTGGTAGCCGCTCCGGGAGTTCCAGGCGGCTCAATCATGGCTGCATTAGGCCTGTTGACCTCTATACTTGGTTTTAATGAGAGTGATTGCGCCCTGATGATTGCCCTTTATATCGCGATGGATAGTTTCGGCACAGCTTGCAATGTCACCGGAGACGGAGCCATAGCATTAGTGATCGACAGATTTTTCGGTAAAAAAAATTCTGAATCAGTTTTGGCCCGCACATAGACCTGGTCGGGGATTCAGGGAAGACCACAAATCCTTAATCAGCTTTCCATCAATGTTGTCACTTCTTGCGGACTACCGTTGAACGGGCCTTTCTTTTGTAGTTTTAAAGTGCACATGGCTGCTGCGAAAGTTCCGGCTTCCTCATATGAGGCACCGTGCCCCCTTTTATACAAATACCCGGCCATATAGGTGTCACCGCAACCTGTGGTATCCACAACTTCCTCAGCCCTAAAAGCCGGAATCTCATAGAAATTTCCACCTGCAAAAATGAGTGAGCCCTTTTCTCCTAAGGTCAAAAGAATCTCCCGGCATCCCCATTCCGCAAGAATCTTCGCAGCCTTATAAGGATCTTCTTCTCCGGTGAGTACTTTCATTTCAGTTTCATTCGCCTTGAGTATATGAATATAAGGCATCGCTTCCTTTTTCAGACTATAATCTACCGGATGAACCTGATCACCGACAACTTCCCTAAGATAACCCTGGATATCAACAGAAACAACACCTCTTCCTGAAAGATCTTTGATCACCTCAAAAGAGAAATCATCTGCAAGCAATGTGCCGAGATGGAATATATTGCCTTTAATTTCCTTTAAATTTTCAACTGTAAAGGGATCGGCCTTAGCCAACACTCTCTGAGTGCGGTCGGCCATGTTTTCTGAATATTTATTTTCAAAAAAAACCGAATTTCTGCTGGGTAGTACAGTCACATCTATGCCATCAGCTTTTAATTCATCAATCACTGCTTTATTATCATCACCTACTGCAGTGACAAGCTTAAACGATTTGTCTTTAAAGCCGGAAAGAGCTTTTGCAAAGTAGTAGGCAGTTCCCCCGGGCATATGGGCTTCAAATTTAGGTGTTATCACCTTATCATGGGTTATATGCCCGATGCAACATATTTCGGGTGATACTTCGTTGTTGTTCATATAATTCTATTGCGGTTGGCAAATAATCGGTTGATGGAATAAAAAAATACAAAAAGATATCCCAGGGCAGGAATTATAAAGGAAGTTGACATTGATGTAGCATCGGCCATTGCACCCATAAGGAATGTACCGACAGCTCCTCCTATAGGTGTCATCATCAACAGAGAAGACGCCAGTTTCACATATCCCGGTTTCACTCTGGAAATAGTGATAGCGAAGATGGTCGGAAACATTATGGCTTCGAAAGCATAACAGCCGAAGAGTCCGATTTTTGAAATTATCCCTATTTCTAACACCACCAGTAAAGCACAAACCACTGTGGCACATCCACAGAAAGCAAGCACCTTTTCAGCTTTTATAAAACTCATAATCCAGCTTCCGAAAATTCTTGCTATCATGAATAACCCAAGTGCTCCGAATGAAAGAACAGCCGATGCCACCGTTTTATCCATCCATCCGTCGGAAGTAGTATAATTTATAAAAAGACTGTTGATCGATATCTCTGCAATTTCATAAAAGAAAAGTGCGATAAGACCGAATAAAAATATTCTGTCGCCCAATAGTCTTGCAATGATAGTGGAAGGACCAGAGGAATTTATCTCTTCTTTAACCTCATTTTCTGAAACAATTTCCGGGAGTTTCATTCTTGTGAAAAGAAGAGCCACTAACAAAACAATGCAGCCCATAATTGCATAAGGAAGCCCCACACTCCCTCCTTCATCCGAGAAAAGGAAACTTCCTATCATGACCGGAGCCAATATGCATCCCAATCCATTGAATGACTGAGCAAAATTAAGACGGCTGGCAGCAGTTTCCGGAGAACCTAAAACAGACGCATAAGGATTTGCAGCTGTCTCCAGCATCACCAGGCCACAACCGATAACAAACAAGGCTATCAGGAAAATAGTGAAAGATAAAGCTGATTCCCCCGGAATAAACAATAGAGAACCAAAGCCAAATAAAAGCAAACCTAAAACTACACCTTTCTTGTAACCGAATCTTGTAATGAAAATACCGGACGGTATAGCCATAAGGAAATAACCCAGATAAGTAGTTGCTTGAATCAGTGTTGACTGGGTGATAGATATGGAGAGTAAATCCTGAAAATGCTTGTTAAGCACATCGAGTGTAGCCCGGGCAAACCCCCACATAAAGAAAAGTGAGGTTATCAGAGCGAAGGGCAACACAAATCTTTTATCAACTAACCTGCTCATCTTCTAAGTCAGAGTTTTTCACCATTAACACATCATAAATAGAAAATATTTGGTGAAAATCAATTTAAAAACGCTGACAGAATTGGACGAATACTCCTTTTCTATCAGCGTTTATCTGCGGAGTGACCGAGATTCGAACTCGGGAGCCGCTTTTGGCGACTACACGCTTTCCAGGCGTGCCTCTTAAGCCACTCGAGCATCACTCCATTTCTTATGACAGCTCATTCTCAAAGCGTGCCTATTCAGCTGAGGGCTTATCCCTTTATGTTTATGGTGCGAAGTTAACGCTTTTATTCCGTTTTACAATACCATTGTTTATATTTTTTGTAATTTTGCATTTAAATTTCATATTTTAATCTTGAAAATAAGAGCCTGTTCCCCTATTTTTGTAAAAGCCACGGTGAAGATTAGCATCAGATCCCGGTTTGCTGTTTCAGGAGTAAAACAGACTTTTAATTCACTTTAAAACATCTAATTACAATGAAAACAATTGCTGAATATACATCTCTGATAGAAACTTCCATTCAATCCATTCAATTCCCATCCGGAAAATTAGAATCTCTTTATGCACCGATAAAATATGCTTTATCAGCAGGTGGCAAAAGAATCCGTCCTGTTTTAGTGCTTATGGGCTCGGAAGCTTTCGGAGGTAAAGATGAAGCTGCAATTAAACCTGCTATCGGCATTGAAATGTTTCATAACTTCACATTGCTTCACGACGATGTGATGGATAACTCCGACGTAAGGAGAGGAAGGCCTACTGTTCATAAAAAATTTGATATCAATTCAGCGATCCTTTCGGGAGACACAATGCTGACATTAGCCACTCAATATATATCTGAAGTAGATAATGAAAATTTACGTTTAGTGCTCGAAACATTCAATCAGATGGCAATAAAAGTCTATGAAGGACAAAGACTTGACATGGATTTTGAAACAGCTTTGAATATTAAGCTCGATGATTATCTTGAAATGATTGAAGACAAGACCGGAGCTTTATTGGGAGCAGCTGTCAAAATCGGGGCAATTATCGGGGGTGCTTCTGAAAAAGATGCAGACCTAATGTATGAATTCGGGAAGATGACCGGTATTGCATTTCAGATTCAGGATGACTGGCTTGACACATATGGAGACGCAACAACTTTTGGTAAAAATATTGGAGGTGACATAAATAATGCAAAGAAAACTTACCTTTATGTAGCAGCTCTTGCAGAAGGAGGACAAACAGCAGAAGCCCTGAAAGCTGCATTTGAAATTCCGGCCGGAGAGATGCGCGTTAAAACAGTCACAAGATTATACGACAAACTCGGAATGAATGAAAAATGCAGTAAGGCGGTAGGCCATTTTTCATCAAAGGCTCTTAAAGCTTTGAACGCAACTTCTCTGCCCGAGGAAGCAAAAGAGACTTTTCGTCATTTCGCAGAAAAACTTATCGGAAGAAAAAAATAATCTATTGAGTTTTTTCTGTCACTCATGATCGACACACATACTCATCTTTATCTTTCAGAG
>JAFLTN010000110.1 GCA_022510445.1 Muribaculaceae bacterium | reverse complement strand
CGCGCCGATGTTCTTTCTCGCGCTGGGTGGCCCAGTGCTGGCCATGGGCTTCAAGGCAGGGCTTCTCCAGTTTCCAGTTCCATAATGGCATCCGCTGTCTTGAATGTCGGGTTCGGGCGGAATGTTTCAGCTGCTGTTCTGACAGCTTTCTGGTCTTTGGGAGTAAAGGCCCTGAGGGCATGTTGAACGCGGTTTCCGAGTTGTCCGAGGATGGCTTCCGGAATATCGGTGGGTGATTGGGTGACAAAATACACACCGACACCTTTGCTTCTGATTAATCTAACCACCTGTTCTATTTTATCAGTCAAGGCTTTTGATGTGCCGTCAAAGAGCATGTGAGCCTCATCGAAGAAAAATATCAGTTTGGGCAGATCCATATCACCGATTTCCGGCAGACGGGAATATAATTCAGAAAGAAGCCATAGCAAAAATGTGGAATAAAGCTTTGGATGCAGCATAAGTTTGTCGGCTGCCAGAACATTCATAATTCCCTTGCCTCCTTCACACTGAAGAAGGTCGAAGACATCAAATTCCGGTTCTCCGAAAAATTTATCACCCCCCTGGTTTTCAATCTCCAGAAGAGCCCGCTGAATTGCTCCGATACTTGCCTTTGATATATTTCCGTAAGTGGTGGTGAATTCCTCGGCATTGCGTCCCACAAAGTCAAGCATGGCCCGCAGGTCTTTGATGTCTATCAAGAGCAGCCCCTGATCGTCAGCTATCTTGAAAACAATATTCAACACTCCTGCCTGTGTTTCGTTAAGACTCATGAGTCGGGCCAACAACTGGGGACCCATTGAAGAAATGGCGGTTCTCATAGGGTGCCCCTGTTCCCCGTACACATCAAAAAATCTCACGGGACAACTTTGGAATTCAGGGCTTTGAATATCAAACTCCTCTTTCCTTTTCTCAATGAATCCGGTCATTTCACCGGGTTGACTGATGCCGGATAAATCACCTTTCATATCGGCCATAAAGCATGGCACTCCGGCCTGGCAGAAAGTCTCGGCGATAACCTGCAGGGTAACTGTTTTACCTGTTCCGGTTGCTCCGGCTACCAAACCGTGACGATTTGCCATTTTCCCGGTCATACAGATTGAGCCGTTATCACTGTGAGCTATATAAAGTCCTTTTTCTTTATTGTACATGATAAATGGTTTATAAGGGAGTTAAGGTTATAAAGAACTGTAGGAGGGGGTAAAAGTGTCTCCATATTTTATATTGCCGGAGGTTATGCCTTTTTTCAGCCATCTCACTCTCTGGTCGGATCTTCCGTGGTTGAATGTTTCAGGCACGGCATATCCCTGAGCCTGCTTCTGCAGATAGTCATCCCCAATCTTGGAGGCTGCATTCAAACCTTCTTCAATGTCGCCGTCTTCAAGAGAATTAAACATTCTGTTATCATGGTATGCCCAGACACCGGCATAATAGTCGGCTTGCAATTCTGTGCGGACGCTAATTTTGTTGGCCTCCGTTTTATTTGTCTCGGCCATTGCCGCATGAGCCTGATCAAGGGTGCCGAGAAGATACTGCACATGGTGGCCAACTTCATGGGCAATCACATAAGCGAAAGCAAAATCCCCTCCTGCTCCCATTTCCTTCTCCATCTGGCTGAAAAAAGATAGGTCTATATAGATAGTCTGGTCGGCCGAACAATAGAATGGTCCCACAGATGCCGTGGCATCACCGCAGCCGGAAGTGACGGCACCTGTATATAATACCATTTTAGGTTCTCTATATTTTAATCCGATCTTGCTGAATTCTTCCGACCAGACATCTTCAGTGCCGGCCAGAATCCGACTGGCGAATTGTGCATATTCCTCTTCCTTTTCAAAGGACAGGGAAGAACCTCGGATCTGCTCGGCGGTTGCAAACCCACCCGACTGATTAACCACCGACAGCGGGTCGCCCCCCGCCAACCACACGATTAAGGCAACGATAATCAACCCTCCGATTCCCCCGATTCCGGCAATTTTTCCTCCGGATCCGCCTAATCCTCGTCTGTCGCTTACATTTCCGCTGAAACGTCGTCCGTCAAGTCTCATTTTAATTGTCCGTGAATCTAAATAATTATCTGTGAATCTAATTATGCAAGTATAATTATATTTTTTGTAAATTCAAAAATTTAGGGGATGTTCCCCGGTTTTTATTAATGCTCAAGCCTTCAGTGATAACAAAAATTTGGGCATAGTCACTAAGTTTTTTTAGAAAAAGAAATGAAAAAATTAAAACGCTGTAAACAATTTGAAAGATATGGTGTTAAAATAATAAAAACTAAAATAAAAAATTAAAATAGGAAATTATGAAAAAGATTTACGCATTGGGGGTTGCAATGTCAGCCCTGACAATTACCTCAGTTAGTGCTCAGACAGCAATAGAGACATCAAAATGTTGCGACAATTGGTCATTAGGCCTGAAAGGTGGAGCCGTAACACCTATGCATCATGCAGCCTTTTTTGGTGATATGAGAGGAGTTGTGGGAATTGAACTTCAGAAAAACATTACTCCGGTTTGGGGAATGGGTATTGAAGGACAATGGTCGGTTAATACTTCCGGTTGGTCAAGATTCCCTCACAGTGCTACAGTATTTGACCATCAGCTTCTGGGGACTTACACTACCTTCAATCTGATGAACGCATTTGGTGGATATACCGGAACCCCGAGGGTCTTTGAGATTAATCTTGAAGCGGGAGTTGGCTGGCTTCATGCTTTCCAGACCGATCATAAAAATTTTATGGAAACCAACGGTGCCGCATCGCTTAATTCATGGTACACAAAATTTGGTCCGGACTTCAACTTTAACCTCGGAAAAAACCGGGCCTGGACAATCAGCATCAAACCGGCATTTGTATATAATATGAATTTCCCGGGTTCCACAGGGTATAATATCAATCATGGATATTTCGAAATTATGGCCGGTGTGACCTATCATTTCAAGAACTCCAACGGAACTCATTCCTTCAAGAAGATTAATGTAGGTGATTATCTTGATGAAATAGCCATGCTTAAAGAAGAAAACTATGCACTGCGCAACAGAGAACCAGAAGTTGTTGAAAAGGTTGTAGAAGTTGAAAAGGTAGTGGTTAATGAAGTTGAAAATCCTGTCACCTATATAGGAAATGCAATTGGATTTGACATAAACAGCGCTTACGTTGCACCTACCGATTACGCAAGTCTTGAAAATATTGCCAACTGGATGAAAGAAAATCCTGAAGCCATTGTCAATGTGGTTGGATATGCCGATAAAGACACCGGTACAGCAGATTATAACATGACACTTTCAAAGATGCGTTCAGAGGCAGTAAAGAAGATTTTGGTAGATAATTTTGGCATCAATGCAAATCGTCTGAATATAGTTCCGATGGGAAGCAACACTCAGGTTTATTCAACAAATAACTATAACCGTGTTGTGCTCTTTCAAGCCAACGATTAATGAAGAAATATTAAAATAATAAATATAATTCTTGAAGAGAGGGTTTGTCAAACTTATTTGACAAACCCTCTCTCAATGTATGCCAGACATGGGCATAATCAAACCATCTGCACTTCTAAAGTGTTATAAATACGTAATTGAGATTAGTATTATTAACTTTAAATTTGACGATTATGAATTACAATGATGTTATCAAGAGTTCAAAGGTAGTGATGGTTGAATTTTACGCTTCCTGGTGTCCTCATTGCCAACGAATGATGCCCATAGTGGAACAGATTAAAGAATTGCTTAATGGTCAGGTAGACATTTATCAGTTCGATATAGATGAAAACACGGCCACAGCCGAAGCAGTCGGAGCAGATTCTGTGCCTACTTTCATAATTTACCGTGATGGCAAGGAAGTATGGCGTGAGAGCGGCGAAATTGATGGTCAGGTGCTTCTCTCTAAAATTCAGTCTTATCTTTGATAAAATGTTGAAACGATGCCTTCAAACGATCACACGTTAGTAGCTGATTTGTTGACGGCCTTGAAGGTGCCGTTTACAAAAAATTACACCAGACAGCGTTTCGATGGGATGCCATTCAAAACACTGTTTGGTGTCACCCAACTGCTGAAGGAATATGGGGTTGAGACTCAAGGATATTCTTTAAGCGATAAAAGTGAGATAACTTCGCTTCGTGCTCCGTTTATTTCCCAGACCAAGGGAGGGCTTGTCATAGTTACCGGAGTGACACCGTCATCTGTGAGTTATCTCACTCAGGGGGTTCCCGAGACTATGCCCATCGATGAATTCAAAGAGGCATGGACCGGTACGGTTCTCTTCGCAAAAGCCGGGCCTCATGCAAAAGAGCCTGATTATATGGCGCATTTAAGAATGTTGATCATTAATCAGGCGAAAAAGGTAATCTTCTGGATTTTGGCAGCATTGTTAGCGGCCTATCTGATTGTGACAAACGGCCTTTGGAAATTTTGGTCGGTCTGGGCTTTGATAGCTATCGATGCCTGTGGAATAATGTTGACATATATGCTTGTGCAGAAGTCACTGAGCATAAAAAATGCAGTAGCCGACAAAGTTTGCGGAGTTTTGCAAGAGGGAGGATGCGATCAGATTCTAAAAACGAGCGCCTCTTCATTTTTTGGTATTTTCAGCTGGAGCGAGGTGGGCTTCACCTATTTCGGGATCAGCCTTTTGGCAATGCTGATTTCCCCGGCCACCATCCATTGGCTTGCTTTGATTAATATCTGTTGCCTGCCTTTCACTGTGTGGAGCATATGGTATCAGCGTTTTCGTGCCAAACACTGGTGTACCCTCTGCGTGTGTGTACAGTTATCACTATGGCTCCAGTTTATCTGTTACCTTCTTGGAGGATGGATCGCCCCTGTTTTTCCATTGGATCTTGGGTTCTTCACTTTAGGTGCAGTTTTCCTGTTTGTACTTTTAGGACTTAACCGTCTTTTGCCACATTTCGGTAATAAGGAACAATAATTGCTTTGAATAATATGGAACCTGTCAATACATCCGCTTCAAACTTCGAGGCCATACAAAACCTTAAATCTGCGGTGGTTCTTTCCCCATTGCAGTTAAATAATATCCGTCTTGACGTAAAACATACTGTTCTTACACCGGATTACCTTGAAAATCTAATCAATTCAAAGAAATAAACTGAAACCAGGTCTAATTCCCTAATTTTTTCTATTTAGCAAGATTAAAGCTAATCCCAATTCTTCTTTTTATTTGGCCGGGCGTCTCGTCTACTATGATTCTGCTGACTTATGTGGGTTCGGAGAAACATAATCTGTTGAATTGAACCAAATTAAGTTGTGGTATGTTTTTATTATAAATTTTATTAATACTTACAATTATGGATATTTTACAGGCAATGAAGGAAAGGAGGTCGGTGAGAAGTTTCAACGGAGCACCGCTCGATGAGAAGTCTGTTTCAGAACTTCGCAAAGCAATCGAAGAATCCTATACTCTTTTTGGAGGGGATGTCACTATAAGACTTAAATCTTTTAATCTTGAAGGAGATTTTCGTCCCAGTACCTATGGAGTTATTAAGGGCGCTTCAGATTTTTTCCTCATGGGGATTGGTGATAACGAGGAATCTGCTCTCACCGCAGGTTTTCAATTCGAACAAGTGGTATTAAAGGCCTGGCAGATGGGATTTGGAACTTGCTGGATTGCCGGTACTTTCAAAGGATCTCAGTTTGATGAAAAAGAGAAATGGCCTGACGGGGAATCTTTAAAAATCATTTGTCCGGTAGGTGTGGCTGAAAAACCGAGATTAATGGAAAAAATGATGAGGCTAACTATAGGGAGCAATAATAGAAAACCATTTTCAGAACTGTTTTTTGAAGATGACTTCAGGAAATCATTAAATCCGGAAAATAAGTTCGCTGAAGCTCTCGGGATGTTGAGGCTGGCGCCATCTTCAACTAATTCGCAACCCTGGAGGGTTTTGGTCAACGGAGACAAAGTCATGTTCTATTACAAGTTCAAATATCCTTTCGTTACAATTATTGATTGTGGTATCGGAATCTGTCATTTCTATGAAACTGAACGATATAATGGTTTTGACGGACACTTTAAAAAGGAAACAGATTATCCGTCGGCTCCGGATGACTGGAAATATCTAATTTCCTATAGCAGAAGTTGACTTAAAAAAGATAAGGCCGGGAAAAACAAAAGCCGTTCTAAAATAGAGATTGAATAAGAGTGAAGGGGATTTGAAATTATCAAATCCCCTTCACTTCATTCTTATTTATTAGATTGCTATTTTTCTGCCATTGATGATGTAGATTCCTCTTGGGAGGCTCTTTATAACTGTCGGATCTGATGTAATGGATCGGAGAGTGCCGTCAAGATTGAAGATCTTGAAATTACCTTCTGAATCAGGTGAGATATGATTTATGCCTGAAGTGGGGAGATTGAATTTTACAAGCCGGCTTTCGTTAAATCCGGAACCTTGTCCCCAGACCTCTACGCGGTAGACTTTGTCAGGTTCGGCCTGCTCAAATATAACCGACATGTCGAAGACTTGTTCTTCACCGGCCGATAGATCGGGAATCGCATCAAAATGTTTATGCATTATTGTGAAATAATCCTTATCGTTCAGAGGAGCCTGAATAGCGAGCATCATGGTGTGATTGAAGAAACCGTCAAGCACTTTCACAGTGAGCGAGACATCAAGCTGGTTCCCTTCCACAATGTAAACATCTCCCTCTTTTGTGCCGTTAGTTATTTCGAATTCAGATTCAACCTTAGCATCGGGTGTTGTCGGCATGACAGTCACCGTTTCCTCTATTCCTTCTACATAAGATCCCTGCCAGTTATCATAAAGTTTAACCTTAAAGTCTGTAGCTTCTTTGATTTCGGTTGCTCCTTTTTCCTTATACCAGTTAACAGATGTCCATGTGTCTGTTGTCGACTGATTCCCGTCGACATTAATACTATAATTTTCCATCTTGTAACATTCCTCACCTTCGGAATTAAAGAAAACAGCGCTATAGTTCCTCGTAAGCTGTTGTGTTGATGAGTTAGTGAACCCGGCGCTGAATTTTACCGGTTTATCATAATATATTGGAGAGGAAAGTATCTGGAAATCGGAAACTGTGAGGTTTCCCGGGGTGTGGTTGATCACTTCATATCCGTCAGATTTTTTTATCACGGTGACATAGTTGGCTTTTCCGGGCATAGCCTGCACTTCACTCCAGGATGTCGCATCGCCTTGAGTTATATCTGTCGATATAATGATATTGTATTGCTGGCCTTCGGTCATCCCGGTTTTCTCCAGGTCTAAAGTGGTGCCTGTTTCTTCCCATTTGAAATATGAGCCTTGTTTTGCCTCAAGATCCTTTTTGGAAGAGGAGTAATATTGAGGTTCCTTTGACGCGTCGTTGACATTTTCAACTTTAAGTCCGAATGTAAGGGTGACAGGTGCTGGATTTATGTATTGAAATCCGGGATCGGCAGCATCTTCCAACGACAGACTTAGAATATTGCCTGAAACCTTGCCTGTTACATTTCCAAACTGCATTAACTGAGGCACTCCGGTCTCGATCTTTTTCGGGGAAATATTGAGAATAACCTGCTGTCCGAGGTTATAACCTCCCGCTGCTCCGCCAATCCCGAATTCATCCGGATTAAGTGCATCCAAAAGATAATATCCGTCAGACATGCCGCCCCAGCCCCAGTTGAAATGGAAATAACCGTTTCCGTCATATCCGTCGCATACGAATGAATGGCCTCCATCAAGGGCTGGACCGTCATAAACCAATGGCCCCACATTTT
>JAFLTN010000011.1 GCA_022510445.1 Muribaculaceae bacterium | reverse complement strand
GTATTTTAGCTTCTATTGCTTTTTCAGCTGCATACGCCCAGACCAACGCTTACTCAGCTTACTTCCTGGATAATTTTCTGTATCGCCCTCAGATGAATCCGGCAATGGGGAATGATAATAACTTTATCAGTTTTCCGGGCCTTGGAAATCTGAGCTTGGGCATGCAGGGTGACATGCATTTGTCAAAATTCCTGTATAATCTTGATGGAAAAACGGTGCTTTTCACCAATCCCGGTCTGCCGGACAGTAAAGTAAAAAGATTTGGTGAAAAAAACAGCCTCGGTGTAAATATGAGAGAAAATATCCTAGCCGGTGGTTTCAAAGCGTGGGGAGGATACAATTCAATTTCAATTTCTGCAGTAGCCAATTCTCAAGTCAGTGCGCCGGGCTCTTTGCTTAACATGCTCAGAGACGGGATAAAAAATGATACCTACGATATTCGTAATTTGATGGTTTATGCCAATTCTTATGCCGAAATCGCATTAAATCACTCACGTGAAATTAAACAGGTTCCGGGCCTTAGGGTGGGAGCGTCTTTAAAATTACTTGTAGGTGTTGCAAATGCTTATGGCAAATTCAATAAGGCACATCTTACTCTCGGCACTGATTCATGGGATATAGTAAGCCAAGGTGACATTTATATTTCCGGGAAAGGTATTGACTGGGAAACAGATTATAACGAAGATGCTCACCGGGAATATGTAAATGGTATAAAATTAGATAAATTCTCGGTGCCTAACGGATTTGGAGCCTCCATAGACCTCGGAGCGACTTATAAATGGAACAATTTCAATTTCTCTTTGGCGATACTTGATCTTGGTGGTATACATTGGTCAAAAACAAAAAAAGCCTCTACAAACGGAGAACGGCATTTTCAAAGTAACGATTACATCTTCGAAATCAACGGAGATGATGAGACTGATGAATGGGACAGGCTGAAAGATGATATATCAGCCATATATCAGCTTGAACCGGAAAAGGGAAATTTCAGTAGAAGTACCATGCAAGGCACAACACTCAATGTGGGCGTTGAATATGAGCTTCCTTATTATAATCCCCTTTCCTTTGGTTTGCTGAACACTACAAGGATGTGTGGAGGATATTCATGGACAGAATTCAGATTGTCAGCAAATATTACCCCGGTGAAATATGTTTCGGCAAGCGCAAATCTTGTGTGCGGAACATTTGGAGTCGGTTTCGGTTGGATTCTCAATGTCACTACAGGAAAAGGATTCAATATATTCCTTGGAATGGATAAGGTTCCGGGTAAATTGACAAAGCAATATGTGCCCCTTAATTCAAATGCAAACTTTAACTTAGGTATAAATATACCTTTCTAATAAAGGTCAGCGGAAATATTCGATGTATACCCCGGCATAAAGGAGCGAAGACCTTATGCCGGGGTATACTATAGAAATCCCCTTCGAGGAATTTACTCATGCATGGTCGGAAAGCACCAGTTTTTCCCGTGCGTCTTTTAGTTTGTGTTATAAAACATTTTTTGTTGTAAGATTCTTGATATAAGTAATAATTGGTGATAATCTATACAGGATATTTGTAAAGATGATTAAAATAATTACCGACACTGAAAAGTAGTCACGAAATGCCGCTAAAAAACATTTATTTTTTTGTTGCAGAACTCCCATTATTTTCTAAATTTGCGATGATAAAAACGGAGAAATCCTTAATAAAATTAAATTATGCATTTTACTCCAAAAGAACAAGACAAACTGACTCTGCTGATGGTAGGACTAATCGCAGAGCGGAGACTTAAGAAGGGTCTGAAACTGAATTATCCCGAAGCTGTGGCATATATTACAAGTGCAGCTCTTGAAGGTGCCAGAGAGGGAAAGACAGTTGAAGAAGTCATGCACGATGCTGCCAATGTTTTGACAAAAGACGATGTAATGGAAGGTGTTGCTGATATGATCAGCCTTCTTCAGGTGGAGGCTGTATTTACCGACGGCAGTCGACTGGTTAGTATCCATCACCCTATTAAGTAACCTGACAGAATTAATTCAAAACCAACAAAAGAAACACTTACTTACATATGGATCAGGCAAATAATCCAGCGCAAGAAAGCTATGCTTCAATGAAGGGAATCTTTCCGGGAAAACCGGCCATCGCATATCCTGACACTCCAGGTTTCACACCCTCGGAATATGTCCCTGTGGGAGGTGTAATTCTCAAAGATGAAGAGATCACCTATAATGCATATCGTCGCACAGTTAAACTGACAGTAAGAAACACCGGTGACCGTCCCATTCAAATTGGCAGTCATTTCCATTTTTTTGAGGTGAACCGTTATATGGAATTCGACCGCAACAAAGCTTTCGGTTATCATCTCAATATACCGGCCACAACCGCTATCCGTTTTGAACCGGGAGAAGAGAAAGAAGTGGAACTCGTGCAATACGGAGGAAAGAACCGTGTGATCGGATTTAATGATTTGGTTAACGGTTATGCCGGTTTGGAAGATAAGCCAACATTCTATCCTAAACATGTGGAAGCTCTCAGAAGAGTTAAGGAATATGGATTTAAGAATGTAAGTGAAGATGAGGCCGAATCAGGCTATACCCAATCAGAAGTTAAAAAATAATCTCACTCAGTTATGGCAACAATTTCAAGGAAAGAATATAATAACCTTTTCGGCCCAACCGTAGGCGATAAGATACGACTTGGCAATACAGATCTTTATGTTGAAATAGAAAAAGATCTCCGATACTTAGGTGATGAGGTTGTTTATGGAGGAGGAAAAACTCTGCGAGACGGAATGGGTCTTGCTAACGAATGTACTCCCGATGCCGGCAGTCTTGATCTCGTAATTACAAATGTAACGATACTTGATCCGATTCTTGGTGTCATCAAGGCAGACGTAGGCGTTAAAGATGGTAAAATTGCAGGAATAGGGAAAGCCGGTAATCCAAATGTTATGGATGGAGTTTCCCCGGATCTTGTGACCGGACCGTCTACAGATGCTATCTCAGGCGAGCATATGATTCTCACGGCAGCCGGAATCGACGGTCATGTGCATTTCTGCACACCTCAACAGGCAGTCAACTGTCTCTCAAACGGTATCACTACTTTGATAGGTGGTGGTGTCGGACCAACTGACGGAACTAACGGAACTACGATCACCGCCGGTCGCTGGAATATTCATCAGATGCTTAAGGCTTGTGAAGGTCTCCCGATTAATGTTGGTCTTCTGGCTAAAGGAAATATCTCTGTTGCACAGAATATAGATGTCGAATTGGAAAATGGTGCTTGTGGCCTTAAAATCCACGAAGATTGGGGAACCACACCGGCAGCACTTCGCACATGTATGTCAGCTGCCGACAGATATGATGTTCAGGTAGCATTACACTCCGACACACTTAACGAGAGCGGTTATGTGGAGGATACTATTGCTGCGATAGATGGCCGCACCATCCATTCATATCATACTGAAGGAGCCGGAGGAGGTCATGCACCTGACTTGTTAAAGGTGGCGTCGTTATCCAACGTACTCCCATCTTCAACCAATCCTACTTTACCCTTCGGAATAAATTCTCAGGCAGAGCTGTTCGATATGATTATGGTTTGCCATAATCTTAATCCCAATATACCTTCCGACGTGTCATTTGCAGAAAGCCGTGTGCGTCCGGAAACACAGTCGGCTGAAAATGTTTTCCATGATTTAGGAATTATCTCAATGGTATCATCCGACTCTCAGGCAATGGGCCGTGTCGGGGAATCTTTCATGAGAACTTTCCAGATGGCTTCCTATATGAAGAGTGTCAGAGGTAAGTTACCGGAAGATGCCGATGGCAATGACAATTTCCGTGTTCTGCGTTATCTTGCACAAATTACTCTCAATCCGGCTATTTGCTACGGTATAAGTGATGTGCTTGGCTCCATTGCAAAAGGAAAGATGGCTGACCTTGTTCTTTGGGAACCGGCATTCTTTGGAACCAAACCGAAGCTTGTCATTAAAGGCGGACTTATTAACTGGGCTAATATGGGTGATCCCAACTCTTCACTTACCACCCCGCAGCCGAAGATTATGCGTCCGATGTATGGCTTCACAGGAAAAGAAACTGCCGCCACAAGGATGCAGTTCGTATCAAAAGCCTCCTTTGAAAATGGCATTAAAGAAAAACTCGGTCTGGAATCAATCGTTTACCCGGTGCATGGAGTGCGCCAGCTGACTAAAGCCGATATGGTTCGCAACACCGCTACTCCGTTTATCGAGGTGAATCCTGAAACCTTTGAGGTGACTGTCGACGGATATAAAGCATATGTTCCACCGGCAAAAGAATTGCCTTTGGCTCAACTCTATTGGTTCAGTTAATGATTTGTTTGTCATAAATTATTCTTTAGACAGGAGGAATCTAACCTGGGTTCCACCTGTCTTATTTATTTTTTCGATAATAATGAAAATTTATAATGAAGTTCTCGGCAATATTAACCATTCGGATGAATGGAAGAAAAAACTTGAAAAAGCCGATATCGAATACATTTTTTTAGACCAGTGGACTGCCCAAAAATCCCGATTCCTCGGTAAGGGGAGTTCAGGTAAAGAATATCCTATTGCTTTAGCACGACACTCACAAATAGTTGATGGTGATATTATTGATTATGATTCTGAGAAACAGACAGCAGTTGTTCTTAAAATTGAATTGAGTCCGGTTCTTGTGATCGATATGGAGGGACTTTCTTCAAAAGACCCCGAATCACTTATAAGAATTTCTGTTGAATTGGGCCATGCGATAGGTAATCAACATTGGCCGGCGGTTGTAAAAGGAATGAAAGTCTTTGTGCCTCTGACTGTCGATAAAAAAGTTATGCTTTCTGTGATGGAAACTCACCATATTGAAGGGATCACGTATGATTTTCAAAAGGGGATAGAGGTGATTCCCTATTTGGCCCCCCATGAAATCAGAAGACTTTTCGGAGGAGCTGGACATGAAAGTCATTCGCATGAATACTCCCATGGTCATGTTCATCCTCATACTCATGGACGTTCAATAGAAGGCCATACCCATTCTGATTCATTTTGATAAATCTGACGAGTATTTGAATGGCAAAAATGAATGATATGGTAAAAGTGATGCGATTACTTCAATTCACCGATTCAGCTTTCCCGGTCGGCACTTTTTCTTTTTCAAACGGACTTGAGACAGCCTCTTTTGAAAGAATTGTCACCGACTCTAAAACTCTTAAAGATTTTGTCAGGTCGCAGTCTCATCAGGCTGCTTATAGTGATGGGGTAGCGGCATTGTTATCTCACCGGGCTTTTTTAAAAGGAGATATTATCAGGTGTCAGGAGATTGACCAATATCTATATGGCTTCAAGATGAATGAAGAAGCGCGTCAGATGTCAACCAGAATGGGTAAGAAACTTTCTGAACTTTCTGTTAAATTGTATGAAGACAAATTAATAAAAGAATGGCTGGATGCAATAAATAAGAACCGGACACCGGGGATGTATCCGATAGCCCAGGGGATAATTTTTGCCTGTGCGGGCATTTCAGAACAGGAGCTTTTCTGCAGCCATCAATATGGAGTCATCAATATGGTTCTGGGGGCTGCCCTCAGATGCGTTAAGGTTTCTCATTACGACACGCAGCTGATTCTGGAAGAATTGTCAGGCGAAGTTGAGTCTCATTATAAAGAAGCATCCGGTAT
Organism: Muribaculaceae bacterium; assembly: GCA_022510445.1. Classification (GTDB taxonomy): domain Bacteria; phylum Bacteroidota; class Bacteroidia; order Bacteroidales; family Muribaculaceae; genus Lepagella. The sequence goes on along the minus strand of JAFLTN010000011.1, from coordinate 31,281 downwards.
GGGTCTGAACGATATGAATGCCTTTTATCCAGAGCTGGATATACTGGCTTCTCTTCATGAAAAAGGGAACATGCGTATGTTTATGAACTGATTCCCTTCTAAATAAAAATAACAATTAAACATTAACCATAAAACCACCATTCCTATGTCAACATGCAGAATAGGTATAGGGGGGCCGGTAGGCTCCGGAAAAACAGCTATTATAGAAGCTATTACGCCAAAATTATTACAATTAGGACAGAAAGTACTCATCATAACAAATGATATCGTAACCACCGAAGATGCCAAACATGTGAGAAAGACATTAAAAGGTATTCTTATAGAAGACAAGATAATAGGTGTTGAAACCGGAGCTTGTCCCCACACAGCTGTTAGAGAGGATCCTTCCATGAACATAGCTGCTGTGGAAGAGATGGAAGCAAAATTTCCGGATACGGATATTGTGCTCATAGAAAGCGGGGGAGACAATCTGACATTAACCTTTTCGCCGGCATTAGTCGACTTTTTTATCTATGTGATTGATGTGGCTGCCGGTGACAAGATTCCACGTAAAGACGGCCCCGGTATTTCACAAAGCGATATTCTTGTGATTAACAAGACCGATCTCGCTCCTTACGTGCATGCCGACCTTTCAGTTATGGATCATGATTCCAGGCTCATGCGTCCCGGGAAACCATTTGTATTCACCAATTGCATGACAGGTGAGGGGATAGATGAACTTGTTGATCTCATTTTCAAAATGGCTCTTTTTGACAAAGCAGAAATAACAGAAATCGATGCTTAATCAGAAAAAAGAAAAATTGCCGGCACCGGAAGTTGATTTCAGTGAGGCAAGAGAGATGAAGAAATATCTTCGTGAGCCGGAAGCCATGTATGTGGGGGCTCCGGGTAAACACGGATACCTTAGAATGGGATTTGAACTTGACAAGACGGGTAAAAGCATTTTAAGGGATCTGGAGCGGAGAGCGCCTTTGATCGTGCAGCAAGAGCTTTACTTTGATGAAGAGATGCCGGAGATGCCCTGCGTATATATTCTTTCATCGGGAGGACCAAATGTAGATGGAGACAGATACCGTCAGGACATCACTGTAAAAAAAGATGCTTTTGCTCATGTTTCCACGGGGGCGGCTACAAAGCTTGCGGAGATGAAATATAATTATTCCGGTTTGATTCAAAATATTGTTCTGGAAGATAATGCCTATCTGGAATTTATACCGGAACCGGTTATCCCATGCAAACATACCAGATTTATTTCGGATACCCGTCTATGTGTGGCAGAAAGCGCTACAGTCTTTTACTCCGAGATATTTATGGGTGGGCGGAAATATTATTCTGATGGAGAACTTTTCCAATATGATATGTTGTCGGTTTGTAGTCACGGAGAAAGATCCGACGGGCGACAGCTCTTCCGGGAAAAGTTCGTTATAGATCCTAAAGAAGAAAACCCGAGGAATCTGGGTGTCATGAGTAATTTCGATGTTTTTGCAAATGTAATAGTGATGACACCTGAAGAAAATGCCGGAAAAATTTATGAAGCCACAGAAGTTTTCTTGAATAAGAAATTGGCTGCCGGAATAACCCGGCTGCCCAATAATGCAGGGTTGCTTTATAAGGTACTCGGGATGGAACCCGGTCCTGTAAAGAAAATTGTCAGAGAATTTTGTAGTCTGGTCAGGCAGAATGTAAAAGGGAAGCGTGTGCCTCCGGAATTCCCATGGCGTTAAACGTTAATTGGCAAAATTATCTCAAAGGAGCTGAAATCATAAAGATTTTGATTAAATTTGCAAAAAATATAATGACATGAAACAAGAAGAAACACAAAGGAAAGGTTGCAGTAAGCCTACAGTTGTTTTTTTTATTATTGCTGTTTTAATTGTTGCAGCCTTTTTGATTGTAGGGTTAGTTAAAACTTGTGATTCCGATCGTCAGGCAGGGGAACAAGTGGAAAACGTTTTGCCTGAATAATCAAAGAAGACATAGTTTGTGAAATAAGACTTACAACCAAAGAATGACGGACAATATGATTAATCATATTGTCCGTCATTCTTATCCGAGGAAATGGTCTTCTTTGAACACTGACATACGGTGCACCCGGACCGTGGGGAAGCACATAGAAAAGGCCTCGGCTGATGAAAGTCGAGGCCTTTAAGTTTATCATTATTTCTTTTTAGAAAGCTATTTTTTTACCGGTCTTTCCTTGCTTCTTGATAACAATCTGACCCTTCTCAGGATTAGATATTCTTACACCCTGAAGATTGAAATACACCGGAGTCAGGTTTTCATCTTTCTCGATTGTATAGACAGCGGCTACAAATTCTTCCGGGAATGTGATTGAGCCCTCCATATTGAGAGGTTCGCTATATTCGTCAACCCATGAAGCTCCTCCGTAAGGAAGCTGCTGGTAGCCAAAATTAGCATCATACAGTATGCTGCCGTCTTCTGCATCACCATATGAGAGAGTCACCACACCGTTTTTATAAGTGGTGTAAGGCATTGTGTCACCGGCTTTTGCAATAATCTCTTCTACTGTACCTTCGCCGTAAGCAAGCGCACTGCCCAATCGATTGTAGCAATAGAATATATTGATACCTGCCATCGGATAAGCGAAACCTGAGTTTTCCTGCATGAAAACAACATGATCGGGATCTGATATATCGAATACGATATAACCTTTTGCTTTACTTTGATTCATCGCTGCAATGGGTCCTACATGGTATGGATCAACGAGACGGAAGAGATTCGGATTATCAATATTTTGTTGCAATGGAACATTCCATTGATTTTCTTCTTCCCATTGGTCAAGTCCGAAACCGGGAGCCACCCAGCCGTCCATAAAGAGCGCATCTCCTATATTCTCCCATGCGGAGTCGTCGTTGCCTTCGCCTTCAGAAGGTCTGTGAGCTCCTAAAAAATCAAATATGTCGCCGTAACCTAATAAATTAGTAAGGTTTTTATCTTCATATACAAGCCATGCGATTCCATGTTCTTCCTCAAATGAAATCGTCTGGTCAGAGGGATTATAAGTTCCGGTTATATCCTGATAGTCAAATTTTTGGGTAATGTTATTCCAGACAAAGGGAGACTGAGCCATATAATATGGGCCGGTCATGCCTAGATAAACATTCGTGAATTTGAAGGTAGAAGTTGTTTCATCATATTCACCAATGAAGGGTAACTGAATGTTGGAAGGATCCTGGAAAATAAGTTGATTGTCATTGAGAATCTCGGCTACATACTGACTGCTAAACTGACCTATTGAAGTTGCAAAGTAATAGTCGCCTAAATCAAAAGTCCAGGTTCCGGTCACTTCCTCAATAGAAGTTGCACGTGTCGGCAATTTTTGAGCTTGTTTTTCAACGTTTGGATGTTGTATAGACATCATCGTGTTTTTTGTTTCTTTTCTCACCGGATCGGTAAGCAATGATGTCTCCCTGACATCAAGTGTCACAGCCGATGCGGAGAAAGTGACAGCTGCTGCCAACAATAAAGTAGTGTTTTTCATGAGAATTAATTAAGGTTTAAATTACTTTGGTGAAACTCTATTTTTAGTCTCAATAGGCTACAAAGGTAATGAAAATTTTTTATCTATCAAATTATTATTTTGGATAAATAAATTTTATTACTATATTTGCATCTTACTAAAAATTTAATACCATTATTCAAATTTAAATTTTTATTATTATTATGCCACTAACCCGTCTGATTATTATCAGGCATAATACTTAATAATATGAAATACTTTTATGGTTTAATCGTATCGGCAGTCGCCCTTTCAGCATCGGCGATAAATACGGTAAATCATCAGTTAAATGTTGATTTTAACGTAAAAAAAGAGTTGCAGACCAATGTGCTGGCAAAACAGAAAATGCTCAAAGCGCCTGCGATGCAAGATTTAAATTTACAACGAGAGAACGTTCAGTTGAAAAAGGAGATTGGTAAAAAACAGACAGTTTCCCCAGTCAACGCAACGAAAAACGAATCTGCACGCGCTCATGTTCTTAGAGCTAAAAAAGTGGACTCTTCGGCCTCTGTTGAAGGCTTATGGACTTTCCAAATGGGAGACTATTATTTCGAGTCTTCTGCAAACACCTCGCTCTATATTGACTACGAGGCTTCTTTCTTTGAAGGAAATTATTTGGCTTTTCAGGACCCCACCGGCGCTGAATTGCCTTTTTTTGGATATTATGACCAGAATGCTTCCACGATAACTTTTGATATTGAGGTTGTTGGCGAAATACTAGGCCATTATATTGTCCAGATGCCTTACGAGTATAGTTATGAACTTGAAGATCGTATTCAAAAAACTGTAATAGCAGATTATAATGCCAGTGCCGGTACTCTTTCGTTTGAGCCGGATAATGGTATTGCCTGGATTCTATCGACTGACCAAAATGGTTCTAATAATGCAGGATATTTTAATATTTTTGATTTTGAGGGTGCAGTGAAATCAGAGGGCGGCAACACCGGAGGCGGCAACACCGGAGGCGGCTCTGTAAGTGGCGACATAGAGGGAACATGGGAGTTTGAGTTTGGAGACTATTATTTTGAAGATTCAGTTGGATACTTTACACTCCAATATGAGGCTGTTCTTCAAAATGGAAATATTATATTCCAAGACCCCTCTCAGTTGAACCCTCCCTTCGTAGGCTCTTTCAACAGTAATACAAATATTATGTCATTTGAAAGATTGTATCTTGGTGTTATGTCACCATATTATCTTTTCATGGAGCCGTATTTGTATGATTCAGACGAGGATGGTCTGGTTGCTACAACCTCATTCACAGGTATCTTCGATCCTGAATCAAATACAATAGAGTTCCCTGAAGAGGGTGGTCTTATCTGGGCAGCATATAGCAACCAGAGTGGTTCAAGTAATGAATTAGTGAGTTACTTAGCGATATACGACTTTTTAGGTGCTTCTAAAGTAATTTCTGAAAATGACATTGACGAGAATTGGATAGGTGCCGGAATGGCAACTCTTATGGACGGATGGGTTCTTCCTGCCTTCGGTATAGATCAGATGGATGAAAAAAATCACTATCAGGTTCCCCTCCAACAGAACATAAATAATAAGAATCTTTATCGTTTGGTTGACCCATACAAATATGGTCCGATCGCTGCCTATAATGAGTCAACTTCTGTTGGACACATCGTGTTTGATGTAACAGATCCTCAGCATGTTGTTTTTGAAAAGGCAGAAGCAGGATTTGCGAACTCTGAAAAAGGAATTCTCAAATTCTATTGCTATAATATGCTTGGTGCTTTCATGGCTACTATAGGTTGTGATGCTAAAACTGCAATGGAGATGGCTGGGAATCAGATTCCTTATACCAAATTTGAAGATGGTGTGATTTCTTTAAATTATGTGCAAAATGACGGTCAGATTCAATATGATGCTAACTTTGGATATCAGAACGTTCCTACAGGTTTATACTTGTGGACTACTCCAACTGGCGCATCTTCTAATATGACTGCCAAGATTTATATGCCAAGTGGTTCCGAAGATTCTTCAGTAAACGCTTTGACGAAAGAAGAAGGAAATGCACGTTATTTCAATCTTCAGGGTGTGGAAATCCAAAATCCTAATGCCGGTGAAATTTATATCAAGGTAACAGGTTCTCGTTCGGAAAAAGTTATGATGAAATAGTATAACAATCTGTTTAATTAAAGAGGGTGTGTCAAAATGAGAGATGACACACCCTGCTGAAAAAGAAGCCGTCTGAGGATCTGATGATTTTCAGGCGGCTGATTTTTGCAGGATTTTCCAGGATATTCGATTCTCAGGCGATAAATTTGCGAAAATATGCAAAAACAAGTCATTTTGTGGATTATTCCTCCATTATTGGCTTGTTTTGCTATTTTCCTACACATTTTCTTTAGATTAAATGCAATGGCGAAGAAAGCAAAGTCCATTGTGACCTTGTCTTTGCCGAAGTGCCGGAAGCGTTTATACTCCATATTGTATTTCATCTGGCCGAAGACAGCCTCGGGTTCTATGCATCGTCGTCCCCGGTGTTGTAGTCCTTGATCCGAAGTGAGCAGTTCCCTTGCTTTTTTCTTATATTGGTTGAGCCGGTGATTGACTTCCAGTGTCCTTCTGTCTGTTTTTGACTTATAGCACATTCCTCTCAAGGGACACCCCTTGCAGTTCTGTGCCCTGTAGAGGGCAAACTCTCCTTTATAGCCACTGGCAGTGGTTCTGATCTTTGTTCCGATTCTGGTCATGTGCTGACCCACCGGACATACATAATAGTCCTCCTTCTCATTGTAATGGAGCGAGTCTGCGTGGAAAGGGTTTGGCTTGAAGCGAGGCCGCTGCTCTATATGGAAACGGTTGTACTTTACATATGGCTGCATGAATTTGACTAATTGGGCAAAAACGTCCTTGTCTTTATTCATAAGGGTCTGATTGTGACCGAAAAGTAAATTCAAATCGTCGCAACCCAAAATCGTTTATAACAAATTGAATTTCAATAATTTCAAAGCTTATCTATGATTTTTTAATGGACATTAATGAAATTATTATGAAATTATTTTGAACGAAAAAGCCGGATCACCGGCCCTTCTGACAATTCTATTTGGTTGTAATATGTAACTACAGAAGCTCCTCTATGCTTTGATTGGGATTGGAGAAAAGATAAAAAAGAATGAACCACCTTTCGATGGCTCATTCAATTCATTGATAGAATATTAACAATCTTTCTGCTTAGAATGCATTTGGTTCGGCTACCCCAAGACCTGTCCAGTCACCTACAATCTGACGGAGAGCATTGTCACCGGTAATTCTGAGGTCAGTCAGGTTGACATTGTTGCTGATGTTAAGATAAGTCAGCATTGGGTCGAAGCTAACATCCACCATTTGAAGCTGGTTGTTACTTAAGTCAACTCTCTGGAGGAAGTTTTGATTGCTTAAGGTCACGCTTGTAAGGTCATTCCATTCAAGATTTACAAAGGCAAGAGTCTGAACGCCTGAAACTGTGAATGAAGTGAGGTCGTTATAGGGGGCGAATATATCGCTGAGAGCTCCGCAGCCTGTCACTGTCAATGCAGTCATGTGGTTGTCATTACAAGCCAATGTTGCAAGTGAGGGAAGATCCTGAATGTAAAGGTTTTGAATCTTATTGCCCTGGAGGTTAAGGTTCTGAAGCTTGGCAAGACCGGATAAGGTGATTCCAGTGAGGTCATTATAGCCAGCATAGAGGGTCTTCAATGACTGACAGTTAGCTACTGTGAGCTGTTCAAGATTATTGCTGATTACATTGAGATAAGTCAAATTAACAGCGTTACTTACATCGAGTGAGATAAGGTGGTTTGATGAAAGATTAAGTTTAGTCATCAAAGGAACTGCTCCAAGTTCAATTTCTGCAATCCTGTTTTTGTTGAGATAGAGATATTGGAGTTGCTCCACACCCTGCAGGGTAACGTCAGTGAGACGGTTCTTTGAGGCATTCAGTTCTACAAGAGCCGGTGCTCCGTTAATTACAACCTGAGACAATTTATTGTCACTTACATTTACACTTTTTAATTCCGGGAAACCCGAAAGGTCGAGAGTACCAGCGAGATCTTTTTTGTCCCACTTGATTGCGGTGACATGACCATTTTCCACTGTGATGCCGGGCATCATTGCAACGTTTCCACCTGCAAAACCTAATGCTTCACCGTTTGTGCCGCCTTTGGCTGACATTTGGGCTGCAAATGTTTGTAAACTTTTGGCCTCTGATTTTGAGAGGTTCTGGCTCCATGCGCAGCTTACTACTGCTAAAGATGCCAAGAGGATAACTGTTCTTTTCATAACTCTTAATGTTTAGATGTTGTTTTTTGTTTCTTTACTTATGAAACGTTTGAGACGAAAATAAGTTTACGAAAAAGTTCATAACTTTCAAAAAAAATAAAAAAATTTTTTTAATGTGACTTTTTTACCTTACATCTCAACCTTTAAAGACCTTGAATTGTTGGATAAGTAACGTTTACTAATATTAAATTATTATACTTTATTATATATTACCATGGGAGTTTTTTCACAAATAATTATTCTGTTGGCTGTCCTGGCAGCTATGTTTATGGTGCTTCTTGCCATAAGACAGCTTGCCAGGTTTGAGCATTTCGATGATGAGGAAGAAACTTCGAGACTTAAAAAGGAACTGAAAGAGGAAGACAGAATTTTATCACGTAATAATATATTTCATAATCTTGTTGACCCAGATGATTCTTCCAAAACTCCGCGTAACAAGATTTCCGGGAATTCAAAAAAGAAATTATCAGAAGACAAAGAATAATTTTCAATCTACTCGAAGATTATGCTGTGGTCAACTACTAAATAAGCGAAGCTTGATGAGAGGTGTGCAGACAGCTCTAACAATATTGCTCGGAGCATCTGATTTAAAGGTCGGTTTCAAATGAACCGTTTTCTCTGGAAAAATAAATATTATTATGACATTCTGCAGGAATTTTTTCAAGAAACTCCCGCATTTTATTTTTTCCTACCGAGCTATGCAATATGATTTTATGGAATTTATGCAGGTTTTTCATCGATGCTATCTGATCAAAGTCAGCATTGGATCCCAAAATAAGAAAATTTTTACCCGAGAGGTTTTCGTTATTTTCCCAGTTTTGAAAAAAATTATTTTTCAATTTGCAGTCCACAGCAAGTAAAAAATGATTTCCATAAACTGATTTGGAGACCGAACCTCGTTTAAACTTTAGAGGTATTGTTTTATCTTCAGTGTAAATCTTAACTTCCATTGAACTGAAACTGAATGGGAAAACTATAGTTTCCTGTTTTTCGGCTTTGGGAATCAAGACGGCAGTAAGAATAGAAATAATAAAAAGGGTAGTGCCGGCTATTCGGAATTTTATTTTTTTATTTTTGTTATTGAGATAGATGGAAGCAGCAATCAAGGTTAATCCAAAGATCCAAAAGAGCACCGTCAATTCTGTTATTTCAGGGTTTATGTTTGATTTCCCGTCACCAGACAGGAACGATGCGGTAGAAATGAATTTTTCATAGAAAATATCTAAAAAACCTGACAATAGATGTGTGTCAATACCCAAAATTAAAAGAAATATAAAAAGAAGGCTAACGGCCATGAATACGGGTAAAAAAGGTACAAGAATCAAATTTCCAGGAAGAAAGAGCAAAGGGATATTTTTAAAATGATAGGCTATCAGGGCCCATGTTGCAAAAGTACATATCAACGTTGTCAAAACAAGACTGACAATCTTGTGTAAATGAGGATGGGTATGGCGTTCAATCAAATTCAATGGCTCCGAAAAGCACAAAATCGAGGCCACGCATAGGGCGCTTAACTGAAGGCCTATATCCCATAAAGCATATGGATTAAAAATGAGAATGATAATTATTGCGGCAAAAAGAGAATTAAGAGCCGAGTTCTTTCTTTCCAGACATATGGAAAGTAATAGTAAGGTGGCCATTACGGCTGCACGGATTGTGGAAGGTGAATTTCCTGTCAGAAAAACATAGATCCATATAAAGATTATTAAGAGGAGAAATTTTATTTTTCTTTTCTTTAAAAAGGAGAGGGGTAAAAGCAGGAATGAAAAGAGAGAGATTAAAATGGCCACATGCATTCCGCTCAAAGCAAGAATATGAGCCATTCCCGCTTCATTAAACGTTTCTCTGTTTTCCGAAGCAAGAAAATATTTGTCACCGAGAAGAAGTGATATCATAAAATCTCCTGTATCTCTATTAAGGGAAGATTTTTCAATCAATATTTCCAGGTCTTCCCTGAGACTGTTAAAATAATTCTCAAGAGATTGATTCCGGCCAATATATTTTATATCCTCGTTTCTGACCCGGGTCTCTAATGAAATCCCCTGATGTTTCAGGCTTGCTCTATAACCAGGATTTTTTATAGAAGAGGGCAGGATAGAATTAAGCTTGGAAGAAAAGCCTATAATGTCTCCCTTGTTCCCGTTGTAACCGTCAGATTTAATCAGAAGATAAAGACCTTGGGGAGGCAAGGAAGCCCCGCGCTGATCAGAGATCTGAATGACTTTTAAAACAAATTTGTCTCCTTCTGCCAAAGCCCTCTTTTTTAAGATTTCCCCTTTTATATTATATGTGTTACCGTTTATTCCCTTTATTCCCGCAAAATCTGGATGAGGTGAGTGAAAATAAAAATTTAATAAGCCGATTCCTGAAAAAAGTAAAATTATCCATAACACATGATATTTGGAAATGCCATATGCTTTAACCGGATCTTTCGATTTTAAATGTAACACAAGCCACACAATCAGTGCAACCCCTATCAGCGATATTCCAAGAGACAATGTTCCCCAAGAAAATGATTGACTGATAAGATCCGCTAATAGGGTGCCTAAAATTAATGCTGTCAGCGGCCAAAAGAATTTCAGGTTGATGCGTTCCATATTTCCCAGGAGCCCAAAGCCTGCAACTTCAGCATTTCTAATCCGTTTTTAACTTCCGCTCCCATTTCTTTGCTTTTCTGAAGGAATAAAGTCATTTCCGGATTATAAACAAGGTCGTAACATAAGTGTCTTTTGGTTAGATAATTATAAGGAAGGGGAGGGCAGGTTTCAGTCTCCGGATACATTCCTAAGGGAGTGGTGTTGATTATCAACAAATTATTTGCAATTGTCTCTTCGGTAATATCGTTATAGGTTATGATATTATCCGCGTGTCCGGTTCTTGAAACTTTCGTGACATTAATTCCTAAAGACCCGAGAACATAATCTACAGCTTTTGAAGCACCTCCGGTGCCTAATACCAGTGAATGCTTCATCTCAGGTCTTATCAACGGCAGAATTGAGTTTTTAAATCCAAGGGCATCGGTATTAAAACCTTTTAAAAATATATATTGTCCCGTCCTGGAAATCAAAATGGTGTTCACCGCTCCTATTTCCCGAGCTTCAGGCGACATCTCATTTAAAAAAGGGATGACTTCCTCTTTATAGGGGATTGTGACATTCAGGCCTTTCAGACCGTCATTATTCTTTAATAAATCGGGAAGACAGGAAATACTGTCTATCGGAAAAAGTTTGTATTCCTCGCAGATTCCTTCATCTTTAAATTTCTTATTAAAGAAATTGGCGGAAAATGAATGTCCGAGTTTTTTACCTATTAATCCGTACATATCACCATATCACAATACGATCTTCTTTCGGGCGGAACATTTCATCACCTTTTTCAATATTAAATGCCTCGAAAAAGCTATCGATATTTTTCAAAGTTACGTTAACTCTATTTTTAGCCAGAGAATGTGGGTCGGTTTTAGTTCTCAAAAGAATTTCCTCATGACGGATAGATCCGGCCCAAACATTGGCAAACCCGATAAAGAACCGCTGAAGAGGTGAAAAACCATCAATATCTGTTTTCTCTTCCTTAAGATCAAGATATGCAGTCAGGGCAATATTAAGTCCCCCCTGGTCTGCAATATTCTCTCCTAAGGTAAAGAGTCCGTTGGCGTGTACGCCTGGCACCACCTCGACTGCATTAAACTGTTCGACCAAGACGTCTGTCTTCTTTTTAAAATTTTCTTCATCCTCAGGCTTCCACCAGTTTTCCAAATTCCCTTCTTTGTCAAACTGTCTCCCCTGATCATCAAAACCATGTGTCATTTCATGGCCTATTACTACACCAATGGCACCGTAATTTATTGCATCATCAGCTTCGATATCAAAAAAAGGAGGCTGAAGGATAGCTGCAGGAAAACAGATTTCATTATTTACAGGACTGTAATAGGCATTTACCGTCTGAGGGGTCATATGCCATTCTTTTTTATCTACAGGTTTATTGAGCTTGTTATAATTATCTTTAGTGTACCATATAGATGCCTTTTGGACATTTTCATGATAGGATTTCTCAGGATTGATCTCGATTCCACTATAATCTTTCCATTTATCGGGATATCCTATCTTCACAGTCATATGTTTTAATTTTTCCCTTGCCTTTGATTTAGTCTCATCGCTCATCCATGTCAGATTTGAAATATGTTTGTCCAATGACTTTTTAAGATTTTCAACAAGGATCAACATATAGTCTTTGTTTTCAGCAGGGAAATACTTTTTTACATATAGCTCACCCACCGCTTCACCAAACATTGAATCAGGAATAGCCAGTGCTTTCTTCCATCTCGGTTTTTTCTCTTTCTGACCACTCATTACTTTACCATAAAGCTCGAAATCAGCGTCGGAAAAATCATCGCTTAATAAGCCGGTAGAATTTGAGATTAAGCTGAATATCAGATAGTCCTCAATCTCTTCTTTTGTAAGGGTCGGCAATAATTCCGTTATGTATTTAAGATAGTCTACCGATGTGATATTGACTCTGTCGGGATTTACAATGCCGAGTTCCTTGAAATATCTTTCCCAATCCAGAAAATTAAATTCTTCCTTCAATCTTTCGATATCATAAACATTGTGGCTCAACAAGGGATTTCTTCTCTGCTCTCTTGTTTTCTTATGTTCCGCCAATTTTCTCTCCAGAGATATGACGTTATTCCAGATTCTTTGAGATTCTTCTTTATTGAAACCGGTTAACTCAGTAATTCTTTTCACATATGTCTCATATGCCTTTAGAATCTTTCTATTAGTTTCATTATCTTCAAGATAATAGTCTCTGTCGCCTAATCCCAAACCTGTTTCACCTATATGAAGCATATTCAGATTTGAATCCGCCGGATCAGGTCCCACTCCGGAACTGAAAAAAGAAGCATCCAGACCAAGATGGAGCCATGCTATCAAGGATGTGAGATCGTTGTCCTTAATTTTTTCTTTTACCTTAGATAAGGTTGCATAAAGAGGAGAGGCACCTTCTTCATTAAGTCTCTTCTCATCCATGCCCAAGTTATACAGATCATTGATCTTTTGGGTTATGTTTCCTTTTACTTTTGATAGGGGATCAGATGATAAATTTGTAATTAATTCTTTAATCTGTTTCCTTGATTTTTCCCTTAAAACATCAAAGGCCCCATAGGAGGAAAAATCGTCAGGCATCGGATTCTTTTTTATCCAGCCTCCGCAAGCATACTCATAGAAATTTTTTCGTGGATCAATTTTTATGTCAAGATTATTCTTATCAATTCCGTGTTTCATGATTTTTATTTATTAAGTTCCGCCTTCAAAAGATCAAATTGCGATTGAACCTCATCCCAATTCTCCATTGCTATATCCAATTGATTTTTTAAGGAAGCATACTGTTCCAATATCTCCGGAGATGCATTGCCTTTTGACAGTTCATCCTCTATTTTTAAAATTTTATTTTCAATTTCAGAGACTCTTTCTTCGGCTGCTGAAAGTTCTTTCTCCATTTTCCGGAATTTTTTATCCCGTTCTTTTTTCTCTGCATAAGAAAGCTCGGTTGTTGAAATCTGCTGAGGTTCCGGGGCTGACGAAAGAGCATTGTTTCCCCGGTTGGTCATTACGGTTGTTTTCTTCTGTAAGAAACTGTAAATCCCACCTAAATTTTCACGTACCCTGCCGTCTGAAAATTCATAGACTTTATCAACCAGACCATCCAGGAAATCTCGGTCATGACTTACTAAAATGGCTGTTCCATTGAAATCAATCAATGCTTTTTTTAACACCTCTTTAGTCCGTATGTCCAGATGATTGGTAGGCTCATCCAAAATGAGAAAATTAACCGGTTCCAATAGCAGTTTCGCCATGGCCAACCTTGTTTTTTCTCCTCCGGATAAAACTGAAACTTTCTTGTCTATATCTTCTCCACGAAACAAAAATGTGGCTAACAAATCTTTCAGTCCGGTTCTGATATCACCTGTGGCAACATCATCCAAGGTCTCAAAAACTGTTTTTGAAGTGTCAAGCAACTGAGCCTGATTCTGAGCAAAATATCCCATCTTTACATTATGCCCGATCTTCAGATTACCTTCATAAGGTATCTGATTCATAATGCATTTCACCATTGTGGATTTCCCTTCGCCATTACTTCCAACGAAAGCTATCTTTTCACCTCTTCGCAGGCTCAAGTCTACATTGGAAAAAACCTTATGATTCCCATATTGTTTTGCTACATTTTCAATTATAAGAGGGAAATCTCCGGATCTTTCAGCAGGTGGAAATCTGAATTTGACGGAAGATGTGTCTTCTTCATCAATTTCAATAGGGACTATTTTTTCCAATTGTTTTATCCTGCTCTGCACCTGGACTGCTTTGGTGGCCTTGTAGCGGAATCTTTCTATAAAATCCTTAGTGTCATTTATTAATTTCTGTTGGTTCCGGAGCGCCTTTAATTGTTGGTCGATCCTTTCTTTCCTTAATTCCATAAATGGAGAATAGCTGACTTTATAGTCATAGATTTTTCCACAGGAAATTTCTATTGTTCTTTTTGTCACATTATCCAGGAACGCCCTGTCATGACTCACAAGAAGCACTGCTCCCGCTTTTGAAACAAGGAAATTTTCCAGCCATTGAATAGAGTTAATGTCGAGATGGTTTGTCGGCTCATCCAATAATAAAAGATCAGGTTTTTGTAATAATATTTTAGCCAGTTCTATTCTCATCCTCCATCCTCCGGAAAATTCAGAAGTAGGCCGGTTAAAATCCGTTTTTTTAAAACCTAGCCCGATTAGAGTCCTTTCTGTTTCAGCTTCCGGATTTTCCGGGAACTGAACGTTAAGCCGGTGGCTTAATTCATCAGATTTTGATATAAGTTCAAGATAAGCTTCTGATTCGTAGTCTGTCCGTTGGCTTATTTCCGTATTAATTTCTTCAATTTTCTTTTCGAGAATTGTTTTGTTAATAAAGGCTTTCTTTACCTCTTCCATTAAAGTTACTTCATCGGTCACCTTCATTTCCTGAGGCAGATAACCGATTGTTAAACCGGTAGGGATGGAAATTGAGCCGGAAGTAGGCATCTGCAGACGTGCCAGAATTTTTAAAAGAGTAGATTTCCCGGCCCCGTTTTTACCGACAAGAGCTATTCTGTCGTTCTGATTAATTGTAAAAGATATATCGTTAAATAAAGGATTGGCTGAAAAGTCTACTGTGAGATTATTAATTCCTACCATGGTGAAATTTTTATCAGTCTACAAATTTACGGAATTATTCAATTGTGAAAGACGGATTGACAAAATAAATACACTCTGTGGCTCGGGTGACTGCAGTATAAAGCCAACGGTAGAAATCATTTTCCGTGACATCTTTTGCTATTCCCCCCATATCTATGAATACATTTTTCCATTGTCCTCCTTGAGCTTTATGACAAGTGATGCAATAACCGTATTTTACTTGCAAGGCATTATAATAAGGATCTTCCAGAGCTTTCTTTATCTGTTGGGATAATTCTCCCGGATAATGTGACAGCACGCGGTTATAAAATCTTTCCATTTCTTCTCTTGGGATAGATGAATTTTCCGAAACCAGGCTTCTTAACATTATTTTCACATTAAGAATCTCCCCGCTGTCAGGAATAAGGATTTCAGTATCTGCAAACCAGCGGCCATAGGCTTTTATTTTGGAACCGACCTTAAGGATTTCTACCGTTTCTCCATTTGCTATAAAATTTTTCAATTTGTTTTTCTCGCTCCAATAATAATCATTCTTTGAAATTATTAATTTTTCTCCTTTGACCAGAGGTGAGTCGGTATCAAGAAGATATTTTCTTACAGTTCCATTTATATTGTTGGCTCTGAAATTCGATCTTGTTATAATTATTGTCTCATCTTTTCCTACTCTTCCCCAGGAAGATGAGATTTCGTCAAGCATTTCTGTCGGTTCCACTATTTTTACATCGGGGAAACCGGAAGAGAATATTGAAAACTTGTTTAGAGGGAGTGAAGAGAAAAGAGCCTGACGTACAAACGTTGCATTGAAAAGAATACCGCTGTCTTCAGCCTGACGTGCAGGTGTGGAAAGGGTGTAGGAAATGGGATTGAGTCCAAGGTGCATTAATCTTTCCGAATTCATGGCATGGGAGAATGGCTGGCCTACGGGAGGGAGCTGGGCAAGATCACCGATAAGAATCATGTTGCATCCTTGTCCGCTATAAACATATTTGATAAGCTGCATTAATAAGGAAGATGAAAAAACTTCTCCGTCAGTTATCAGTGAAGCTTCATCCACAATGAAAATGGTATCCCGGCTATTGTTTTCAGCAAGGAAAAAAGAAAAATTATTAGGATCGAGAGAGTTCCCTCTGAAAAGACGCTTATGAATCGTAGATGCCTTTCCTTCTGAAAATTTAGCGGCTACTTTGGCAGCTCTGCCGGTAGGAGCGAGGACAACGGTCTTCTTTTTAAGCTCGGAAATTGTTTTAACAAAGGCTCCGATCACAGAAGTTTTTCCTGTTCCTGCATAACCGTTTAAGACAAAGACATCATTGGCAATCCTTTCTGTTACGAATAAAGAGAGTGCTTTAATCAGAAGAATCTGTTCTTCATTTGGCGGAAAGGGTAGTCGGGAAATTGTATTGTCATATATTAGAGAAGCCGTCATCAAAATAAAAATCTTAAGTTTCGCATGTTTTATAAATGATTCACAGACAGCATCTTCGATGTGGATTCTTCATGTGGGTGCCACCCCGGCAGGTTACTCTTTTCTTCACTTATGATGGGGTTGACAATATAAAATCTCTTCGAGATATCTTTAGAAATAAAAGCATTAAGCATACGTAAGTAGAAATAAATAATACAAAGTGAATATAAAGTTGAGGAAAAATCTGTAATTTTGCAAAGTTAAGGCTAAAAAGAAATTCAAAAATAAAGAAAGCCGAAAAATATAGAAACACTTAAACCCAAAACCAATAATTCATAGAACAATGAAAATTGAACAGATTATCGGCCGTGAAGTTCTTGATTCACGTGGAAATCCGACAGTAGAAGTTGATGTATATCTTGAAAGTGGAGCATTCGGACGCGCCGCTGTGCCATCAGGTGCTTCAACAGGAGAAAACGAAGCTTTGGAACTTCGTGACGGAGACAAGAACCGTTATCTTGGAAAGGGTGTGCAGAAAGCCGTAGCTAATGTCAACGGTCCTATTGCGAAGGCCCTTAAAGGAATGAACGCATTAGATCAGATTGCAGTTGATGAAGCTATGATTGCTCTTGACGGCACGCCAACAAAGTCCAACCTCGGAGCAAATGCAATCCTTGGTGTCTCACTTGCCGTTGCAAAAGCAGCAGCCGATTATCTGGGCCAGCCTCTTTATAAATATATCGGTGGTGTAAACAGTTACGTTCTTCCGGTTCCGATGATGAATATCATCAACGGTGGTGCTCACTCCGATGCTCCTATCTGTTTCCAGGAATTCATGATTCGTCCTATTGGAGCACCCACTTTTAAGGAAGCCATCAGAATGGGTACAGAAGTTTTCCATGCCCTCAAATCAGTTCTGAAAAAACGTGGCCTCTCTACAGCTGTGGGTGATGAGGGTGGTTTCGCACCGAAACTCGACGGCACCGAAGATGCTCTTAACGTGATTATGGATGCCATCAAGGCTGCAGGTTATGAACCTGGAAAAGATGTCACAATCGGTCTCGATGTAGCTTCATCAGAATTCTATAAAGACGGAGTTTATGACTATACCTGGAAACAGGGTGCAGATGCTCCTAAATATTCAAGCAAAGAACAGGCTGAATATCTCAAAGGCCTTATAGATAAATATCCTATCGATTCTATCGAAGACGGTATGGCTGAAAACGACTGGGAAGGTTGGAAAGTTCTTACCGATTTGATAGGTAATCGTTGCCAGCTTGTTGGTGATGATTTATTCGTGACCAATGTCAAGTATCTTGAAAGAGGTATAGCCGAAGGTTGTGGTAACTCGATCCTCGTTAAGGTTAACCAGATCGGTTCACTCACAGAAACTCTCCGTGCAGTTGAAATGGCTCAGCGCAACAATTACACTGCTGTTATTTCACACCGTTCAGGTGAGACTGAAGACTCTACAATCGCTGACATAGCTGTTGCTACCAACGCCGGACAGATCAAGACCGGTTCTGCAAGCCGTTCAGACCGTATGGCAAAATACAACCAACTTCTCCGCATTGAAGAAGAACTTGGCAAAGATGCTCAATATGGATATAAAAAAATCGCTAAGAAATAATCTTACGATTTAAAGCTGCCTATAACATAAGAGGGGGTGTCATTCTGACACTCCCTCTTATGTTAGTTATTATAGAGATGCTCTTCGAGCAACTTTTTAGAGCCACCGTTACATCCCTGCATAAGGCTTTATTTCATCCTTTTCAGAATATTATAGCTTGGGATAACTCCCAATTCTCCGGCCTTTGAAAGATCTGAAAATGCCTGCCCTTTATTCCCTGCCTTCAGATAAGACAAACCTCTGTTGAAATAGGCTTCTCCGAAATTCGGGTCAATTTTGATTGCCTCTGAATAACATTGCATGGCAGAGGTGAAGTCTTGTGCCTCATAATAGATATTGCCTTTATTGAACCATGCAAATACCACTCTTGGATCTAATGAGAGAACCTTGTCAAAATCGGATAAAGCCTCCTGAAGCAAAACGGTATAGGCTGTCCTCTCAAGAAAAGAATCGTCATTTTTATTTCCTTCCGAACTTAATCTTATTTCAGCAAGGGCATTGGCATAGCGGGCGTAACCCCTTGCCATATATGCAACCACGAAATGAGGATTTAATCTTATGGCTTCGTCAAGATTACCTAAGGCTGCGTTATAATTCCTGAGCATCGTTTCGATCACACCTAACAAAAGTCGGTCTATGGGTCGAGCTCCGGAAGTCTCTATTTCCTTTTCAAGACGGGATGACATATCGAAGAGATCATTCATCATATAGTTATAGTCAGATGAATTTAATCCCGGATTCAGGTAGATTTTCTGTCTCACAAGTCCCATTTGATTAAGGTCATCCAGCTCCCTGAAATAATTTGACAAAGATTTAAGGGTTTCAGGAGGCTCTGCCAGTGTTATGGCGTAGGAAGGTTCCATTTCAACTGAGACATCTCTATCCTGAACCCTCCCTTTTATCTTTTCGTTGTAAGACAAGGTAACATCCGCGGCCTTGGAGATAGTGACAAGATGATTAAAGCGGTTCATGACTTCCTCTTCCGATTCTTCATCGGAATAATTGGAAATATCATTACTTTGGGCAGCGGCTATTGCCGGACGTTCAAGAGGATTCTTTTCCGGATTTTTCACATAATTTGCCACCAGTTCTTCTCCTCTGTGGGCTAACGTTGCAGCTTCTCTGAGCTCGCCAAGATTCCTTTTTGCCTCAGCCATGGCATAATACACCGGATAAAATCTTGGATGTCCCCTTTCAATTAATTTAAAATCTTCATAAGCCTCTTTATATTTTTCCAATTCGAGGCGGATGAGTCCTCTATTGAAATAAGCGTGGACATTATCGGGTGAGAGTTTTATAACTGAAGTCATATCTTCTTCCGCTTTTTCCAGGTCTTTAACTTCATATCGTAGAAGTGCCCTGTTAAAAATAGCGGCAGTGTTGGTGGGGTCAAGTTCAATGGCGTAATTATAATCGCTTATCGCACCGAAAAAATCATCGGAATTATATCTGATAAAAGCACGGTTTACATATAAATCAGGTAACTCCGGTCTTAATCTTATAGCAGCATCGACAGCAGAAGCCGCCTGCTCCCAGTCTTTGCGTTGCCATGCAATCTCAGCCTTCATGAGAAAGGGATTGATCTGGCTTTTTGAAATTGACAAAGCCATCTCTATATTGTCCAAAGCCTTTGTTGTATCCCCTTGTTCAAGATTTAATCTGGCTCTGGCTGTGAAACCGTCGTCAAACTTAGGATATTGTCTCAGTAGAATATCGAATGTTGAATCTGCAGGTTCATATTTTTTCAGCTGAGTCAACGCTACAGCTTTATAGAAAAGAAAATATTTATCAATTGGATTATACTCGAGTCCGATGTTATAATCCTCAACGGCGAGGGAATCTTTCCCAAGAATCTGCCGGGCAAATCCCCTGAGTTTATAGGCTTCAGTCTTGAATTTATTGTTCTGAATGGCAATTGTGCAATCGGCTTCTGCTCCCTGGTAATCCTCGAGATTTAGTTTTGCGAGAGCACGGAAAAAATAAGGATCAGACAGATATGGTTTTGCCTTTATTGCCTGATTGAAATATTGAATTGCCAGCATATAGTCATCCATCGACAAGACATTACGTCCGATGGTCAGTACCTGCTCAGCATTTATTTGAGAAAAGCATGCGCCCGGAAGGCTGATGAACAATAATATGGCGCATAATTTGCAAAATAACTTTAATCTGCCTGAATGAAAAAAATAATTCATCATTTGGCAAAATTAAAAAAAATAGATGACCTTTGAAATTGCAAGTTGTCTCAAAACACTGAAATTCCGCAATATTAAATATTTTTTTATTAATTTTGCATCTTGATAAAAACCATCTGTAATAATAAAAAGAAATTTCAATCTATTAAAGATGATCAAAATAACATTCCCTGACGGTAGTGTCAAAGAATTTGAATCCGGGATAACTCCGTATCAAATAGCACAAAGCATAAGTCCGCGTCTTGCAGCTGACATTCTGGCAGCGCATGTGAACGGTGAAAAATGGGATATCTCGCGACCTATAACAGAAAACGCATCCATCCGGCTTTTCAAATGGGAAGATGAGGAAGGCAAACACGCTTTCTGGCATTCATCTGCCCACCTGCTTGCAGAAGCCCTTCAGGAACTTTATCCGGGCATCAAATTCGGTATAGGACCGGCCATTGAAAACGGCTTCTATTATGATATTGATCCTGGCGAACACAAGATTACTTCAGACGATTTTGAAAAAATCGAGAAAAAAATGATGGAAATTGTAGCCAGGAAACCGGATATTATCAGGTCTGACATTTCGAAAGAAGATGCCCTCAAGATGTTTGGCGACAGAGGTGAAGTTTATAAATGTGAATTGATAAGTGAACTGGCTGACGGAACTATAACAACTTATTCCCAGGGCGGCTTCACTGACCTTTGCAGAGGGCCCCATCTTCCCAATATGTCTCCGATTAAAGCTGTTAAAGTAATGTCATTGGCCGGCGCTTATTGGAGAGGCGATGAAAAAAGAGACCAGCTTGTTAGAGTTTACGGCATTACTTTCCCTAAAAAGAAGATGCTCGACGATTACCTTGCATTGCTTGAAGAGGCAAAGAAACGTGATCATCGCAAACTTGGAAGGGAAATGGAATTATTCACTTTCTCACAGACAGTTGGGCAGGGATTGCCTTTATGGCTTCCTAAGGGGGCTGCCTTGCGTGACAGATTGGAACAATTCTTAAGGAAGATCCAAAAACAATCGGGATATCTTCAGGTCATAACACCCCATATCGGTAATAAGGCTTTATATGTAACATCGGGCCACTGGGCTAAGTATGGAAAAGATTCATTCCAGCCCATAAAAACCCCTGAAGAGGGAGAGGAATATATGTTAAAACCAATGAACTGTCCTCACCACTGTGAAATCTATAAGTCAAGTCCGAGAAGTTATCGTGAACTACCATTGCGTCTTGCAGAATTCGGAACTGTTTACCGATACGAGCAAAGTGGAGAACTCCATGGATTGACAAGAGTGAGAGGCTTCACTCAGGATGATGCCCATATTTTCTGCACTCCCGATCAGATCAAGGGCGAGTTCCTTAAGGTTATGGATATAATCCTTTATATCTTCAAGGCTCTGGATTTTAAAGATTTCGAAGCCCAGATTTCTCTTCGCGACCCCAATAACAAAGAAAAATATATAGGAAGCGATGAAAATTGGGAGAAAGCCCAGAATGCGATCATTGAAGCATGCGAAGAAAAAGGACTCAAAGCCAAACAGGTTGAAGGCGAAGCAGCGTTCTATGGTCCTAAGTTAGACTTCATGGTAAAGGATGCCATTGGAAGAAGATGGCAGTTGGGAACAATTCAGGTGGATTATAATCTTCCGGAACGTTTTGGCCTTGAATTTACAGGCAGTGACAATCAGAAACACCGTCCTGTCATGATTCATAGGGCTCCATTCGGTTCAATGGAAAGGTTTGTGGCTGTTTTGCTGGAACATACAGCAGGCAAGCTCCCCTTATGGCTTATCCCGGAACAGGCTGTTGTTTTGCCAATCAGTGAAAAATTCAATGATTACGCTAATAAGGTTGTAAAAGAGCTTGACGAGTATGGCGTCAGAGCCTTCGTTGACGACAGAAATGAAAAAATCGGGAAAAAAATCAGGGACAATGAACTGAAAAAAGTTCCATTTTTACTTGTTGTCGGCGAAAAAGAAGCGGAAAATGATGAAGTTTCTGTAAGAAAACAAGGCGAAGGTGATAAAGGTACGATGAAAATCATTAACTTTGCAGAACTTTTGAATGAAGAGATAAAATCAATGATAGGTTAACTATAAAAGAAACAACCGAATAAAGGACTTAATGGAAAAAAAACCACAATTTTCAGGACCGAAACGCCCCGGAGGGCCAAAGCCCGGAGGAGCACAGGATCCGTCACAACGTCAAAGACCGGGAAACGACCGCAATGGGAAAGATCCTTATCAAATAAATGAATGGATTCGGGCAAGAGAAGTCAGACTTGTCGGCGACAATGTGGAACAAGGTATATATACTATTGATAAAGCCCTTCGGATTGCCAGAGAATTAGAGTTAGACCTTATTGAGATTTCTCCAAATGCAGAGCCGCCGGTATGCCGCATTTTAGACTACCAGAAGTTCCTCTATCAGCAAAGAAAACGTCAAAAAGAACAGAAACAGAAAGCAGCGAAAGTTGTAGTCAAAGAGATTAGATTCGGTCCTCAAACTGATGACCATGACTATAATTTTAAACTCAAACATGCTGTCGGTTTTCTAAAAGATGGTTTCAAAGTAAAGGCATATGTTTTTTTCAGAGGAAGATCAATTCTTTTTAAAGAGCAGGGAGAAGTGCTGCTTCTGAGATTTGCCAATGATCTTGAAGAATATGGTAAGGTTGAAATGATGCCGGTGCTTGAAGGGAAAAGAATGACAATAATGATTTCTCCTGTCAAAGCTTCCCAAAAGAAAGATTCTCAGAAAGCCCAGGATAGAAAGCCTAAGGAATCTCCAAAAAATGTTGCAAACGAACCTCGGAAAGTTATTATAGAAGATGAGGATGAGGAAAATGAATCTTCCGAGTCTTAATAAAAATTAAAGTAGACCGTAGGCACTTAGTGTCGAGGTGAAAAATTTAAACCAACTAAAATTTTTAAAAAATGCCAAAAGTAAAGACCAATGCCGCGTCAAAAAAGCGTTTTGCTCTCACCGGCACAGGGAAAATCAAAAGGAAACACGCTTACCACAGCCACATCCTGACAAAGAAGTCAAAAAAGCGTAAGAGAAATCTAGACCATACAACGCTGGTTGACAGCGCTAACACTAAACAGGTTAAAAATCTTCTCAATTTGAGATAAGTGTAATTTTTCCCGGTTTTCCTTAAAACGGTAAATTCCGTAAAATTAAAATTAATACTAACCGGGTCTACAGCCATGCAAGTGCAAATAGATTGATGGCCGCTGTAGCCCAAAATGTAAAACAAAATGCCAAGATCAGTTAATCACGTAGCCTCAAGAGCTAAAAGAAAGAAAATATTAAAACTTACCCGTGGTTATTACGGAAGTCGTCGTAATGTCTGGACGGTAGCAAAAAACACATGGGAGAAGGGTCTTACATATGCTTACAGAGACCGCAAACAAAAGAAACGTAACTTTAGGGCTCTCTGGATTCAAAGAATCAATGCTGCTGCACGCATGGAAGATTTGTCATATTCAAAACTGATGGGTCTTATCCATAAAGCCGGCATCGAAATCAACCGTAAAGTTCTTGCTGACTTAGCAATGAATAATCCGGAAGCATTCAAAGCTATCGTTGACAAAGTGAAATAAAGTTTATAAGACATAAGATGAAATAAAAAATAGCGGCTTGAAACCGCTATTTTTTTCATCTTGATATTTTTCATTTTTTGATATCATATCCTTGATTCTTCAGATACTCCAAAATCTGATATTCCATGGCGTGACGATAATAGTCTATGATATGTCCACACCAATCATTATCGGTTGTGCCTCCGGATCTGGTAGCGTTATAAGTCTTTACTATATCATCATATTTAAGAAGCTTCTCAGCGAGACTTTCTTTATCCATGCAATAACTATTACGGAAAAAGACAGTATCTTTCGACTGCTTCGGTTTAAGGTCAGGATGTTCTCTGGGAATGCCGAGCGCAAGACCGCAAACCACAAAAACACCTTTGGGTAATTTGAGAAGTTCGGCTATCTTTGCCGGGTCTACTGTCCTTAGATATCCTACGCAATTGCTCCCTAATCCTGCTGCCTCGGCGGCTACAACCGCACTCATCATTGCAAGGGAAGCATCGATTATTCCGATTATCGTGCCATCCATTGTATCTGTAAAACGGGGCATTCCTATACCTTTCTTCTCTGCTAAAAGGGCTATCTTGTTGTAATCTGAACAGAATATCAGAAGACGATTACATGTCTTCAATTGTTTCTGACCTGTCAGTTCATAGAGTTCTTCTTTCAAGGCCTGGTCATCTATGTCTATGACGGAAAATTGCTGTCCGTTATAGCTAGTGGGAGTATTTCTTATGGCTTCATAAATGAAATCCATTGTTTCCTCCGGAATTAATTCTCTTTCGTATCGACGGATACTCGTTCGTTCAAGTAATGCTTTCTTTACACTTTCCATATGATTAAATTATTAGGGTTAAACTTATTAAGAAACCGATGAAATGTCTTAAACAATCATCGGTTTAAAGGTCCACATCAAAGTGAATTATGATGAAACTCCGAAAGTCAGGATTTGAGAGCCACCCGTATCTTTGTAATCCGCCTGTGCCTTTCGGCAACGCCTTAGCGTGGGGCCCGCCATTGATACGGTTGCTTTTCTCGGTTTTCATTTAAAATTGATGAGTTTCCCAATAATCTTTGATGTGGTTATGGGTATAATAAGATTCTCTTATCTTATTTTCATATCTCTAACGCAAATTTAATAGAATTGGTTTAATTAAACAACAAAAAGTTATCTACATCATTCAGCTGATATAAAAACTGGTAGGCCTGATTTAGAATCTCCTGGAGAATACACGTATTCATTGTTTCTAAAATCGAATAATTCTGAAAAAGAACTAATCCGGTTTTGAAGAATATCGCGGGTCATTAGTCCTCTTAATTCTTTTAATCTTGCTGTGCCGGGAGTTTTTAAAACACCGGAAGGAGTGATGACCTGAAAGTTTATTTTATTAACCTTCACGAAAGCCTTGATAATTTTCCAATCAAGGCACTTGGCTGCCTCAGCCGGTAATAAGTCTAATACCTCATTTATACAGTTGGATTTTATGAAGTTGACAAAAGCCACCGTTACTTTCGGTTTTAATATTTTAGTGAGATTGGTTTGGCCCGGTCCGCAGTTCTTATTAAAGTCAAGACGGTAGGGTTTTATAATGTCATCGGGTCTTAATAGTCCATAAAGCGAAGATATGATTCTTAAATTTGGCTCTGCAAAATCCATTGAATCTTTAGATAGAGTCAAGATGTCGAGTGCCCGGTAGGCTTCTCCCGTAAAGCCTTTAATAGCCTTGTAGCCCATCGTTTTGTTTGGGAAATCATAGGCTTGTTCATTTATTTTTTGTGCTAATCGTGGGCTAACTCCAAGAATACCGGATATTTCCTGAATACTTAAATCTGAAATAAAAGCCATGACAGAATCGGCAGTCTCTTCCAGAATCGGTTTATGACTTTCAAATTCGTTCAAAGAAATTTCTTCCTGAACGGGAGACATGGTTTTGGATTCGGCTAAAAGTGTGATCATTTTTCATCAAAATATAAAAAACGGAATTCCAGCCTCGACTAAAATTCCGTTTTGTCGCGATAGCATTGTTTTATTATTCTGGCAATGTCTGCGACAATTACCTTACATAAATTCGACATGAAATTTCATGTTTGGTTTAAAGTCCACACTACATTAAAAATGTTAAAAAATTCAGACCCTTATTTCCTTTTGCCCCTTTTAAAAAAGGATAGAACTTTTCTTGTCCCGTTAAAGAGCGATAGCCCTAAAAGAGCATAATCGATATAATTAAGTCCGTTCAACAACTTCATCACCACAGAACCTGCTTTGCCTGTAAAAGTTCCGTGAGAAGTGGGGGAGAGGGGATTTACTTTCTGAAGGTTACTAAGGTTCTTTAGAAATTTTGCTTTGCAAAAATCAGCTTCCATGGCGGTCAAAGCTCTTTGAAACCGAATTTCTTCAATGGTGTAACCGCTAAAATTAGTGCCTGTAGACACTATTTCTTTAACAGCTTTTTCCTTAGCCTTTAACTCTTTCATTTTTCCTCTTTATTAGAATTTCTATTAGCCTGCGAATCAAGAAGCACTTTGCTTATGAATTTAGCCACAGGATTAATAACAAGCTGTTTTCTGAACAGCACAAGTATGCTAAGGAGAAACAGAACTATGCCACCTACACATACATAGGCCACAGCTTTCGGCATCATGTCAATGAAAACTTGAGCCAGTGCAAATAAAAACATAAGAACAGCAGGTAGCAATAATAAGATAAAGACGGCGCCTATAACCATCATACTTATAAGAATGATGGCTTTTTCAACGGCTGTAAGTTTCAAATATTCTATTTCCAATTTAGCCCAGTTTATGCCCTGGGTGACCATCTCTTTCAATTCATCCGTTATTTTTGTCTTCATCTCTTATTCCAATATATCGGTATGATCTTTTAGAATCAAAAATAGATCGCTCTTTTGTTTTAAAATTTTTTGTGCAAGATGTGTTAGGCACAAGATAGTGAGTGTGACCGGACTTACTCCTGTCACACCCTAAAAAGTCAATTATTCTTCTGCTCTTGATAATTCAGCAACCAGTGCATCAACTTCAGCATCGCTGATTTTGATCCCCTTCCTCCTTACTATATCACAGATTCTTGCTCTTACATCAGATCCTTTTTCCGGGGCAAGCAATAATGCTGCTGAGCATCCAACAATTGCGCCACCTAAAAAAGCATACAAGATATTTATAGATTTCATAGCGGTTTTATTTGTTAGAGCACGTTTTCAATTTGATCTTCAATCTCATCTACGAGTTCTTCGAGTTTATCTTTTTTAAGGCAAATGCCTTTTTCTTTTAAAACTCTCATTATTCTTTTGCGTGTCTCATTTCCTTTTTCAGGAGCCACCAACAAACCGACTGCAGCACCGGCTATTGCACCGCCAACCACTGCACATACAATGTGAATTGCTTTCATAATACTAATACTTTAACAGTTAATTTTCTTTCTTATATTATAACAATTTATTTATTATTTAGATTAACGGAGCTGTAAAATTTTTATTTTTCTTAAGAGGAGGTTTCCCGATTTTTGTAAATGCCGGGTCTATAGAGATGCCATTAAAACTCCGTTGATTTCATTCCTGTAAGATTCTATTCCCTCCGGAGAAAGTTCTACATCTACAAAATTTCCGTCGGTCCCTATCATCTGAACATGGGTGTCGTCAATAAATCTTAAAAAATCTGTCTTGGAATTATCTTTAGTGAAACTCCATGTCTGTGATTCCTTATCAAAATCAAACTTGAGTAATTCTCCGTCGGGAGATGTGATATTGTAACCTGATTCATGACGAGTCAATAAATAATCTCCTTGGTCCGTCTTTATTACTTCATTGTTAGCCTCAAGCGGTTTGTTGCCGCTCCAGAATTCGATTGAATTTATGACCAGAAGATCTGCAGCTGCCGTTACTTCATAAACCGGTAAAATCCAGAATGCGAAGAAAACAAGTTCGTTTACAAATTTGTTACTTACCTGTTTATTCCAGTTCAAGACCTTATTTGTGAGGTAAAAGCTTCCGATGCAAGATTGAAAGCTTATGGAAGTCACTAATATAAGTGACAAAGCTACAGCAAGTTTCTTTTTTTTCATTTTATATATTAATTAGTAGTTTATTTCCGGTCTTTGATATATTGATAAATAGACATGACTTTTTCAACGAAATTCACCGTTTCCCGACCTCGGAAATACCCATGTTTCACGTCGGGATCATTATAATATTCAGGACGTGATTTCATCAGGACTCCAATGCTGACATTGCCTGTCCATTTATTCGGTTCCAAACCATGTTTCTCAGCTATTATCATTGAATCATAAATATGACCTAAACCGGAATTGTAAGAGGCCAAAACAAATTTTAGCCTCTCTTCCGGTGATGTTATCTTCGTTTGAAGCGCTTTGTCAAGGCCGGATAAAATCTTTGCAGCAGCCCGCACATTCGATTCCGGCTGATATAATGATTCCGGATTTACGCCTACGGAGGCGGCGCTCGAAGGCATCACTTGCATCAGACCTGTGGCTCCAAATCGGGATTGGGCATTTTGATCAAATCCCGATTCACAATAGGCTATCGCTGCAAGTATTTCCCAGTCAAAGCCGGCTTCGTCGGAATATTTTTTAAAAAGATTATCGTAGGCTGACACATCTTCTCCCTTTTTTAAATTTTTCTTTTTAAAGAATGAGATGTCAGTCTGAGGATCTGTCTTCCCGTAATCGTAATATCGTTTATAAATCTCTTTTACGACTGGAGAATCATGGTTTTTCTTTTCCCAATTGTCGATTTTTAAAGCAAGATCCTTGCTGTTTTTAGCAACTGCCCAGGAAGAAGCCTGATCCAGACTCAATTTCAAGGTCATATCAAGTTTAGGATAATCACTTTTATTTAATCTGGCTATTTCAGAGTCAATAACGGTAAATCCGATTTCATTGTTATTAACCATTTCTATTAAATCTTCAGAATCTATGGTGTCATTTTCAATGGCTTGAATGAAAATACCTCCCCCTAATTCCCTGTCGAGATTTTCAAGACGATATTGATATTTGGAATTTTCCTCTATATAGATCTCTTTCCCGATTAATTCTGTGACATCAGTTATCTTATCTTTACCCTCTTTTTGAACCAACACTTGCCAGCTGATTTCTTTTGGTCCGCAATGAATGATATCTTCATTATATTCTGAAATATAAGGAATAGGATAAGCCGCCAGCTCAACCTCTTTGTTTTTTAGCATTTCCATGAGTTGAGACAAGTTCTTGGCTAACTTTAAATCAAGTATATAGTTTTCTTCTTCTGCAAAACGCCTGATGTTTTCATAATCTATTCCCATTGGTTCACCTCTATATATAAAATATGATAGGGGACCATATAAAGTTGCCACTTTCAGAGTGTCGGGACCCGCTTCCGATGAAGTGGAATTTTCAGATTCCCGCAAAGAACATCCGAAGGCCGTGGAAAGAAAGATGAGTAATATGAATAGAAAAACTGACTTTCGCATTTCTTTGGCAAAAATAAAAAAATTAAGGGAACTTATAAAGATTGTCTTCTATTTTCACATATCCTTCATTGCATAAGTAAGATAAGGCTTCCGTTATATTTTCCTTATTCAGACTACAACCTTTTTCTATTGAAAGCAGGCTTGCCTTCCCTCCGTTTTCATGTAAAAAATTCAAAATATAAGAAATTGATTCCTTAATCTTATTAGAGGATCCTGAAGGAGACTTAGATTTTTTGTTTTCCCTGCATACATCACATTTCCCGCAATCGGTGGCGTTTTTTTCACCAAAATATTTTAACATCCTTTTTACCCTGCAGCCACTGTTATTAAAAGAATAATCTATTATGGCTTCTGTTCTTTTTTCAATCACTTCTTTGCGTTGCTCATAAATAGATTTAGGTATTATCAGGGAATCTGTTTCTTCGCGTGCTGTCGGAAGATATATAAGAGGCAATCCTGAACGTGGTATATAATTAAGAATCTGCTTCTTATCTAATTTAATCAATGTTTCATAAACATTTCTGTTAAGTAGGTTCAACTGTAATGCAATTTCATTCTCATTTATGTAGACATAATCGGTGAACAGACCTGTATAAAGTCTCATTATCAAAGCCAATATTTTTTCTGAATATGGATCTTCAAATTTCACATCATACAATTCCTCTCTGTCATAAAGAATTTTGACTCTTGATTTCTTTTCAGCATCTGAAATGAACTGCATATAGCCTGCTTGAGAAAGTAATCTTAAGGATGCGAGACATGATTTCTCTTCCAGATCAAAAAGATTGCAGAATCTTGAAATATCGAATTCATTGACTGATTCAAAACCTTCTCCGATTGTGATGTGAAGATTATTACAGATTCTTTCGTAAGTTTTTTTTATAAATTTCCTTTCAGGAAACGCTTCTGTAATATGTCTATGAAGGATACCCTTGTCTGATTGGGATGTCAGTAAGACTGCGTAGGAGGGAAGCGCGTCTCTCCCTGCTCTCCCTGCCTCTTGATAATATTCTTCAAGAGAGGGAGGAAGGTCGTAATGTATCACCACTCTTACATCCGGTTTATCAATGCCCATCCCGAAAGCATTTGTAGCAACCATTACCCTGATATTACCGTTTTTCCATTCATTTTGTCTTTCAGATTTTACCTGCGGGTCAAGTCCTGCATGATAATATGTGGCACTGATGTCTGCCGATTGTAAATATTCGGATATTTCCCGCGTTTTCTTCCGGCTTCTGACATAAACGATGGATGAACCTGATGTTCTAGATAAAATATGAAGCACATCATGAATCTTTGTATCTGAATTTCTTACGATATAGCTGATGTTTTCACGTGTGAAACTTTTAGTTAGAATATTGGGGGAATTGAATTTCAGCTGTTGCATTATATCGTTTGCAACCTCCGGAGTAGCTGTGGCTGTTAATGCAAGAATCGGGACATCGGGCTTTAATTTTCTTAATTTCTTAATGTTTAGATATGAAGGCCTAAAGTCATATCCCCATTGAGAAATGCAATGTGCTTCATCTACTGTGATCAGATTAATCTTAAGATGCCGGAGTTCAATAAGAAATCTTTCATTCTGGAGCTTTTCAGGTGATATATAAAGAAATCTGGCTTTGCCGTTTATTATCATTTCCCATGCTATCCTAGTCTCTTTTGACGTCATTCCGGAATGGAGGCTTACACCTTTAATCCTATGCCTTTTCAGATTGTCAATCTGATCTTTCATCAAGGAGATGAGAGGAGTAATGACTATTGTAAGACCTGTCTCGAAGTAAAGACCCGTAACTTGAAAGGTAATTGATTTACCTCCGCCCGTTGGCATGAGACCGAGAGTGTCTTTCCCGGCAAGAATTGAATTGATTATTTCTTCCTGGAGGGGACGAAAAGAATCATATCCCCAAAATTTATTGAGAATCTGATATATGTCCATTAAAATGATTGTTATTTTGAGGGCCTGATATCCCTTATCATCA
>JAFLTN010000109.1 GCA_022510445.1 Muribaculaceae bacterium | reverse complement strand
AGACCCATACTCTCTTGCGGAACACCATTATATTTAGATTATGTAAACTGATTGGCCGGGGCTTCCTGGCCCTGGGCCCTTGAAGTTTCANAGTATTTCGGTTGTGATAATTCAGACCGATTTATTTCTTGGATAAATACACTTGTTTATCTGAGAAATATTTGTAGCCATCATTCCCGTTTATGGAATCAGCCTCTTAGAAAAAGACCTGAAGCCTTCAATTTTGGTGATAGAAGAGTTAGATGGACAGAAAAAGATTTATCAAAGTTATATTATTCTTTTTGTATTGTAAGATTTTTATTGCACCATATTTTACCTTCTAATAAATTTAAACAGGAGACGGAGCAATTAATGAAAGAATATACATATATAGATCAAACTAAAGGAAAATATTTAGGTTTCCCTAATGATTGGACTTCTCAATTTAGTTGGTAAATAAAGAAATTAAAGATTTCTACGGGTTATGGAATTTTTTATAACCCTTTTTTATTTCTTTATGTTTTTTATAAATATAAGACGCATATACTTTGTCAATGACAGCATTGACATCAATTAATTGTCCTATAATCAACAATTTAATATAAAAAAGATGCGTTGACAAACGTTGACACTTGTTGACAACTTTACCAAAATCATCAAATCTCCGTGCCAAGTGTTGACAGTTTTATACTATCTAATTCTTTTTCTTTAATTAAAAGAAAGAGATAAATAGTTAAAGATAAGGCCAATGGAAGTTTGATTTTTGAAGCTCAAAAAAACTTTCAATCTGTCAACAGTGTCAACCCTCGGATATATATCCTTTAAATGCATATTAAAATTTTCAAAACGAGAGATTGTTTTAGATTCAGGGTATCACAAAGTAACACATTTTCTCACAAAGTATCACATTAAATAATGAATTCAATCTTATCAATGAATTATCTTTGAAAATATTTTCAATAGCGAATAAATGTTATGATTGTGATTATAGCTGAGAAACCAAGTGTGGCGAGAGATCTGGCACGGATTGTCGGAGCTAGAAACAAACAGGAAGGATATATCGAAGGTAACGGATATATGGTTACCTGGGCTTTCGGTCATTTGATTCAGTTGGCCATGCCGGATGCATACGGGATTGACAGATTCAGGAAAGATAACCTCCCTATTATTCCGGAGTCTTTCAAGCATATTGTCAGACAAACAAAATCCGGCAAAGATTGGAAGACAGATTCAAGTGCCAACAAACAGTTGAAAGTTATCAAGGAAGTCTTCAATCAGAGTGACAAAATCATTGTAGCCACCGATGCCGGTAAAGAAGGCGAATTGATTTTCCGTTTGATTTACAATCACCTGAAATGTGACAAACCCTTTGAAAGACTTTGGATCAGTAGTCTTACGGATAACGCCATCAAGGATGGTTTGAATAATCTCCGGACTGGAAAAAATTACGACAGTCTATATGATTCTGCAAAAGCAAGAAGCGAAGCTGACTGGCTTGTAGGCATCAATGCTACACAAGCGATGACTCTTACAGCCGGTGGTGGCACTTACTCATTGGGAAGGGTCCAGACACCCACACTTTCAATGGTGTGCAGCCGATTTCTTGAAAACAAGAATTTCCAGCCATCAAAATACTGGCAGATAAAGGTTGAATTCCTGAAATTCAATCAACCTTACAAAGTTCTTTCAGATGAAAAATGGGATAATATTCAGCAGATTACTGATATTCTCAATGGAATTCCAAAGGATAGTCAGATTAAGGTTGACAAAATAGAGTCCAAACAAATAAATCAGGAACCTCCTTTGCTATATGACCTTACCGAACTTCAGAAGGAGGCCAACAAGAAATTAGGTCTTTCCGCCGAAAAAACACTTTCGATAGTCCAGGGACTTTATGAAAAAAAATACATGACGTATCCCAGAACCGGAAGCCGTTATATCTCCGAAGATGTCTTCGCAGAGATTCCTTCACGAATCTATCAGCTTTCAAAATATGATAAATTTAAGGATGTTTCCGAGTCTTTATCAGATGTGGAACTTAATAGGAAATCCGTGAACGACTCCAAGGTTACGGATCATCATGCTTTGCTTCCGACAGAGATAATACCGAAAGATCTCAGTGGAGATGAGAAAGAAATCTATGAAATGGTAGCTAAAAGAATGTTGGAAGCCTTTTCAGGAAAATGTATAAAAGAACAGACTAAGGTTCTTATGTCTATTGGTGATCTGAAATTTCCCTTGACCGGTTCATCTATCAAGATAATGGGGTGGAGAAAAATAGGTGCAATGCTGGATATGACTGAGACGTATGAAGAAGATACCGAGGTACCAAATCTACCGGAATTCTATGAGGCGGAAACATTACCTGTCAAAAAGATTACTTGCGAAGAAAAACAGACCAGGCCAAAACCTTTGCATACAGAAGCCAGTCTATTGGCTGCTATGGAAACGGCAGGAAAAGAAATTGAGGATGTCGAGTTAAGGGAAAGTATCAAAGATTCCGGGATCGGGACTCCGGCCACAAGAGCAAACATTATCGAGACCTTATTAACCAGAGGTTATATAGAAAGGAAGAAAAAGCAATTGGTGCCCACTGAGAAAGGATTGGCGGTTTATGAAGCTGTCAAGGATATGCAGATAGCCAATGTGGAACTCACGGGCAACTGGGAGAAACAGTTGGGCGAGATTGAGAAGGGTTCTATCAATTATGAGGAATTTATGGAAGGAATTAAGGATTTCACAAAGAACACTATCGGGGAGATAGTGTCCCTAAAGATTTCCGTCGATGTTGCATCACCCCATGTTTGTCCCAAATGTCAGACAGGAAGACTGAAGCTTATGCCCAAACTTGCCAAATGTAATAATCCCGAGTGTGATTTTATTATGTTCCGAAACATGGCAGGAAAGGTTCTTTCAGACAAGCAATTCGAAGATATCCTGAAGAAAGGGAAATCAGCATTGATAAAAGGATTCAAAAGCAAAGCAGGCAAATCCTTCGACGCTCATGTGATATTGGGAGATGACTTAAGACTTACCTTTCAATTTCCGGATAGAAAATAGTCGATGCGATTAACAAAGAGGGAGGAAGTGTTACTCTGTGCTCATGGTGCCTACACCGAATTTAATCGTATAAGTGAAGATAGCAGGAAAGTTTATAATAAACTCCTGCAATTTTACAGGTTATATATTAAAGAAATGGAAAAGATTCTAATAAGAGAAAATTGTAAACCGAATATCGTTAAAGCACCGGAAGGATTCTTTTTTCTTTCAGGAGGAAATTATTATTATCCGGACTATCTGGTTTTCATCCCGACACGATTAAGAAGTTTGGAAGAAGACTTCTTAGTTATTGTACCCATATCATTATCATTAAACGGGGGACAACATAAACTTGAACCCACTGCTCTTTACAAGGAATTAACCTTAGAGACCCTAAGATCAATCGTTAAAGCTCAAATAGGGAAAAACAAAGGTTTAAATATAGAATCGTTGATTAAAAGTGTAATAATGGAAATGGTATCCCATAACATTTCTCTGTCTTCCGACGTTGAAAAAATATCAAATAGAAATGATACCGGTTTCATTGAAGACATTATCAATGCTAACATTAATTGAAATTAAAAGATACATTCTTTATTAAAATGAAAGTCTATCAATTCGCTCCAATTAAAACCCGCTCTTTCCCAACAATACAAGAACTGAATAATCCTTATATTTTTAAAGGAACGAAATGTGTCATAAATGTTAGCGAAAGGGAAAATGCCGAACTCATAAAATTATATCAAGACAATTCAATAGCTTATCATCATTTCCCTTTGAAAGAAAATGTTGAAGATATGGGATGGGAAAATATACTAAAAGCAGTAAAAGTGCTTTTGGACAATATTAAGAACCAGATACCAACGATTGTGCATTGTATTGGAGGCAACAATAGGAGCCCTTTGGTTGTGGAAGCTGCCCATTACGTTCTCACCGGTCTACATATAGAGATGAATACCATGGATTCTATAATCATCTCATCTATAACATAAAGAAGGGACACCTCCCATTCACACTTGAAGAAATTGAAATTAAGTTGCAACAATTAAAAAGACTCAAATAGGTTTTATTTTACTTTGACTGGGATCGGGCCATTCTTCTTCTCCCATTTTTCGATGTAGCTTTTGAATGCATCATCGATTATTTCTTTGAGCATGCAGTCTTCCATGATGGCGATGTATTTCAAACTACGGATAATCTGACGGTCTCCAACGAATGTGGCACGGATAGAATCATCAGGTTCACGGACTTCTCCCTTTCGGGGTCTACCGGGCCCTTTTCTTGGCTTGGGCTCCGCCTTTGGTTCTGTCTTTACTTCTTCCATTGTTGTCATTTCTATCACTTCTTCAACAGGTTTTGCATCATTGCCCATTATGCCGGACATCACAGAAGTAAGATTCCTTTTAGCCATATTTTGAATATTATAATATTATGTTACTAAATTACTGATAATTATTTTATGAAAATAGATTTTGTGTATAAAACCTTTCGATGAATTCTTTTGTCATTGCCATATAATCCTTTGCACCATTGGATTTCGGTTCGTACTCATAGATTGTCTGACCGAACAATGGCGCTTCAGCTAAAAGAATATTCTCCCGGATCTTTGTCTGGAAAACCTTGTCCTCATACCGTTCTTTTATCATCTGCAGAACATCTCGATTGAGGTTTCTTCTTTGATTGAAGCGTGTGATGACTATACCGCCGATTTCAAGATTGGGGTTAACAAGACTCTTGACTTCATCCACAATATCATCTATCATCTTCAAACCTTTCAATGGGAGAGCTTCCGCTGTCAGAGGTATTAGTATTTTATCAGAAGCCACCAATGCATTAGTGGTGACTATCCCCAAATTTGGAGGACAGTCAATGAGTATTACGTCATAATTATCTTTGACTGTTTCCAGGAGTTTTCTAAGAATACCCTCCCTGGCCATCTTCGATGCAAGGTCAATCTCCACTCTTGCCAACTCTATTGTAGCCGGAATGATATCCAGATTTTCCCGTACATTGACAATATTCAAAGGTTCATTTCTTATCAAGGAGTCATAGATACCCTTGTCAAATTCTTGTTGAGTCAGAGAGAATGTAAGGTTTTGCTGGGCGTCAAGGTCTATCAATAATACCCTTTTATTGTTAAGGGCCAGACCGGCACCGAGAGATACAGTAGTACAGGATTTTCCCACACCTCCCTTAGCGTTGGTGAAGGCAAAGACTTTATTTTTCATCATATTTAATTTAGAATACAAAAATAATAAAATACTATGATATTAGTAATTAAAACTATTAATGAAATAAATAATTCAATAGTTAAATATTCTAAATAATATAATTAATTTAGAATTATAGCGTGCAAATAAATATACAATTAAAATATTAGTAGAATAATATATTTAATAATATTATCCTACTAATTAAAAGTATGCCACAAAAATTCAATTATCTTTCTATTTGAGCAATGCACATCTTAGCTCCCAAATCATATTCTCTGCTGCTTCCATTTCTTCAAGCACATCCCTCAGTCTATATGGTGCTCCGTTCTTGCCGTGACCGAACTCGTCAAGCCAAATATACGCCTGTTCATCCACATCGAACTCATTGTAGTAAACAGCGATATTGGTTATCAACTGACTAAGGTTGGCTCCAATCATATCAACTGAAAAAGAGAAATCCTGACCGGCCGGGGTAAATTTGGCGAATGTAAAGTTGGTTGTCAAAGTATCTTCTTCATGTTCATATGTTACTGACCACCCGTCCTTTTCAGCTTTCCTTTTTACTTTTTCGATTATCTTTTCAATCTTCTTCAACATAGTTTCTGAAATCAATATTAAAGATATAGGCCAGCCATGAATAATTTGGATCCACGGCTGACCGGAAACAAATTAGTTCTCCAATTTGGCGAGAAATATCTGTAACCTATTGTCACAAATATTCTTCAATGGGGTAGGCTTGAAGTTCTCTTGTTGTCTTACCCTCAAAATTTCTTTCCCGTCTTGAAGGTCAAGTTCAATCTCAGAAAGTTCGTTGAGTGAGATATACCCATATTCATCTTCCATCAATCCCACAACTATACCATATAAAATTGTGTCATTACCCTCTCTTTCTCCCTCTAAGATGAACCACCTTGTAGTACCCAAAGCAAAGATTGCGTGACATATTGCTTCCTTACCCAAACCATCTTGTGAGTATAAGGGCACATTGCTCAATGCCTCTTCAAGTTCTTTTGTCAATAATCTGCACATATTCATTCAAAATTAATTTCATCGGGATAAACTTCCGTTGTCATACCACTGCTGAACTGCACGATAAACCGGTGGCCATTACGCCCAATAATATGGGCGTAATAGTAACCTCTCACCGGTTCAATCAATTCCACTTGTCTGCCGTATTCCGGGAAATAAATGTCCTCACACATATCAATTCACTTTAAGTTCTTCTTCATATTCAAAATCACAATACTCTCCGGAAGATAGAAGATAGTCATAGATATGGGCTGAAAGTCTTGTTGCCCATTCGTTCCGGTCGTCATAATATCTTTTGTGATGGTTTATGGCGAGCTGACGGATAAATGCCAAAACCACTTTGAACATTTGAGTCTGGAGATACCTGTGGGCACATGACATCACCCAACCTGTATTTCTCGGACTGCTCAATCGTCCGTTTACAAAATCCTCGAAGGATTTGGCGAAATTTCTATCGTTCTCAGAGATTTTCAATACGTCAATATCGGTATTCATAACATAAGGAATAAAAGGGTTAAACAATTATTTAAGAGACGCTACACTACAATCCAATACCTCCGTTGCAAGACCGAAGGCCGGGAAATGGTCAAAGTAAGGATAACATTCCCCCTCTTTTTCGGGAGCCGGAGTTACGTATTGCACCTTGTTTTCAGTCCACCATTTGTCAGCCATTTCAATCTCTTCATCAGTCAGACCGGTGGCATCGTCGTTGACGAAATAACACAATGCCGATGTCGGGATTTTCTCAATCATAAATTCCATAATCAATGCTTTTAGAAAGTTTGATTCTTTTCCCTTTTGTGAAGCATTAGGCTTCTTCGGCAGGGATAATGTTTCTTGAGCAAATAAAAAACTGCGGCTTTAAGGCGGTATGAGGCAAGTGTGACTGGTCAAGCAAATGCGTCACTTGACGACATCGCCTGCCGTAGTAATTTCGCACAATGAAACATCCTGCCGAAGAAGGTTAATTCTAGAAATACGGGAATTTTAGGGATATAGAGATTTATCAGGGTTCAAAAGGACAAATCCATGGATAATTCGTAATTTTGCAGTATAGACTTCACAGCTGATAAAATGATTAAGGAATTCAATACATATATAGATGGCATTCCGCTTGAATTTTGGAGGGATTTATGTCGGGAAGAAGGAGAACTTATACAATTTAAAAAGGGAGAATACTTTCTCACATCTGGAGAAGTATGTAAATATCTAGGATACATTGAGTCGGGTTCATTCAAGTATGTCGCCTATACAAAAAAGGGGGAAGAGAAAATCGTTGGACTTGAAACTGTAGGAGGTTTTGTGGCTAACTGGCCATATTGTCTCCAAAAGTTGTCTTCGCCAGTTGCTATAATTGCCAATACAGATTCAGAGATTTCAAGTCTCTCGGTTTCTAAAATTATAAAGTGGCTGGAAGAAGATAGTAATTTTAAGGAATTGGTTAGCAATGCTACCAAAGAAATGTTTTATACTATCTATGATAGAATGATTGATTTATACACCA
>JAFLTN010000108.1 GCA_022510445.1 Muribaculaceae bacterium | reverse complement strand
CACATGAGTATCGGAAACCAGACTCCGGAACAGGCACACATACAGTCAGGAGAACAACAGAGGATGTGGCGTAATCCCTGGGATAACAGACCTTCAGTCTTTGCATCGGGTTAGGTTTTCTTAGCCATAGGTGTCTCCTAAAATAATGGTGCGGCAATAAGCACCGCACCATCAGCCCACTATTCCAGTGTGACACATAAGCCTATTGCTGGCGGGTTGCTCCTCAGGAGAGCCCGTTTCCTCTTCGGCTTATGTTGCGAAGTTAGTGATTTTATTGGTCTTATGTCTAATTTTTGACTATCTTCGCAACTGAGAGGAAAAGCAACCATTTTCGGTAGGCTGTAAAGAAAAACAGTTCACAGGAACCTTTCCTGTAAACCGATTCAGTTCAATAAAAATAATAATGTAAGGTGATTTAGTTCACCAATGAATATGTTGTAAATAATTTTAGTTTAACTCTCTCAAATCTGTAAACCTTTTTCAGGGATAGTCAGTTTTAAGTTTTATTACGATTTAAAATATCATATTTGGTTGCCAAAATGGTAGCAAAATACTAATTTTGGAAAAATATTAAAGATATGGAAGTTGTAACAGCAAGAGAATTCAGAAGCAATCAAGGTAAATTCTTGATTGCTGCCAGAGAAGGGCAATCAGTTCTGCTCACCTCTCGTTATGGTAATTTTAAAATCACACCGG
Organism: Muribaculaceae bacterium; assembly: GCA_022510445.1. Classification (GTDB taxonomy): domain Bacteria; phylum Bacteroidota; class Bacteroidia; order Bacteroidales; family Muribaculaceae; genus Lepagella. Next base: position 7,316 of record JAFLTN010000108.1, on the reverse strand, counting down.
TCACTTCCGAGGATCTGATCATAGAACGAGATATACGTGAGGCACTTAATCAAGTTAAAGAGCACATGGATGGTCGTATTGATTTGCCTAAAGCTAAAGACATTATTTTCTGATGGAAATTATTGCGACCCTTACGTTCTTAAAAAGTGCCAAACCACTGGCTAAAAAATATAGAAGCTTCAATGAAGATTATAAGGTGTTTATCAAGGAACTGACAGCTAATCCTAAAATGGGGATAGATTTGGGAGAAGGCTATCGCAAAGTACGAATGGCAATTTCTTCAAAAGGGAAAGGGAAATCCGGAGGTAGTAGAGTTATCACTCTTGATATGGTAGAACGGAATGGGAATCTATATCTGCTTTATATTTATGATAAGTCAGAAGCTGATAATGTAGTCTTATCTGTTATAAAATCTATAGTTGCTGAAATGAATCTATTTTGATGATCAGGTAGAAAATAATTGACAAGACATTTTAGAACCAGAAACAGCATCTGTCAGAAACCCCTAGCGATTAGTAAATTAATCATTGACATCCTCTTCGAGGAAGCATCCTCTCCATTTACAAACCCCGGCAAGGTCGCTACGTTTCGCTTATGTTGTTAACCATGGAAAAGCCCTCCAGGCTAGTAAAAATAAGGAATCGCTACACTTCGTTTCGCTTATGTTGTTGATAGATAAAATCAATCATTTCACAAGGAGCGAAAATAATCTGTCGAATTCACGGTTTAATAAAGACTCTGCATATTCTGCGGTTTCTGCTTTATCGAATTCATTGCCTTCAATTATAACGCCCGGATGAGAAGCCGACGTCTGAAGTATAGCACTTTTAGCAGCTGTAAGCCACCGGTATTTTTCCTCTATGGGAAGCTCGGGAAAGGGAAGATCTTTCCGTTCAAACATAGAAGCCTGCCGGCTAAGAGATGCAATATCTGCAGCAGGGGATAGGTTTTTAATCTTACTTTCGTCTAACAAGATTTCACCTTTCATCCATTTACGCCGTTTGCACATCATTATCAGACCGATGTTGAGAAATTCCTCCCTGTCGATGCGCGGAACGTATCTGATTACAGCATATTCATAGAGCCATTGGTCGGGACAGTCCATAGTTTTTCTAATTAGATATTGACCTGATTTTTACGTTCCTCAATTGCCTTTTCCACAAAAACATGAGAGCCGGCAAGACGGCGGGTCAGAAATATGTTATAGCCCTCCCTTATCTCATCCGGAGTTTTTTCAGCCCCTTCCTCAATGAGCCATTCGTCAGGCAGAAGCCTTACAATCTTCTCCAAAGTGCGGGGAGTGATGGCCTGCCGCATCAGCTTGTCGGCCTCTTCAAGTTTCTCAGCCTGTGGAAGAAGCACATGGTTCTTTATATACGGGAAAGGATCTTTGGCCGCAACTTCAGGATCTTTTCCGGAATGGTGGAAATATAACGAAGCTCCATGATCAATCAGCCAAAGTTCATTATGCCAGATCATCATATTTGGATTGAGGCGGCTGCGGTCGACATTTGTAAGGAATGAGTCAAGCCATACAATTTTGGAAGCCGTAAGAGAGTCTAAAGTATTCACAGAAGGATCAAATGTCATGGCGCCGTCAAGAAAATGAAGCCCTATATTCAGTCCTTCGGATTTCCTTAACAGATCCTGAATCTCCCGGTCAGGTTCAGTGATGCCGAAAAGTGGACTTAAATTCAGGAACACGTGTTCGGGAACTTTAAATTTAAATGCTTTGGCTACCATACCGCCGATAAGTTCCGAAATCAGGCTTTTGGCTCCGTGTCCCGCTCCTTTAAGCTTTACCGCATAGCGGAAGCTATCGTCGGCTTCAGCAAGTGCCGGGAGGGAACCCCCTTCACGAAGGGGTGTTATATATCGGGTCAGATTTTGAGTCCTAATCATAATTACTCTTATTATAGTTATATAACGAATTAACGGTCGAATATATTTATCCGTGATGAATTTCGAAAGGTTCCAGATATCACTCCGTGTGATAGAGAAATGCTAATTTTGTATTAATCAAACTTTTTTTATAATTTTACAACGAATTTCAGAAAAGGAGATTAACGGGTAAATACTTTAAATTAACTAACCTATTTAATAATTAAATTTATCAAATCCTGACCTTTATTTTCCTGACATCTGAATTTGTAAAAAATGTATATAATTCTTAATGATTTTAGAAACACAGAAAGGTTATGAAAAAGAGTGAAACGATTGCAGTTTACCGTGAAGACTTCCTTTCGGGGAAGAGCGAGGAATACCGCAATAAATTCGAAAACAAGACTGAAAGCCAGCAGTATCAGGCTATCATGAACTGGAAGAGCAACGCCTTGAAACTCGGACAAGCTACAAATGACCTCGCAAAGGTGACCATGAAGAATGTGATAGCTCATCTTAAAGACGCCCACAAGAAATTAAAAAATCTTCCGGCTCTTTCGACTGCAGAGCAGTTAAAAATCCAGAAATTGCTCGACAGTGTCAAAGACACAATCGATAATTTCGACCGGGTTAAAAAAGAGCAGCTCCTTGTGAAACTACAGGGTGAACAGGAAAAACTCCAAAGAGACAAGGAAAACCTTTCTTCCCAGATAGAAAAGCTGAGAAACGAACTGGGGAAGTGATAGGTGAAAAAGAAATTCTGAAATAAAAGATATTATCTTTTTCCCGGAAATAATGATAGGGTCGCGATAGCGACCCTATTCATTATACCGTTATTTCAATAAAATCTTTAATACATCGGAGTGAAGCCCGGGCTCTTGAACATGGCTTGGTTAGCTTCTCCGATAAGCTTTGTCTCCTTCGAGGTGTCGAGTTTCATAATCGGCGCTCCCGGCCTCAGGTCGCATTTCTTAAGGTCAATATAGTAATAACCCATGTTGGTGACTATATCGAAGAAATATCTGCGGCTTTTAATGTCGGCATAAGAACGCCATTGAGTTGATGACACGTTCGGTTCTCCCTGTATAAGATAGGTGTAGGGGACACATGAACAAACGAGGACACTTCTGGCGATACTTACGGCAAGATCCGGATCTGAGACTGCCTCTACATGGTGAGCGAAATAGTTTGCCCTCACGCAGCGGTCGGGACTGCTGACAGAACCCGGAAGGAAATTCATGCCACCGACCTTGTCCCAATAGTTCACAATAGCCGACATGGAGGGCCACTGTGGATCGTTGGTCATGGCATAGATGTCGCCCATTTCATTTATCTTGATTTCGCCGTTATCGAATTCTACAATCACACTATGACCGGAAGCGTCTGTAATGCCCCAATGGAGGGCTGACACCGTACCGCCGTCGAATGTTGCGCCGCCGATATTGAAATCGTGTTTTTTCAGCACTTCGATACATTCATCAGTAGTAGCATTCAGATCGAGAAGCCAGCCAACAAACATGGCCAGCGACATAGGAGGCCGTCCCTCGGTATCAGGATTCGAATAGACAGTGCCTTTGCAGAACAGTCCGTTTACAACCAGACCTTTCTCATTCATTCCTTCAGTGATGCCCCCGTCATACCCCACGGCATAAACGGCCCCATATTTAGAGGTCCAGGAGATGGCACCCGGTTGGTTGGAACTGACTTTCTGAATACCGGCTGGATAGACGTAAAGATTCGTTGGAATTGGAGTTTTCCAGTCAAGGCAACGAGCCACCACATAAGTGGAATCAGCTCCATGATAACAGACTCGTGAGCAGGCATCGGCCGTCTGTGGCGCATAACCTGAGGAAATAAGCGCAGCTGAAACGGCTGCCAATTGAAGAAGGTTGTTTTTCATAATCGTGATGTTTTTTCTGAATAACAACCTTAACGCGACAATGGTTCAAAGCTGAAATATAGAGAAGTTTACACTTCCGTAAGCCCTTCGCTGACTGAAGCCGGGAAGATGGGAGAAATCACGGTCGCGTGAATGTTCTATGATTACAATGGTGCCTTCCTTCACAAGCGATGAATTAAGGATAAGCGAAGGTATTTCTTCGAATCGGGGATGGTCGTAAGGCGGGTCTGCAAAAACAAAATCAAAACTCTGAGTGGCGTCGGCGATAAATCTGAAAACGTCTCCCTTGACCACCCTGAGATTTGTGTCGCCAAGTTTCTCCGCCACGCTTCGGATGAAGTTTGCCTGAACAACAGCCTTTTCGACGGCTACTACAGTTTCACAACCCCTTGAAAGGAATTCAAAGCTAATGGCTCCGGTGCCGGCAAAAAGGTCGCAGGCAGTTTTCCCTTCAAAATCGGAAAGGTTTTCAAGCACGTTAAATAAATTTTCCCGAGCAAAGTCGGTTGTGGGCCGTGCCGTAATATTGTGAGGCACATCAAACCTCCGGCGTCCGTATTTTCCCCTTATTATTCTCATTATATAATCAGTTCATCTTTATTTTTACATTTTCGGGATTCAGGCCGTAAGCATCCAGGAGATTTTTTATGAGTCGGGACAGATCCTCAGAGTTGCGACATTCATGTGTGGCCGCAGACAGAAGTAAATCTCCATCTGTCAGAATCAGGTCGGCCTCTTTATCTCTCCTTGAAATATTCAGACAGATGCCTTCGCCCGGTTTCCGGCTTTCACGGACTCTCTCCAGAAGATTACATGTGATCCTTGCTCCGGGAAAAGTGCGGTAAAGGAAACTTCTTACACCGGGCGCGAAACTCCAGGTGGCGGTTACATCCCGGTCATGTGCACTCATCACATCGTTTCGTTCGCAACTATAGATGCGGCCGTGATATTCTTCTTCCGAACCGGTTGACTCTTCGGCAATCTCTGTGGGGATAAAAAGGGTCTTGGGGTCAAACAAAACTATTTTGGTTGAGAAATCATCAAGTAGCCGGGGGTTGTCATAAACCGTATTTTCTATTTTTTCCAGAAGTTCATGATCTTCCGTCTGACCCCATTCCACTCTGCACAATGGTTGAGGCTCAACGTCTTCATGCACGGTGTTTTCAAGAACAGCTTCAAGACCGGTCTTGGTTATGTTGACAGTCAGTTTCCATTGGCCGGTATCTGCAAAATCAGCAGCTGTTAGTTTATGCATGACAGTTGGGCTTTATTGAATGAATTATTCAGTTTTCTTTTCAAAATAAGATTCATGACATCTCTCCGCAGAGATCGGTCTGCATATATTTCTTCACCTGCTCTGCTTTCATGTCGCAGCCGAAAAGATACATCAGTTTGGTAATAGCCGCTTCAGAAGTCAGATCATGTCCCGGCACAACTCCGGTCTGTGCAAGCTCAAGTCCCGACATATATCTGTAAGGATCAACCTCGCCATTGGCACACTGGGTGATATTCATGATAACGAGTCCACGGTTTACCGCATCCCGTATTGCCTCGCCAAACCAGGGGTCGCTCGGCCCGTTGCCGGCTCCGAAGGTCTTCATCACAACTCCTTTCAGTCCCTCTATATTTAGTACACTTCTTATAATATTCTCCTGGATTCCCGGGAAAAGATCGAGGTAAACCACATTTGTGTCCATCGCATAATGCACATCAAGCGGTTCACCAAAGACAGTTCCTCTCCATAAGACGTCCTTATTGAAGGTTATGTCAAGTCCTATCTTTGCAAGATGAGGGTAGTTATTGCTTCGGAACGCGTCGAAATTGTCAGCGCTTTTCTTTGTGCTGCGGTTTCCTCTCCAAAGATAATTTTCAAAGAGGATGGCCACTTCCCTCACCATAGGTTTTCCGTCGGAATCCCGTGCGGCAGCTATCTGTAAAGCAGTGATAAGATTCTCCTCTCCATCGGTTCTCACTTCACCAATCGGCAGCTGTGACCCGGTAATAATCACCGGTTTCGAGAGACGTTGGAGCATAAAGCTCAAAGCAGAGGCAGTGTAGGCCATGGTGTCGGTGCCGTGAAGCACCACAAAACCGTCGTAAACCTCATAATTATCAGCTATCACCCTCACTATATGCGACCAGTGTTCCGGGTTCATGTCGGAAGAATCGATAGGAGTCCTGAACTGATGATGAGAGATGTCGTAATCAAGTTTCTTGAGTTTCGGCACATTGTCAAGAAGATGGTTGAAATCGAATGGCTCCAGAGCTTTGGTGACCGGGTTCTCTTTCATCCCGATGGTGCCACCGGTATAAATCATCAAAATCTTTGGGCGTCGTTGCTCAGACATAAATCAATAAAGGTGTTTGTGTGTTTTTCATGTAAAAATGGCCAGCCGATAGTTATTCTACAGGTCTAAGCCATCTGAATCCGTAGAAATGCTGCCCTTCTATCTTAAAGAGTCTCTGCAAAGGAAACTCTTCTTCCGTCACCTCGCCGGTTTGGCGGGAGATATGAACAAGAAAGGGAGCATTATTCTTTTTTTCGATTATCCCTATATCATAGATATCATAATCGGGGTCGGGCGGAAGCATGATAATAATGTCGCCGTCTTCAAGGCTTTCCAAGATAGCCTTATTGCCTATGCTTTGTTTCTTCAGGTGAGGGATCCTGTGACTACGGTAGCCCATTTCCATCACTTTTATTTTATCAAGCACCGTGGAGTCGGCGAGAGCCGGATAATCTCCGGGATTTCTGCTGACCCTGTCGAGTGTTTTTGTCTTATAATTGCCCGATTCAATATATTCGGTCATCTCCTTTACATTGCCACGGTAGAGATTGTCGACAATCCAGTCGGAGCCATAAAGAAACTGAGAGGCAAAACCGTCATCCTTACCTTTACGTCGGCTCACACCCTCAAGTTTTTTCTCAAAGTCTGCAATAGTTGGCGAGGTCAGCAGGGAAGCCTGAGCTGCAGCTATTGAGATATTAAGCAAAGCCATCCGGTCGATTGAATCGAGTCTCACCATTATCGTGCCGATACTGTCGTTGTCGGCCGGATTCCCGGCAGGGATCCCAATAAGTCGCTGAGCAGCCAAAAGCGTGCGCCGACCGATATTTTCTCCTTTCGATGCAGTCTCTATAAGTGCCTCTATTTTATCGCGATCGGCAGGCGAATGATACCTCACTTCGGCCATTAACGGAAGAGTCGCAGTGAAAATAATAAGCAGAAACAGTAAAATTGTTGACAATCTTTGCATCGTCTTTTCTTTCTTTTCCGCAAATTTAATAATTTTGTATCAATTCAAGCTCCCCTCAGTCAATTTTTATATAATGAGGGAGTATAATACAAAGAGAAATTGAGAACAGAACATCCTGAAAAAATAATTCTGATCGGAGCGGGAGGCCATGCACTATCCCTTGCTGAATTTTGCGGTGACAGAGTGAATGGCTATATGGCACAGGCAGCTAATCCGGAGATCAAAGGGGAATGGCTCGGAAATGATTCGAAGGTTAAGGAAGCATTAGCCTTAGGTC
>JAFLTN010000107.1 GCA_022510445.1 Muribaculaceae bacterium | reverse complement strand
AGACGGTTTCTACGGTCCTTTTCATGACTCTTCTGATTTAATCTCAAAAGTGTCAACTTTTTTCAGTTCAAGTCAATCTAATGAAATATAACGCACCTCTTCCAAATTGGGAAAAGCCAATTTCATTCTTTGAATCATCAGAGTGGTTTTTCCAACTCCTCTTGCTCCTTTAATACCAATGAATCTATCTTCCCATTCAATTTCATTATAAAAATCCCTTACATGGGCTAAAGAAGTGCTATGAATTAAATTGTCTTGTTGAATTCTTAAAATATCCATAGTTTTGTATTTTTTGCAAAAAAATAATAAAAATTGGATATTAAAAGAACACTTTGTTAAAATGTTTAATTAAAACAATGATTAATCAAAAAGATCAATAAGTACAACGAATCAATTTTCGACAGGCTATAAATAACCTTTATAGATTGAAGCTTTCGTTATAACTGTTTTTGTGGAGAAGTCTCTGCCGAATGTGAGATAACTGTCCTTGAGGATGCAGGAGTAGAAAGTTTGTTAGCTAATCCCCATTCAAAGATATCCATCTATTCAACTGAGGGACTCTTGATTAAGAAGGATTGTAAAGTTGAAGACTTGAAAATGCTCAATAAGGGAATCTACTTAATAGTTTCAGGCAAGGAGTACTATAAGATTTTAATCTAAATCAACTTGAATGCCCTGCCGAATCCGGGCATTCTTCTCTAAAATGGATATTTTATTAAATTTTTCGAGAACCTCCGCAACCCCGAGGTTGCCATTCAAAATTCATTTAATTGATTTTACCCCTCCAAGAATTGAGCAAAACAAATTGAGGGCAACTTTTTAATTCTCACATATCTCCAATATCCAAGAGAAGGTAAATTTCATTATTATTTTTTAATGCAGGGATGCCTGCAATCATTTTTTCTGCCTTATCTTTAAGAATACCTACAGAAGCATTCTTTTTATTTCTTTTTATTTCATAAAACGCTAGTGTCTTTTCTAATTCATTGCCACAGATCAAATCAATTTCATTTTTTCCTTTAGAATCCCACCATCTTCCAATGCGGGTGTATTTCTTACTTTCTACTGCCCTTTCAAAAAAATATCTTTCGAGCATTTTTCCGGAAAAAGTTGTATAGTCTCTTTTTATGATTGACTTTAACTGTTCGTATCCTCCAATTTCCAGGATATATTCATATTTGAATATAAATCGGAACCAGAAAGTCAGAAAATTGTCTGATATTACATAAATATTATTGCGTGACAATGGCTTGGATCCAAGAGGAATTTCACCCTTTATAATACCATAATCATTTTCAAGCCTCGTGAGATACCCGCCTATGGGTTTACCAACCGCGGTTTCAATTTCCCCTCTACGCGTTTGTCCTGAAGCTATAGCCGATAAAATAGAAAAATAAGTGTCATATTCTTTACCAAATTCTTCAATCAATAAAGCTCTGCCCTCTCCGATAAATACTGATTGATCACTTATTACATTGTCTATCATCTTATCCAGAGTGAAAGCATTATCCTGCATCAATAATTCTATATATTTAGCCACTCCTCCTGTAAAAGAATAAAGAGCAAGTAAATCTTCATTGGAAGATTGAGGGGAATAATATTTTAAAATTTCTTTAACCACTGAAGGAGGGAACGGTGAAATTTTTATGAAACTATTCTGTCGGTTATAGAGAGGCTCTTTTTTATCTTTGAAGATTTTATTCATCATAGTGTAGACAGAGCCACACACAATGAGATTTATTTTTGATTCGTTATGATTGAGGTCCCAGATTTTTTGGATATCACTGAAAACTGATGGGTTAATTCTCTCAAAATTTTGGAATTCATCTATAAAGAGAGTAAAATTCCTTTCCTTAGCTAAATCCATCAGATATTCAAACAGTTCAGAGAATCCTGAAGGAGTGCCTCCCATTTTTATTTGTAGAATTTTTTCAACTTCCATTCGGTATTCTTCACAAAGGATATTTTCCGCTTTTCTCCCTACAAAAAAATATAATAACGGAGTGTTTTCATAAGCCGTCAATATTAAAGAAGTCTTACCTATCCTTCGTCTGCCTGTCACGACTGTAAATCTGGCCGATTCTTGAGATTTTTCTCTTATATCTCTGAGTATTTCTATCTCTCTTTTCCTGTCAAAAAACTTCATATTTCCCGCAATTTAATACAACCATTGTTTACACAACCACGGTTGATATTGCAAAATTAAATTAAAAATCAGGACTTACCAAATTAAAAATCATTCAATAGATTTTACTCTAGTGAGAATTGAGCAAAGCGAAATCGAGGTGAGTGTTCAGCAGATGTCTGACGGCTTTGATGAATGAAGTGAGGTAAAAGACTGTCGGGTATGCGATGCCGGAGTAAGACACGGTGATGAAATGAAAAGTTTGGTCTGGCGAAGAGGATAAATATAGGGCGTGTCAATTGGATTGGCACGCCCTGTGTTTGTAGGGATTATAATTTGTAGGGATTATAAATTGTAAGGATTAAATAATAGAGGGTGTGTCAAAATGAGAGATGACACACCCACTATTATTTTAGTAAGATAATTGCATTTTTCTTGGTTGGCCGCCTACCGGAGCTTTGGCTCCCTTCTGGGCTTCCTTGAATGTATTATATTTCTGGGTCGCTATCCTTGCAGCCACCTTGCCGTCTTTGTTAGGCAGAGCTTTCTTCAAAGAGATTCCCTTGGCCTTGTAGTCAGGAAGATCGATATCGGGAGTGCGGTAATAGCTTACATTGATTTCTCCCCATTCCTTGTTATCATTCTGTCCTGCTGCCAGGATTGCATATTCCACGTCGGCATCCAACTGCAGTTCATCGTAGTAATCTTCATACAGGAACCAGCCTGAAATATTGTATGGAGGCTCTGAGCATAATTCGGCATTGATTTCTTTGGAATATTTCCTGTAGTCATCAGCTTCATATCCGGCCCATCTGTATCGGCTTGTATTCTCATTAGGCCAGAAATAGACTTCCTGAGTTCCGAGCAATTCGCCATCCCAATCTGAGAAGCTGAAATCACCGAATTCTATATCCACATAAGCCGGACCTGATCCGCCGTTAGATACAGTTTTGAGCACAACCGACTGATAATTCTCCGTGAAATTGCCATCAAGGTCTTTCACGGCGATTGCCACTTCGTGTTCTGTACCGGGATCCATGCCGTCCCATGTTTTGGTTACAGTGCCCACGCACGGATTATCCCATGTGAAACCAACCAACATTTCGTTCACGTTGGCATAGCCCATCATACCGCCATACATCTGGAAATCTCTCAAAGCAGCGCCTTCGCCACCTACGAAAGCAACCGGATAATATTCCGATACGTCGGCATTCGGAGTGAATTTGATGGTAAATGATGTGCCGGTGAGGTTTTCGATTGTCGTATTAACATACGGTTTGCCCACTATTTCAGCTGCCGGAGTTGTGAATTCCACCCTGTAGACGCCTGCAGCGATGTCATAGGTGTCATAACCTACAGTCACTACGCAATAGCTTGTATTGTGATCGAGATGGATTCCGGTGATATACAAATCTTCTTCAAAATCTTGATAATATTGTTCGGTTCCGTAGCTTTCTACATATGAAATCAGCCCGAGATCGTCTATAGCCATTGCGATTGTTGACGGGATAACGCTAAAGCGGAAAGATTCGCAGGCAGGGGTCTTGTAAATGTGAATTTTTACCCTTTCTATTTCGACATCCAGGATTTCCACTTTAGCTTCCACAGCTCCTTCAATTGTGGCAAAACGCACATCTTCAATATAATCTGTCACAAAACCTCCGTAAAGGTTCCCGGCCTTGTCCACCACGAGGAGTCTGTTTGGTGCCGCTTCTTCACTATGGCAAATTATGGGTTGTGCAGCTCCTGCTAAAGCTAAAAAAGCCGCCATATATATTTTTGGATTCATTTCTTTATAAATTTAAATGTGTTGTTATTGATCATGATGAAATAGATGCCTGAAGAAAGGCCTGTCACGTTTACAGGCTCTCCTGCCCAGCTGTTGAGCTTAAGCATGATATGGCCGCCGGTATCAAAAACAGCCACGGGCACGGGCTCTCCCTCATAGCCAATTATATTAAGCGTTTCTGCCACGGGGTTTTCTCTGAGACGCAGGGATGCCACTGAAGTAAGGGCGGCAATGCCGGCGTTCCCCTCGCGTCTGAAAGTCAGGCTAAATAGTTTTTCGAAAGGAAATGTGGTCTTCAATGCCGATCCGTTAAAGACATTGATGCCGGTTTGAGTCAGTTTCAATAATGAATTGTCATTGACAGCCGTTTCCTCAAAAACATTCCCCTCAGCATCATTTGCCTGTAAAAACAGGGTGTCGGCATGCGTCACTGCCGGCAGAGCCAGTAATGAGAGTGCCAAAATTTCTCTGATGATTTTTTTCATTCGGTGAATTATTTGTGAAGTATAAATGTCCTTCTGTCACTTCGCCACACTTCAGCAAAATTCAATGAAGAACATTTTTGTGTAGCAAATATAATAAAAATTTGATATTTATTTTATATATTTGCATAAATAAATTTTGAAATTAACCTTGCCGAAGTGGGGCATGGCATTTCACACCTTTATAATCTAATCAAATAAAAAATGAAAAAAATCTCATTTTTCACTGCCCTTCTTGCCATTGCCGGGATTGTGACCACAGCCCGTGCAACTGACGTTCTGAAGGTAGTGGTCAACGATGACCAGGGGGGTGTCATCAGCGAGGCTGAAGTGCCTTTCGACGGCTCCTTGAAGTTTGACCGTTCGGCAGTTTTGCTTCGGGATGCCTATGATATCCCTGTTTCCCAGTTTGATTATTCCGATTTGTTCATGATCTCGTTTGAGTATGTGCGTGATGCATCGGTTGGATCATTGAGGGCGGAGTCAATTCTGCAGCTCAGACAGAATCCCGTGGTTGATAATCTCGAAATTATAGGATTTAACGGCACATCGGCACCTTTGAAGATTTTTGATGCAAAGGGTGCGACCCGCATGATGGTGAAGGAATGGAAGGGAGAGGCTCTCGATGTCAGCTCGCTTTCTCCGGGCATCTATTTTGTCACAGTAAATAAAATGCCTCTCAAATTTATCAAGAAATGAAAAATATACTCAAGATATCAGCTCTCTTCCTTATGGGCGCGGCCGGCGCATGCCTGAGCGCATATGCTGAAGAGCCGGCTCCCAACAGGGTGCTCGTGGTTAATCCCAAAGGGGAATATAAGTCATTTGTGATTGACTATACCGACCAGGTGAAATTCATGACCATACCCGGCAGAGTGGGTGTAGATGTTGAATTATTCGAAATTGGCCTTGACTTCATGACAGTTTCCTTCATAAGGACCGAAGCTTGCTACACTTATGAATTGGCAATACTTCCCGCAGCAGTGGCAGCAGAAATCGACGACATATCAATGTTGTCTTTTGTCCCTTTAGATGGCAGCGGCATATTAAATGAAGATTTCATTACTATTCCGGGCACAGATCAGATTGCAACAGTGAGCCAAATAGAATTAGAAGCAGGCCAGGATTATACTATAGCTGTGGTTTGCTATGACACCTGGGGTATCGCTGCAGGAGTAGAGAGGTATGATTTCACCGTGCCTGAAAATGCTCCAAGCCTGAACAAACCCGCCCGTAAGTTTGTATTGCCCGAAACCGGAAATTCCCAACTCAAATTAATCAAGAAATGAAAAAGTTATACATATTGCTGGCCTCTCTTCTGGCCGTAGCAGGCATTTCGGCTCCGGCTGCCGCACAGACTGAGGAGGAAGCTCCTAACCGAATATTAGTGATCGACAAGGCCCAGTATTTTGCCGGATACAACATTCCGTATATTGAGGGTATCCAGTTTGCTCATGTAGATGGTGAGGTGATGGCTCCTATTGAAGTGCTCGGGGTATCCGACGACCTGTCAAGCATCTCATGCTCTCTGAAGATGACTCCGGCTTGCAAATACTATAGGATTTCTATTGCCATGGAATTGCAGGCTCAGAGATGGAACGATATCAGTTTCATCAGGTATACTGAAAACACCGGAACATTACCCGATACCGAAGCGTTTGATTATGCTGAAATAAAAGGCCTTAACCTCAAGAGAGGCACAAGCTATTACCTTATCTCGGTGGCTTATGACGAATATAACACTGCTGTGGGTGTAAGCAAAGCTTATTTCACCACGCCTGATGTAGAAATCGTTGGCAATCCTCATGTCGATGTCCAGGTTGTAAACGTTACTCTTGACAGCTTCACCCTGTCGTTCAACCCGAACAAGGATGTGCTCTATTATTATTATATGGCTTTCGAAGAAAACACCTGGCAGGAATATCTGGCAATGTGGGGACCCTCTTTCGGATGCTCCACAATAAGCGAGCTTATTGCCATGTGGTGGAATTATCAAGGCGTTGTCGGACCGGCGACCGTCACCTGGGATCCTTCAATGGATATTTTCCCTGGTGAAACCTACGATGTCATCGTGGCTGCGGCGGATATCAACGGCAACTTCGCTCCTCATCAGATGATAACCGTCTCAACTCAATCGCAGGGCGGAACCGGCGAGGCATTCGTTGAGATCGAGGCTGTTGACTACACAGCCGAAATCTGGGGCGACCAGATATTGCCGAGCCTTTGGGTAACTTTCTGGCCAAACGATGAAACTGCAAGATACCGTTACAGATTGTATTATGACTATGAATGGGAACGTTATGGAGAGCTCCTCGTGGAAGAACTCATGCAGGATCCTCCGCAACCGGGAATAACCGACTGGTGGACCTACGATCCGATTATCAACGAGTACCAGCTCATGCCGTCGACTACTGTCTATGGAATCTCTGTGGCACAGAACTCTCTCCATGAATGGGGCACACCTAATGTGGTGGAAATCACTACACCCGATGAATGTGAGGGATACAATCCTGCCGCTTATAAGATCAGTCCGGTTGATCCCGATGTGGTCAGAAATATGATGAGCCGCGGCGGCATGAACCTGCAGAATGCAAAACGCGGTGTGATGGCTCCCAGACCTGAACAAATGAAAAAAATCGTGGTTACTCAGAAAACCGCAAAATAATAGAATATAATTTAGCGTTCTATAACCAAATGGCAGGAGACTATATTGACTAATGTAGTCTCCTGTTTTTAAAACTAATCTTCTTATGAATCTTAAATCTACCATTCACTATTTTCTTGGTGCCCTATTCCTAACAGCCGGCGTTGGCAGCTCTTATGCTGTTCCGGCCTTTCCGGGCGTTATCGAAGCAGCCCAGCCCGACGGCACATCTGTCTCTATCAGGCTTGTGGGCGATGAAAGAAACCACCGGGCCTATTCTTCCGACGGATATCTCCTCACAGCCGATCATGAGGGATTCTATGTATTTGCAAACGTAGACGATGCCGGCCTGCCGGTGGCTACGGATATAAGGAATATAAACCCCGAAACGCGCACCGCTCGTGACATCGCTGCAATATCGAAGCTCGACCGTGAAAAAATTGCGGCTGCCTTTTCAAAAAAGGATGGAAGCAGGAAAATGAACGCTCCAATGCGAGGACCCGGACTTGCATCCACAAAATTCCCCTCTACCGGCAAGCAGAGATCGCTGGCTGTGCTTGTGGAATTCCAGGATAATGAATTTACCATCGAGAATCCGCAGGAACATTACTACCGGATGCTCAATGAGGAGAATTATTCTGAATATGACAATGCGGGCAGCGTCAGAGATTTCTTCGTGCAAAACTCCTCCGGGCTTTTTGACCCCACATTCGACGTCTATGGTCCGGTGAAACTGTCCCGTAACATGTCATACTACGGCGGCATGGAAGATGAGATGGCCTATATGATGGCTGTGGAGGCCTGTCAGCAACTCGACGATGAGGTCGATTTCTCCCAATATGATTGCAATGACGACGGCTACATCGACAACGTATATGTGTATTATGCCGGTTACGGCCAGGCTGACGGCGGGGGCTACAACACAGTATGGCCCCATTCCTGGGACGTTGAATACGCCACTTATACGAAATATTTCTTCGACGGC
>JAFLTN010000106.1 GCA_022510445.1 Muribaculaceae bacterium | reverse complement strand
AACATTACTAACATTCATGATTTTTTATTCAGGGTGTATTGCTTTGGGATAAGAAAAAGGTCAGTTTCCTCTTTATTAATCATTGATTATTTAAATGCCGGAATAAATTTTATATCCGGATTGATTCACAAATAGTTCTTGATATGTCTATTTCCATTATCATGCCATGTCATAACAGTGCTTCCACAATTAGAGAAGCCATTGAATCTGTGATATGGCAAACGAATGAACATTGGGAATTGATAATCATAAATGACGGATCAACTGACAACACCCCTGATATAATCGAAGAATTTGCAAGCCGGGATAACCGAATTAGTATAATAAATCGCTCGGAAAAATTAGGAGTCTCTTCTGCGAGGAATATGGGAATAGAATCATCGCACTCTAAATATATAGGATTTCTTGACAGTGACGACACATTGGAGAGAAATTTCGTCGAAAGAATGTTGGGAACTGTACAGAAATATGATTGTGATGTGGTATTGTGTCAATACAAAGTATTAAACGAACGAGATCACGACATCAAGCTAATCGATAATAAGCTACCTAAAGATGTTTTGATGGATAACAACAGAGTGTTAAGATCTTTTTTTAATTCAACGCCGGGTATTGGTGCTTTATGGAACAAGATTTATTCAAGGGATTATATAGAACGAAAGACGCCCTTAAGATTTAATCCGGGAAGAAGACGGGCAGAAGACTGGGAGTTTAATCTTATGCTCTTCCAGAAAAAAGGTAGTTTAGTGGCGATTTGCGACTTTCTATATAATTATAATCGAAACGTAGAAATTTCAGCCATGAAAATTTTTGATGAAAATGATTTGCCTTTGATGTTCAGATCTATTGATTTATTATTGGACTGTAATGATAGGTCAGGTCTTGGATATTCAAGTGAAGATATTTTAAAAAATAGTTCTTTCCCTATATTCGAGCATTTATTTCAATCTGTTAAAACAACATCTTACTTGACCTATAAACAAAAACTTGAGGATAGAAGATTCAAGGAGTTGTTAGAAAAAGTTGATCTGTCCATTCTTCCAATCTCTTATAAATTGCCTGCATATCTCATTAAATTAAATTTGCTGAAAATTGCCTTTCTCTTATCTAAAGCATTAGGAAGACTAACCCTTACTTTGCCATATAAAAATAAATGAAACAACGAATCCTGATTAATATCCATTATCTTGAAATCGGTGGAGCCGAATCCTCTTTAATCGGGCTTCTTCATTCCTTGAATCCTGCTGAATATAGCATCGATTTGATGATAAACGACAAACGAGGCGAACTTTTAAAATATGTCCCTGATTGGGTGAATATTTTGGATATTCCCCAAGATTATTCAATGATTGAAAGACCTATAACAGAGGTGATAAAAAAGGGTTATATTCGGATAGTTTTGGCAAGATTATGGGCAAAATATAAGTTCCGCAAATATGCAAAAAAGAATAACCCTAAAGATGGTAGCGCAATTTTTTCATATGTTGCAAAATATGTGACACCTCTATTGCCTGATTTGAAACAATCGGGTGAATATGATTTGGCGATCTCATATCTCACACCCCATAATATAGTTCTGGATAAAATTAAATCCGGGAAAAAGATCTGTTGGATTCATACAGACTATTCTGCCATTGATGTAAACAAGGATCTGGAACTTCCCGTGTGGAACGGTTATGATAAAATTGTAAGTATTTCAGATAATGTTACCCATAATTTCACTGTTGTATTTCCTGAATTAAAAGAAAAGATTGTAAAGGTAGAACCTGTGTTAAGTAAATCTCTTATTGAAAGACGTGCTGATGAATTTCTACCTCAAGATATGAAAAGGGAGGGAGACGAAATCCTCATCCTTACAATAGGAAGATTTAGCTATGCAAAAAACCTGGAATCTATTCCCTTTATTTGTAAATTTCTTAGAGAGAAGGGTCTCAATGTAAAATGGTTTATAATAGGGTATGGCGGTTCCGATCAATATATCAGGGATGCGATAACAGAAAATGGAATCGATGACAGGGTAGTGATTCTTGGAAAAAAAGAAAACCCGTATCCTTATATCAAGGCTTGTGACTGGTATGTACAGCCTTCCAGATATGAGGGAAACTCAATAACTGTGAAAGAAGCACAGATTCTTGGGAAACCGGTGATAATAACAAATTATCCTACGGCAATCTCACAAATCAATAATGAAGAAAAAGGATTTATAGGCCCTTCAGATATTGAAGAGTTCGCCGAGTTCGTTTCCAATCTCCTGAACAGATAACTAAACAAATCACATGGAAATTCCTAAAATCATTCATTATTGTTGGTTCGGGAGACAGCCTTTGCCAAAATCAGCCATAAAGTTTATTGATTCCTGGAAAAAATTTCTTCCCGATTACAAAATTTTAGAATGGAACGAGGATAATTTCGATGTCAATTTAATCCGTTACACCCATTCTGCCTACCAAGCAAAGAAATATGCTTTTGTGAGTGATTATGCCAGATATTGGGTGCTTTATCATCATGGAGGTATTTATTTCGACACTGATGTTGAAATTATCAGACCTCTTGATGATGTCATTGCACAGGGTCCTTTTATGGGACTAGAGAAAGATAATAATCAAATTCACATCGCCCCGGGCTTGGGTATGGGAGCCGTTCCCAAGATGAGTTTTTACAAAGAGATAATGTCAGTTTTTGAAAATGTCGAAATTCATGAACCGATAAAGCCTATAATGATTAGAGAGACAACCGAATTGTTTCTAAAAAAAGGATTTAAAACCGAAGATTCCCGACAAACCATAGATGGCATAACTCTCTATCCCAATGATTATTTCAATCCAAAAGATGATTATACTGGTAAAATTATTCTTACAGAAAACACCCGTGCCATTCATCATTACGCCAAGTCGTGGGTGCCAAATTATGGACCGATTCGCAATAAGCTTACCCAATTGTATCATAAAATTTTAAAAAATGCCGGCCTCACTATATCAGCCTCTATATTTCATAGTGGTTGGAATATTATGTTTCTCGGTTGCTTTTCGCTTTATATCTTCGCCTGATTTCCGCTTGCAAACCGGGTTTCAAAAAAGTGGATTTCCTTACATTTTATGTATAGGATTTATCCTTTGGTTAGGTTTCCGACCTATTAGCGGGGTATATTTTGGTGATACCGCCAATTATGCCCTTGAATATATGGGCTTCCAAGCTGATAATAGTGTTGAGATCAATTGGAAGAGCGAATGGGTGTGGGCTATTCTGATGGTTTTCTGTAAGTCCTCTAACTTGCCGGTTTCGGTTTTCTTCACTATTGTGGAAGCCGGCTATTTCCTGTTTGCCTTTGCGGCCGTGAGAAAGTTCCTTCCTTCCAATCCCCTAATGGGACTCCTCTTTCTTCTCTCTTCCTTAATGTTTTACAACTTTGGCATAAACGGCATACGAAACGGTCTTGCATGCAGCATACTGTTTTTAGCCATCGCATATTTTCTTGAGAATAATTATTTACCTGCAGTTCTATTGGCCATATTGGCTTTCGGGACACATAGATCGATGGCTCTTCCCATTATTGCCATATTATTAGGACGCTATGTCATCAAGGATTACAGATATGCAGTTTATATCTGGATTGCATGCATTTTTATATCAATTATTGCCGGCAATTTTTTCGTGAATATATTAGGAGCTATAGGTTTTGATGACAGAATGACAAGTTATAATACATCAGACTATTCTAATTCCTTTTCTTCGACAGGATTCCGATGGGATTTTTTAATTTATAGCACACCGCCGATAATTCTTGCCTGGTATGTTCTCGTCAAATTGAAAATAAGGGATGACTGGTACAGAATCCTTTCAATTGCTTATTGCATAGCAAATGCATTCTGGATTTTGATTATCAGGATTGCTTTCACCAACCGCTTTGCCTATCTTTCCTGGTTCTTATATCCCATTCTAATCGCTTATCCTATAATGAATCTACCGATATGGAGAGATCAGGATAAGAAAATCGGTCTCACTCTGGCAATTTATTGCAGTTTCACTCTCTTCTTGCAGTTGGTTGTCTGGTAAACATAATAAAAACAATATGAAGATAGTCAGGACTTCTACCATAGGTCTGTCGCTAAATATCTTTTGCAAAGGGATTTTTAAGGAACTCCGAGAAGAAGGGTATGAAGTAGTGGCGCTATCTTCACCCGATGCTGATATGGCTGAGCTGGGTACACGAGAAGGAATCCGGACTATCGGAGTGGAAATGAGCAGGAAAATTTCTCCTCTTAAAGATCTTAAAAGCCTTTACAGGCTCGTTAAAGTTTTCAGAAAGGAGAAGCCGGATATTGTCCATTCAATTACCCCTAAGGCAGGTCTTCTCTCCATGATTGCTGCCAAGTTAACCCATGTGCCTGTAAGGCTCCATACATTTACAGGACTCCTTTTCCCAACTTCTCAAGGTTTTAAAAGAAAACTGCTTCTTACCACCGATAGGATTACCTGTTATTGTGCCACACACATTATGGCGGAAAGTCAAGGCGTGAAAGCCGATCTGATTAATAATGGAGTCTCCCGAAAAGAGATTTCTGTGTTAGGTTTTGGAAATATTCGGGGAATTGATCTTGAATATTATTCCCTTACCCCTGATGTGATTATACAGTCATCGGAAATAAGAAAAAAATTATTTGGGGAAACAGATATCTTAGAAAATACGGAAAACAAACCTTTTATTTTCGTTTTTTGCGGACGGTTTGCTTCCGACAAAGGCATTGAATATCTAATAGATTCATTTTCTGAACTTGTCAATGAAGGGAGAAATCTGAAATTAATCATGGCCGGGGATTTCGATTCCGACGATCCTTTAAGACCCGAAACAATTGATTATATCAAAAATTCGAGAAATATCTTTTTTTCGGGAGGATGGGTTAAAGATGTAAGGCCTTATCTTGCAGCTGCGGATGCTCTTGTTTTTCCAAGTAAAAGAGAGGGATGCCCGAATGTGGTGATTGAAGCCGGAGCTTTAGGACTCCCATCTATCGTGACAGACATTAACGGCTCTAGAGAAATTATTACTGATGGTATAAACGGTAAAATTGTGCCTCCAAATGACACCAAGGCATTGACGGATGCCATGCGACATTTTTTAGAGCATAAAGAGGAGACTTCTAAATTGGCAAAGTCGGCAAGAAAAATCATTGCCGAAAAATATGAACAATCTTTTGTAAGAAATAACCTGAAAAATTATTATAAAAAGATTCTATCTCAGGTTAAGAGCTCTTATGACTCTTAAGATTGCTTTTCCTGACATACCCTAACCGGAGTGGATAAGGGACCTTTGTCGTTAACCTTCTCGCCGTCCCCTTGATAGGTTACCTGAACATATAGATTAAGTATATTTTTTATTCTCCATAAATTTAAATCTATACTCGGCTCCCAAGCCTCAACGCTGAAATCTGTAAGATCTTGGAATTTCCAGTCTCCCCTCTCTATATCTGATATCTTTCCCCGTGTCACTTTCGATCCCCTTTCCTCATCTCTGAATATCAACATGACTTCGTTGTCTCTTGCAACGACTAACGGACGTGAAACAGGCACCATCTTGGTGCCTTTCCCTTTTAATGAAAAGGACTTTGTGCGTTTTCCCACTTGCGTTTCCTTCCACCCATTGCCTTTATTAAAGACTATACGATACTGAGGGACATTACTGTGGGCATCTCTCCAATATGTTGCAATATACACATTCCCTGCTTCGTCAGCCGTCATGCTCGTTTGATTAATTAGTTCGGAATTTTGAGGAATTCTGGAAACTGTTTCTGCATTTTTGATATTTATCGGAAGATCATAGGGTGTTGAGTCACTTCTTTCCCATGTCAGGCCCCCATCTTTTGAACACGCATAACAGAGGTCATGGTTGGAGGCAACATCCGGAGTTTCCCTCCATACCCACGACAAATGAATCACACCTCGCCGGTCGATCCACATCTGCCAATAAGCATTCCTTTCTCCCTCACCATCAATCAGGTTTGACTGAAGAGTAACCCATTGACCGGTTTTTAATGAATATTTTTTCAGAACCATATTTCCGTTACCGGAGGCTCCGGATCGATATGCGTAAAGCAAATCACCATCAGGAAGACTATGGAATTCAGGATAAGTAACCCTCGTTTCTTCGAAATAGTCCATTCCAGGCAACAACTCCATTTTAAGGCTCAACGGAGCGACCGAGTGTGCATATTTCAGGGGTGCACAATGCATCCCGTAGGCCATATGAAGGTAACCGGCGCCGTCAACTCCCAAACTTATTATGTTGTGGGCGTCTTTGATGTTTGCCGTTAACGGCAGAGTTCTTGTTTTCCACTTACCCTCCGGCAATAATCTTCTGCCCAACACTATTCTGCCTTTTCTATCGTAATAGGATATGAATTGATGGTCCGCATGGGAGATTATTGAACTTTTACGAAACATAGAGGTGTTTACAGAGGTACTGGCATAGCCTTCGCCAACCTTGGAAAGTTCATAATCTCCTGATATTGTTTTTATTTTTATGCAATTTATTATATTTCGTAATCTATTGCGAATTGATTTGATTGCATCAGGATTTTTCATTGTGCGAAAGGGTGTAATCAATATGCAAAATTAGTGGTATAATCGCATAAATAAAAATTATCAAAAACTCCTCTCTCCATAGAAAAAGTCCCTGCCTCAAACTTGCCAAAATTTAATAAAAATATTAATTTTGCAATAAGTATGAGAAGTCTGGTAGCCCTGTTTATAAAGCTAAAGCATGCGTTTCCCGGTTTATGGATTATGACTGAGAATGTTAACTCTGCCATTTTTTCGGTGCTTCATAAAAGACTTGATCAAACGATTTCTGAAGTGCTCCTCCAACATTCAAAACAAGGGTTTATCATATCAAAAATATCAGCTGATGATATCAACGAATTGATTGAGTTCAGACGCCGACAAGACAATAATTACCTGGTTTATTTCGACCCTCATCCTTTCGACAGAAAAACTATCGAAAGGCTCCTGAAACATGAATCTTATGTCTTGATGCAAATCCGTGAATGCGAGACGAATAAAATTGTGGGATATTTTTTTCTAAGATGCTTTTTCATCGGCAAAGCATTTCACGGATTAATCACTGATCAAAAATATATAAACATGGGTCTTGGCACCATGATGTGGAAAATATCAATGGATATTTGCAACAGGATGGGGCTAAGGATGTATGCAACGGTTTCAAGCCATAACACTCCATCGTTAAAATCGGCATCAAATGCAACAAAAATTAAGGTGACTCAACAACTCGCCAACGATTTTTTATTAATTGAATGCACCCCTCAAAAAAATTATTAACAAAAAGGATTTTTGATATAGTTGGCTCGTTAGGTGGTATGATAGTACTTTCACCACTTTTTTTGGGCATCTCTATATTATTGTCAATTAAGGAACCTCATTCTCCAATCTTTTTCCGTCAAAAAAGAGTTGGCAGGTTCGGGAAACCCTTTTACATTATAAAATTTTCAACGATGAGGAGAGAAGAGGGTAATAAACAAGCTGTCAATAATATCACTATATCAAATGATGAAAGATTTACTCCGACAGGAGCTATTTTAAACAAATACAAACTAAATGAGCTTCCTCAATTGTGGAACGTTTTGAAGGGAGAGATGAGTTTTGTGGGGCCGCGTCCGGATGTCGAGGGATATGCTGATAAACTGACTGGAGAAGATCGAAATATTTTGTTACTGAAACCAGGTATTACGGGGCCGGCCACTCTTAAATATCGCAACGAAGAAGAGTTGCTCGCTCAACAAGACGAACCTTTAAAATATAACGATGAGGTAATTTGGCCCGATAAAGTTAAAATTAACTTAAAATATTTTAACGAACAATCGTTTTTAGGAGACCTAAAGATTATTATCAAAACAATTATCGGATAAACCTCTAAATCATCTTTGTTAAGAAACATTTATTCAGGCAATTCCACTTAGCACTAATCTTACGTATGATATTGGCTTGTATCTTTCTTAATTTATTCATCTATTTAGTTAAACCGTTTTCATATTGAAGGAATAATCGGCTTTTCTCATTATCCTTACTTCCTACAAAGGAAATAAGAGAATTTTAAGATACTTTTATTCAATCTTTAAGTTTGTTAGA
>JAFLTN010000105.1 GCA_022510445.1 Muribaculaceae bacterium | reverse complement strand
GATTCGGTGGACATCGTCTTTTCGGAACATGGTTTTTCCCCCTACGCGAACGGGTACCAAATACTTTTTGGCTGCCCACTTGGTAAGCGTGGAATCGCACACGTGAAGGAGCTTTTTGACCTCGGTACGGGTAAAAAACTCGGAACTGGCGTCGGCTTTCCTCTGACGCGAATCCTCCTCCTTCGTCTTTTTGATGATGAGGTTCGCGAAGTCTACCAAATCATCATGCCGAATGTTGTAATAGACCTTTTGCCCGGTCATGGGCGGAATGATTTCTTTTGTTTCCATATTACGTAATTAACTATAAGTAAATAAAAACCACCCTTCGTTACTGAAAGGTGGCGCAATTTACTGATAGCTTGTTTCCGGAACTTTCCGGAACTTTCCGGACGTTTTCGGAAACATTTCGGAAAGATCAATCGTTCAATATTTCCTCAATTTCATCCCGAATGTCTTCATATTCGTAATCGATGAGCCGGTCTACGGCATTTCGGAAGGACCGTCGATAGGATTCTATATCCCGACCACCTCCGTAATCCCGGTGAAATAGCAGGGCGAACTTAGTTTGATTATCACGGATATATCCAAGATCCAGCATGGCACGGTAAAATTTTGCCAACTCGTAGACATATTCGCGTTTCTCGCCCATATCGGCGGCGGCAATCTCCCGAGCCATTTTCTCCAAAATCGGGGATTTCCGTTTGGCGACCCTGGCCGTCAACAAATCTCTGAAAGTATAATCGGCGGTTTCTTTTTTCGAGAGTGCTTCTTTTTCTTCTTCCAGGCGATCGATCCGGTCCTGTTCCATGGCGAGAATTTCCTTCGTTTCGTCCAGTTTCTTTTCCAGACGGGCAAGATGCTCGCCATTGTCGGATTCGCCGGAACTCCGCAATGCCTGGATCTCGAGTTTCAAAGAGGCGATTTCTTTTTCCAGCTTCTTTTCCTGTTCGCAGTGGATCTTCAGAGCGGCAGCGTTGTCTTCACGAATCGCGGCAAGTAGATAGGCATCCCCGGCAACTTCTTTTCTAAGGGAGACCATTTGCGACTCGATACGTTCTCCCGTTTGACTGTTTTTCTCCTTCATCTCTTCCAGATGTTGGATAATCAGCTGCTGATTTTGCTCGGTCCGGGTTTTCTTTTTCAAGAAGAAATCGACTTCTTGTTTTAATTTACTGGCAAATTCCACCATCTCGGGGGAGAAACCTTCACTGCTACCGTCGTGGGTAAGTACTTTTTTATAGTTATACCACCGATAAGCAGAATAAAAACCTATCAAGATAAGAATACTTAAGGGAGTTAACCCATCGAGAAGTTCGCGAGTTGTGGACCCTTTCGGACATTTGACAGATGCCCCAAATAAGATGCAGGTCAATAGCATAACAATACGTGTGGCCCACAAATAACGTCTTTCCTTTCCGGAACGTTCTTGTTTATTATTTTCAGAGGTTTGATTTGATTCTTTCATGCATCTGCCTTGTGGGTTCGGTATTTTTGTAAACGACTGTTGGGTTTATCTGGAATAGTAAATTCCAGTAATCCGGCTTCAATCAAGATTTTTTACAATCTCATTTTCATTGGTTTGCATATTTTTCGACAAAGCCCCAAAAGGATATTTTGACTTGGTGCAGGACAGATCTGAAACCCTTGTCGGGCTGCATATGTGACAATTATGCTTTTACGTACTTCTGGTTACGGTCGTTAGGATTATCGGGAATGGTCATTTTCAACAATCCTTGCTCTACCAGGGAGGCAATATGTATTTTTCGATTCTTTGATTGGTTGGATATTCCTAACCTTTCCATTATTTCCTTGGCAGTACGCGGAACAGTACAAAAATTCAAAATATCTTTGACCTTGCCAGCCCGCATGTCTTCTTGGTTACTTTTCTTGGTTACTTTACTGTTTTCTTGGTTACTCTTCTCCGCTATTACGTTGTTTTTCTTGGTTACTTTCTTGCTTTCTTGGTTACTTTTCTTGGTTACTTTGCCGTTTTCTTGGTTACCTTTGCGCCAAAAAGTAACGATGACTTCTTGCCGGTTTTCATCATTGAGCAGTTCTATCTTGTCGTCAAGTTCCCGTACGCGAATAAAGCCGCTCCCTACCCCAGTATAGGGCAACAAGTAGGCACCATGCGTGAAAATCATTTTATTACGGGGCAAGGATGTCCCCATCATAACGTCTTCCACTTGAAGCCCGCCGGGAAGGACCCCTGGACTGTGAATCTCGACCCGATTATCCAAAATGAAAAGTCGGACAGGGGCCTCACGGCTGTAAGAGCGATGCAGGAGAGCATTTGCGCAGATCTCGGACAAAGCACCCACCGGTATTTCCAGCTGTCCCAGCGTGTTAAAGTCAGGCTCGACCTGAATGTTTTTGAGATTCCGTTTCAAGAAAGCCATCATGGCGTCATATTGAACAAGTAGTCCGCCGTCCGCGTCGGTATCATCCATCTTATCCCTGAATGCGGTACTGCCAATGCTATTCCCTATGAAACAGACGCATTTCACAGTGGCCGTGGGTAACCAGCGCTGGGGATGCCTGCCGAATAACAACATCGCAGCATATGTAACGCCTCCGTCAGTACGCAATAATCCCAAGTTCGTGAAAAGTTTCTCTGTTGTCATGCCGCTGACCGCCCAGCCGGTCAATTCGTCAGCAGAAGCATCTTGAAGTTGCTCCGGCGTCAGTTGGCGTCCCTTATAAACGGCTTCAAATCTTTTCCGAAGATAGGTCTTGATTATATCCTGATCCAAATCGGCATAGGAGGCTCCAATGACGAGGGCTTCGTCTTGCCGGAAAGACCCGCTGTCCGACATCATCTCGGCAATTTCTGCATTATCAAGGACTCGACGCTTGTTGGCTCCATTCTTTACCCAAACAACTCCCTTTGAATCATGGTAGGGTTTATTTATGCCTTCCGGTATGGTAACGACGATGAGTTGGCCTCCGGGAACCGTAACGTTTTCCGATTGGATGGAGATGGCCGGGATCACACTATGTTCAGCAATTTGAGACAGCAATCCGGTTTGTTGTTGGATTTCGCTGCGAGACAAGGCATTCAATTCTCCGGTTTTATCCTTCACGCCCACGATAATCGCACCGCCGCCTTTGGCGTTGGCATAACACGCCATCTCCTTGCCAATTTCATAAGCGTCAATGATTCTTTCTTTAAATTGTACCGAAGTCTGTTCGCCTTTTCCACAAAGTCTCAATATATCTTGCGTGGTCATAACTCGTTAATCGTTACTTGTTTCTGCGAATTTACAAAAAACATCTTACAAACACCGCATTTTGTAGGATCCAACGAAAATAGATCAATCCAGGATGTTCACCAAATCCTGTTTCATGTCGATGTCAATGTTGCGGTAGCGGGTAAACGCACGGGATCCGTCAGAGTGGCCGGTAAGCGACGAAACCAAGCGCTGGTCCCTCACTTGCTTGTAAATGTTGCCAATGAAGGTGCGTCGGGCCATGTGACTACTGGCGACTTCGTATATCGGCCGTTTCTCTTCGGTTCTGGTCAGTTGGTTGAGTGTCGTCACAAGACGGGTAATGCCAGCTTTCTTCAGGGCGTCCTTGATCGCATAGTTATAATTCTGGCTTGCTATAAAGGGTAGAAGACTTTCTCCGGGGCTGTCTTTGTATTTCTCTACAATGGCTTTTGCCATGGCATTCAACGGGACCACGACGGTTTTGGCGCTCTCTTTGATGGTTTTATTTGGTATGTATTCAATAGTTCCGTTGATGATGTCCTGTTTGGTCAAGCGCATCATATCTCCTACGCGGCACCCCACGTTGCACTGAAAAACGAAGATGTCCCGCTGAACCTCCAATGCAGGGTTGTCAGAGAAATCGGCCTGATAAAGTTGCTTCAATTCTTCTCGGGTCAAATAGATGGGTGTTCCGTATCGTTCTCCTTCACCTTTTTCAAATCCAATGAAGGGATTATTACTCAAATACCCCTCTTTTTGGCACCAGTTAATGAAGGCTCTTAGATTTTTGAAGATTCCGGTAATGGTGTTTCCGCCTCGCTGGTTGATCTGGCGGGTTTCCGGCTGGGCCTCCAGAATGGCGGGATACTCTTTGACGATCTTGTATTCGTTTACGGTATAGTCGTAAATGGCATTCAGGTCCTCCGTTGTGAGGGCTTTGACATCGAGCACATATTTTGACTGCCGAGGACCGGAAAGGCGAATATATTCCACATAGCGCAGCAGGATCCGTTCCAAAACGCGGTAATGTTTTGTTCGGGAGAGTTTGGCGTCCCGCCCTTCCAAAAACTTGTCAAAAAGGACATCCAGCGTATCGCCTTTTTTGACACGTTTTTTGGCGCCTCGCTCCTTGCCTGCATAATAGTCCTGCAGCGCCTTTTCCAGCCAGCCTTTCTTGATACGGCCCCTGGCCTTGTCCTCTTCATATGCTTTGCGCACATAGATGCGCAGACTCTCTATTTCACAATCCACCTTTCTTCTTTCCTCCTCCGGGCAGACGATGCGTTTCTTTATTTCTTCGTTCTTGGAATCCCACCAATCGGGTCGAACCATCACTCGCGTCCGGTTGCGGAAAAAACATTCGCGACCGTCCACCACGCGAATATAAATAGGAACCTCCTCTGTTTTCGCAGACTTTGTTGTCCGCAGTTGAAAGGCAATCGTCATAGTGCTTTCCAAATTAGTGTCTACCGCAAAGATAGGAAGATTTGCCAATTTGGCAAACATTTGGCAAACATCTTAGGTGCATTCATTACCGGAATGAGGCACAATTTACCGGGCCGGGAATATAGATATATTTGAATATCAATATATTATTAAATTTTGCCAACAAGAATATGCGATAATTTGCAATAAAGAAAAGTAATTTTCAAATCCCGCCCGAGGCACCCAAAAAAGAGCCAACTAATTGAATTTCAATGGTTGGCTCTTTTTGTGTGTCGATTTTTGCCGACTTTTTGGCGAGATAGGTCTTGCTTATATTTTTTGACCTGGAAAATCATGTAAGTGGCTACTATACAGTTCTAAAATTCCAAAGCAGCTTGAAAATAGAATATTGATACCCATATGTAGTATGGCAACATCTTGGACGGACCCTATTGACCAAAATGATAGTACAATTGGATTATTATAAAATATTTTATATCTTTAGCATAAATGTTAGGTAACATAAAATTAGAAAATTTTCGAATGGAAACATCTATTCTTTCTCCAGAAATTATTCTCGGATCAATTTTTGTTCTCGCGATATTCTTCGTGATTATTCCTGTTTTTCAAATTAATAAGAAAAAAGTAAAAGGTTCTCGTCAAAATGTCGAAGGAAAACAGAATATAAGTGTGAATGGTGTGAATGGAAATGTTTCTATAAATACAAATTCTATTAAATCTGCTACAATTCAGCGATCTGAAGATATTAATTACAATGCTTATATTTTGTTTATTGATGATGAGCCTCATTCTGAGGAGGATATGAAGCGCATAAAGTCATTAGCTAGTTATGGTTACACCAATATTCATCTTATCAATGATGGGACGGCAATCTCTCCTGAAGTGAATATGGCTCAATTCGTCTTTGTTGATATTACGGGTGTAGGTAAAAAGGCAGGATGTAGTGACGGGACTGAGCTTGCCGTTCAGATTAAGAAAAAATACGGAAGAGATAAAATTGTTGCTATCTATTCCAGTACGGAAACCCACAATATTCAAGTAAAAGGATTGAAGTCACTCGATTATATTTTTGGGAAAAATGACGATACTCAAGTTTATTTAGATTTTATTGAACAATATGCAAAGCAAGACAAAAATTAGGATGACCTCGTCCAATGGTGATATTGTAATCGATGATTTTGAAAATAAGGACTGTTATCATTGCATAACGGGGAATTGCAAGGACAAGTATTATGGGAGCACAACTTGCCCAATGGATCACATTACAAAAAAAAGGTTATATTTCCGTAGGAGTCCGAATGGTTCTGTCCAAATATGTGATGACAAAGAGAAAAATAAGAACAATTTTCTATTGATGGCAGAATTGGTCTGGCATAATTTGCAAAGAATGATTAATCTTCAAAAGAGGATAAGAGAACAAGAAACAGAAAGGATAAACTCTGAGATATCCGTTTTTAAACATAATGTAGAAACAATTAATGGAGAGTCAATACTTGAGTTTGAAGAAGCTATTCCGATAAAAAGATTACGAAAGAGTTACAAAGAAATAATTAAGGTAGTTAAAGAAGTCATCGATCGACAAGATGGTTCGATGCCATCATTTATAGCGAGACAGGCTCTTAATAATCAAAGAATTCAAACTGAAATTCTTGTTTCGAAAATTATAGGTGATAGATACGATTCTAAATCCACGATGTCAAACCCTTGGGATGCTGTTATGACAAATGTATATTTGTTATATCCTTTGGCACAAAAGAAAAGTATTGATATAGTAATGGGGCAATATTCTTCACGCTTTAATTTGGACTTTAATGCTACAAAGGTTGCTTCGTATTATATCTTGGATAATGCAATTAAATATGCTCTTCCAAAATCTCGGATTCAAGTCGAATTTACTGAAAAAAGCTCGTTCCTGATCATCTCCTTTGTAATGACTAGCCCTCTGATTCTTTCTGAAGAGATAGATGCTATTTTTGAAAAAGGATATAGAGGAGAAAATGCAATTGCTCTTAATGTTTCAGGGAGTGGATTCGGACTCTTTTGCGCCAGAAAATTGATGAAAAGTGCATTTGCAACAGTCTCTGTTCAACCTGGTGTTTTTGTATTTCAACGCAATGGAATAAACTATGCCCATAATGAGTTTTCGATAGCTTTGCCAATGGGATTGCAACCATGGAAATAGTTATAAGTATGCCCTAACTTCTTGTGCGAGTATCTAATTGGTTGAATAGCAGGCTGTTCTCGTGATGAAACAGTAGATGCCATCGTAAATGAAAAACAAGAATTACAAGTTGGGGATGAATCAGAAAAGTTTGCTAAATTTGTAATAATATTAGCAAATAATAGATATGGAACCGATCATTCATAAGCATCCAAAATTAGTATTTACGTCATTGATTAGTTACTTAAACCAGCTTCTTGACAAGAAAAAATGGATTTCTTTGCAGGATACCTATAAAATGTGCGATAATCATACGTTGGTAAATTGGATCGAGTCTAACACAAATTTTTCTTTTGAGGATGACGACTCTCGAAAAATTATGAATGTTGAGT
The DNA here is from genome assembly GCA_022510445.1 of Muribaculaceae bacterium. Classification (GTDB taxonomy): domain Bacteria; phylum Bacteroidota; class Bacteroidia; order Bacteroidales; family Muribaculaceae; genus Lepagella. The sequence continues at coordinate 954 of JAFLTN010000105.1, read as the reverse complement.
TTGATTCTTTTGCCAATTGTTATATTGCTGAGGATTTTGGAATAGAGAATAATGGCCTATGCTATATGATAGCTATGTGTGTCTCGTTTATTCAAAATCCTCCGACAAGAAACGTTCAAGACATTATTTAGAATGTTGAGAGATTTGATTTGAAGCAACCTATAGATGTTTTAAATGAAAGGTGATCCTTCACTCGATGTGGATGAAGGATTTTAATTATAATATCCGATTCATTTGGGCTTAATTTAGGGTCAATATGCTAAGATACTAAGCTACCCGTTTTCAACAATTAAGTACAAATAATATTTGACATTCCAAACTCGGAAAGTAGTCCCTAAAATTAACACATTGATCAGAAGAGCCCAAATTTACGAATGATGGTTGAAAATCTCATCAATCTCACTGGATATGAAATTTGTTACTATGTCGCTATCAATCATTTCACATAGCTTTTTATACGAATATACCAGATCTTCCCTATAACGATACTTTGCGATTGATAGTGGTCCAAAAAAGTGTGTCTGAGGAGGGATAGCAAAGAGGCCAACAAATTTTAAGATATTTGTAAAAGCAAAAAAAACTATCTTAAAATCTGTGGCCTTATGAAGTACACAAAGGAACAAATTTCTGAGATAATAAGCAAGCATGTCGAGCAGAGAAACGGCATCAATGACTTATTGTCGATCATGTTGGAAAGTATGATGGTGGCGGAGCGCGGGGAGTTCCTGCGCGGGGATGTCGTCGGGAACAAGGGGAACGGATACCGTCCGGGACGCACCTATGGTCAGGGCAAGCGCCTGGAGTTCAAGATACCCCGCGACCGCTACGGCAACTTTCATCCTCAGATACTGGCAATCCTCCGTGACCAGGAGGAGGAATGCGAAAAGCTCGCGGGGGTGCTGTACGCGAAGGGCCTGACGCAGTCTCAGGTGGGCGACGTGTTCGAGGATATCT
>JAFLTN010000104.1 GCA_022510445.1 Muribaculaceae bacterium | reverse complement strand
TAAGCAGATCATCCGAATCCACAAAGGTAAGATAATCTCCTGTAGCAACTGACAATCCTCTATTCCTTGCTTCTGAAGGTCCTTCATTCTCAAAAGAATACACCCTTACTCTGTCATCCTTTTCGGCATACCCTTCCGCCACCCGCAAAGAATAATCTGAAGATCCGTCGTTTATGATTATCACCTCCAGGTTTCTATAACTTTGCGACAATATGCTGTCGAGACACGAAGCGAGATATCTCTCCGCGTTATACACAGGTATTATGACACTTATCAATTCGTTGCCCATTTTCCATGAAGATTTAAGGCTTTCTGCAAATATAATCTTTATTCATGACAATTTTCACTAAATTTGCAACTATCTTTAAAAAGTTTGGTAAAAATGAACATTCGTAAAATCACTGACAGAGTGTTTTATGTAGGGGTAAACGATAGAACCACCCATAAATTTGAAAATCTCTGGCCTTTGCCCCAAGGTGTGAGTTACAACTCATATATTGTCAAGGGTTCGGATAAAATAGCCTTGATCGATACAGTCGAGGCAGCGTCTATGGACGCAATGTTAAACAAAATTGAGAAAACTATAGATAATCGGCCCATAGATTATCTAATAGTAAACCACATGGAGCCAGATCATTCAGGAGGTATTCCGGAAATCCTAAAATTATATCCCGACCTCAAAATCATCGGCAATCGGCAGACGATCACCATGGTGAAAGGATATTACAACATCGGTGACTCAAGGTTCTTGGAAATAAAGGACAATGATGTCATCGACCTCGGGGAGACCACACTGCAATTTATTCTTACTCCGCTTATCCATTGGCCCGAAACAATGATGACATTCGTGAAGGAAGAAGGAGTGCTTTTCTCCGGCGACGGTTTTGGATGTTTCGGTGCCTTGAATGGGGGAGTGATGGATACTGAAATGGAAACGGAATGTTATTTCCCGGAAATCTACAGATATTATTCCAACATTGTGGGGAAATATGGCAAACCCGTTCAAATGGCGTTAAAAAAGACTTCCGAACTCGACATAAAATACATCTGTTCCACCCATGGGCCTGTATGGCATCAATATATGGATAAAGTGGTGGATATCTACAACCGTTTGAGTCTTTATGAAGGGGAAGAGGGAGTGACGATTGTTTATGGGTCGATGTATGGCCACACGGAAGAAATTGCAGAGCTTATTGCTTCCAGGCTTAATGAAAGAGGTGTGAGAAATTTAAAGATTCACAATGCTTCAAAATCTGAGATGAGTTTCATCATTTCCGATGCATTCAGATATAAAGGCCTCATAGTGGGCAGTCCTACCTACAACGGCAAGGTCTTCCCTCCGGTAGAAGAATTTATGTCGGCAATGGAAAACCGTGAGATAAAGAATAAAGTTGTGGCTACTTTCGGATCCTTCACGTGGGCATCGTCAGCAAATAAATCCTTGGTGGAAATGTTCACACGAATGAAGTTAGAACCGGTGGCTTCAATGGATATGAAACATTCTCCCTCTGAAGAAGACATTAAAGCCGCCGTACTCTTGGCCGACAATGTAGCCGATTCCTTAGGTTACTAAGAAAAGGTAATTTTTTCCGCCGGTATAACGTTTTTCAGTTATGGAAAATCTGAAGATTGAAAGGCATCCTTTCACTCCCTTTTTGCCGGAAGGCTGTAAGGTGGTGATGTGTGGCACATTTCCTCCCAAGCAGGATAAATGGGCTATGGATTTCTTCTATCCGAACTTTTACAATGATATGTGGAGAATTTTCGGACTGATTTTCTTTGATGACAAGGACCACTTTTTCGATTTAACCACAAAAACAGTGGATAAAACCGCGATACAGCAAATGCTTACCGCCAACAAAATCGGAATAGGAGAGACAGTGACTCAAGCCGTTCGCACCAAAGACAATGCTTCCGATAAATATCTCGAGATAATGACTCCGGTTGATCTCCCCGCACTTTTGGCAAAGGTCCCCGTGTGTAGTGATCTGGTCACCACCGGTGAAAAGGCTGCTTCTGTCATCGCAAACCTCACCGACACGGAGATACCGAAAATAGGGGAGAATCGAATTTGCAAAGTGAAGATGCCGGATGGAAACGAAAGAGAAATCAGGCATTGGAGAATGCCTTCCACATCACGCGCCTATCCTATGAAACTCGAGAAAAAGATGCAATTTTATAAGGAGATGCTTGAAGAAATCCGAATCATTTAGGATTCTTTCCCCATATATTGGGTGTCTTTTAAGGTCGAATATCGCAGTTTTTATATAAATTTGCAGTAGAAAAAGCCTAACTGCAGGAATGCTTGATTTAATACCTTTGGCCATATTCGACGCATCCCAGTTCTTTCAATGGTTTGTGGAAAACGCAAATTATCTCTTTGTGTTTGTCTTCATGGTGATTGAAAGTTCTTTTATTCCATTTCCGTCGGAAGTAGTGGTGCCCCCGGCAGCCTATTTAGCCTGTACGAATGCGGGAGCCGGAGCCGGAATGAATGTATATCTGGTGGTTTTGGTGGCCACACTGGGTGCTCTCGTAGGAGCCTTCATAAATTATTATCTGGCTCTTTGGATAGGGCGACCGGTGGTGTATGCATTTGCAGATACCCGTATTGCTCACGGGCTGCTCATAAATCGAGAAAAAGTAAAGAAAGCCGAGGATTATTTCGACCGTCACGGTGCCATCTCCACATTCATCGGGCGGCTCATTCCCGCCATACGACAATTGATATCTATCCCCGCCGGTATAGCACGTATGAATGTAGGGCAATTTGCTGTCTTCACTTTCCTCGGGGCATTGGTGTGGAACACAATTTTGGGCGCTTTAGGGTTCTGGCTTGCCGAAACCGTCTCTCCCGAACAACTTTTCGACAAAGTGGAAGAATATAACAGATATCTCACATGGGCCGGCTACATACTTGCCGGGGTATGTGTAGTTTTTATTCTTTTCAATGCCTTGAAACCCAAGCGTCTGCAAGAAAAACCTTAAATTAATACCATACATGTTAGTTTCTCCTTCGATATTAGCCGCCGATTTCGCCAACTTGCAGAAAGAATTGGAGATGATCAATTCTTCGGAGGCGGATTATCTCCATCTCGATGTGATGGACGGAGTATTCGTGCCAAATATTTCATTTGGCTTTCCCGTGATAGAGGCTATCTCAAAAATATCCTTAAAGCCACTCGATGTGCATCTAATGATTGTAGAGCCCCATAAATGGGTGAACAGACTGAAGGATTTGGGAGCCGAAATCATGAATGTCCATTTGGAAGCATGTCTACACCTCGACCGTACGATATTTGCCATCCACGATGCCGGAATGAAAGCCGGAGTCACTCTCAATCCATCCACTCCTGTGTCTATGTTGGTTGATGTGATCGATCAACTTGACCTCGTGTTGCTGATGTCGGTAAATCCGGGATTTGGAGGCCAACCTTTCATTCAAAACACCTTAAAGAAAGTGAAGGAATTGAAAGAACTTAGAGACAGCACCGGATCTTCGGCTTTGATCGAGGTGGATGGAGGTGTAAACGAAGCCACCGGAAATAGCCTCTCTGAGGCAGGGGCCGATATCCTCGTAGCCGGAAGTTATGTTTTCAAGGCTGAAAAGCCTCTTGAAAGAATCTCACTGCTAAAACATCTTTGAGAAATATTTTTTATTAATTTTGTGAATGAAACTCCTTTTTAATAAGCAGATCATTCACAGAATCTTTCAACTTAATAAAGGATTTCCTTCTAACGTATTATAACACAGAATCAAATCATGAAATTCAAAACTTTACTTTTATCTTTACTTCTCACAGGAAGCATTTCATCATACGCTGCCGATTTCCGTTATGTGGGAGGCGATATCTCCCTTTATCCTACATATCAAACGGCAGGCAGCCAATATAAAGACACCGAAGGCAATAATATTCAACTTCTTCCTTATCTTTATGATATAGGCATGAACGCCATGAGGGTAAGATTGTTTGTCGATCCCGATAAATTTATTGTGGCTAATCCGCAGGCAGACCCCAACGCCTGCCAGAGCCTTCCATATATCATTCCCTTATGTAAAGATATAGTGGCGCAAGGGTTCGACCTCATGCTCGATTTCCATTATTCCGACACCTGGGCCGACCCGGGAGCCCAATGGATTCCCGAACGTTGGAAAGGACTCAGCGATGCAGTCTTGGCCGACAGTGTCTATAATTACACCAAAAACACTTTGTTGACATTAAAGGCAAATGACATCACTCCCAAATTCATTCAGCCCGGAAATGAGATCAGTTATGGTATGCTTTGGGCTGAATACGGAGGCAATCCGGATGCCAACAAGGTCTATATCAACCAACGTGAGGACAAATGGGAACGGTTTGGAAGTTTCCTCAAGGCAGGGATTTCTGCCTGTCGTGAAGTTTGTCCCGACGCCGAGATTGTGATCCATACTGAGAGAGTGGCGCAGGTGAATGTGCTCACGGGATTTTATCAACAGATGGCCAAACTTAATATCGACTATGATATCATAGGACTGAGTTATTATCCTTATTTCCATGGCAAGATGTCGGTGCTCGATGCCGCTCTTTCGGCCCTCGAGAAACAATATCCGGATAAGCCGATCATGATTGTGGAAACGGGTTATCCTTATAAATGGGAAGTGCCCGGCACAAATCAATCGGTGGATTATCCTTACAGCTATGAAGGACAAGAGGCCTTCGCATCTGCTCTTATCAACACTCTGTTGGCTCATCCCAATGTCAATGGCTTATTCTGGTGGTGGCTGGAATACAATGCTTTCGGCACAAAATTGGAAGGATGGTACAACTCTCCCTTGTTCGACAGTAATAACGGAAAAGCCACACCTGCCATCAAGACAATCGCTTCTTTCGGTACCGGACATGATGCTGTGGAGACAATCGAAGCAGAAACTCCGACTCACGACAATAGATGGTATGACATAAATGGCAGAGTGGTGAATTCTCCGGATCATCCCGGAATTTATATCCACAACAACAAGAAAATTCTGGTGAAATAATATGAAAAAGTTGTCACAAAGCCTTATTGTAATAGCCATAGTGGCCGCTATCGTGTTAATCGTGTTCAGCGTTATCAACAGCGTGGCCTCCACACTGGCTATGGCCATTTCCGGGCTCGTGCTGGTGTTGTGCCTGCTGATATTTATGATAATTTATATTCGCGACAGAAAGAAAAATCGTTAAAGAATTTCGGAATATTTATTCCTGATTGAAATTTTTATATTAAATTTGCACCGCTATCGAAAACACTCACAGGAAAGATGCCGGAGTGGTCGAACGGGACGGTCTCGAAAACCGTTGTACCCTTTCGGGTACCCAGGGTTCGAATCCCTGTCTTTCCGCAATAAAAGCCTGGTCATCAGGCTTTTATTTTTTTGTGACTAGTCGGGATTTATTAATTTATTTCATATTAGGAAAATTCAGCTGGTATTTCCCTATACGCATAATTCGGATATTAACCTCAATGGCAGTTGAAGATTTAAGAACACTGCTTAACATCGCTACTCCATTTTCTGTAAATAGGTATGGAACTTTACGAGTGCCACCCCATCTTGATGTCGCATTTTGCGACATCAAGTTTGTAATCTCTTCTTTAGTAGGCTGAAACATAAAATCTGCAGGAAAGCGTTCTATATTTCTTTTCACCTGTTCATTAAGACGCCTTGTTTCTACACCATATAATTTAGCGAGATCAGCATCTAACATAACTTGCTGTCCTCTTACTACATAAATTAGTGTCTCAATTTGAGGTTGAAGGGTATTATCTTTTGGTGCTCGAATTATTTCGTTTTGTTTTTCCATGATGCAAATTTAATCAATTCAAATTAAAGAGGAATCAAATTTCGTCATGGCTTCAGCTTTAATACTATCGGCTATATCTGTATATGGTTTCATGGCTTTGTAATCACTAAGACCGGGCCACTACATCACAACATGAGGGGGAATTCCATTCCTTATACTTTTCCAAGATAGCCTTTGAATGTTTGTTTAATTCGATCCTTAAACTGTCAGAGGTCTTTACAGTGGTTTCTTCAAACTGCCTTTGATTGCATAGATTATGTAACTCGGTAGATAGATTTCTTTATTGTGCCAATGCGAAGTAGATGAAAATATATAAAAGGAATATTATTATACGAAACCCCAGATTAACTTGTAACCCAGGGAAAAGATACTTTAAACTTTTAACCTTGATTTCCTCTTGCGAGGCCATCTTCTCCAATGTGGTCTTACAAATTCCCACTTGTTGAAGCGGAAACGATAATAAGAATGCACGTAGACAAGTTTAGGCTTCTAACTTGGAATCGTATTCGTTTTTTGAGACAGAGCCTCAGAAGGACGATTCTACCAATTCTGAGGATGTCTACTCATTATATTAATCATAATGTTTAACCCGGAGCTTTCATTAGGCAACTTACCTAAAGGCCAATGGCAATTCCAGGATTTTATCTTTTCAAAACAATTGCTTCGGTTTGGGAGTAATCGAGACCGGGCATTTGGGCACCAACCGGAGCTCCTATATAAGTGGGATCACAGACTGTGAATTTTCTTCCATTTATCATCATGGCGTCACCATAAACATCTTCATTGAAGGCTACTGCTGTTGCCAAGTGACCGGGATAATAAACTAATGCAACATCAAGCCCTAAAAGATCTCGAATCAACCGTGAGAAAAGAATCGATCTATCTTCACAGTCTGCATAAGGATAAAAGAGAGTTTCTTCTGCGAAAAAAGCACGGTCATGACCCCACACCTTATCATCATATTCGTAGATAAAACCGGTTTGAACCCAATCTAACAATTTATTGGCTGCTTCAAGTTCTGAATTTGATGTTAATAATTCCTTGAATTGCGGATATATTAACTCTTTACTTCTCTCTGCTAAGGGAACATTAGCATACATAGCCCATCTTGTCAAAGGATTATTGCCAATCTGTGAAGTTGGATAGGAATCAAAGAATTTTACCAATTCTATCGGTACTTTGGAATCGATTCCTAAAAGAGGGTATTTATCAGAGTGAATATGTCTTAAATCAGACAATTGATTTCCAACAGTTTGTTCTGAATCAATTATAAGAGATAATGGTGTCTCATTTTCAAATTCCGCATTACAGATGCTGATTTGATTTGAAATTTTCCCAAATGGATAAAACATTACTCCATCACTCTTAAAATAGGGTTGATTATAAATATGGTGTTCACTACCATATAATAGTTTCAGTCGAGTATCATTGTCAATAGCCAATCTCATCTGATATCCTGATTGACAGTAAAGGAAGGCGGTCAATAATGTTGCTTCATTTGTATTATTGGAAAATGCTTTTCCAACTTGGTCTAAAAACAGTAGATAAGCCCAATCGGAAAGATTATATCTGATCCGAGCTTCAAGACAATCCCTGATAGTGTTGTTTGTTTCGTCGATACAAAGGATTTCCCATCCATTAGCTATGGATTGAGGCTTTACATTATTGAGTTTAAGTTTCAATCCAATCGGGAATCTTACTTTTACCGGCATACCATAGAAATCAAACGCCAACACATTTTCATCCTCCGTGGGTTTTTCATAAATCGGCACCACAGGCTTCGGCTGAGGCTTTGGTTGCGGAGCAGGAACCGGTTGAGGAGTTATTACAACAAGTTGTTCTTCCTTTTCTTTTTCGTATGGTTTTGGTGGAATAGGATTATCATCAGGAACCGGAGTTGGTTCTTCACCATAATACCATCCCCATGCATCATTCAAAAACTGGATATATTTTTTATTACACTCATCCCGGAAAGAAGCATAATTTTGGTGTGCCTCTTTTTTGAAAGAATCGTATTTTTCTTGAAAAGATTGGGCTCTTATATTATTACAATAAATAATTAAGAAGAAAAATATAATAGACTTAAATTTCATTTTGGATTAACGTATACAACAACAATATCTTCATCCTCCATCTCTTGAACTTCTTTATTTTGAAAATGAGGATAAAAATCTACGTTATTATAGAATATCTCCCTTGTATGGTCATTTAGAATAATTTTTACAATTTTTATATCGGGAGTATCTTTAAGTAACTCAAAAAATTCATTTACATGATCCATGAAATTAGAATTATCGTCTTCATCGGTTAAAATAATCCTACATGTACCGTCTTTATAAGTATTCTTAATGTCTAACGATT
>JAFLTN010000103.1 GCA_022510445.1 Muribaculaceae bacterium | reverse complement strand
TGCCTATGTCACTGCCGTGGCAAAGGAATCCGGGTTAAGACCGGCAGAGTTGGCACGGAAAGCCATCCTTGATATCAAGGTATATCAGCCTTTGAATGCCGACCAATGGAAAGCCATCAGTGCCATGAATAATTTGGGCAACAATCTCAATCAACTTGCCAGACAAGGTAATATCGGAGAGGATGTCCGACCTCAGGCAGACGAGTTAATTATAAAGATTTCATCAATTTTAAAACAACTGAAATGATTGCCAAGATAAAAACACGAACAGATTTCTCCGGCATAGTCAATTATGCCAACGACAAGGAGAAGAAAGCAGCAAGAGTTATCGGTTCTAACGGTCTGTTGCTTATCAATAACGAGACAATGACTGACAGTTTCATGGCTCAGCTGAACATCTGCGATGAGAATGGCAGACTTCACAATATAAGTAAACCCGTGAAACATATTTCCATAGCCTATTCTCCCGAAGATGCAGAAAGATTTCCTGATAATGTCAGCGGTGACAACTTTATGAAACAGCTGGCCGAGGAGTGGATGAAGGAAATGGGGATCAATCCCGAAAACACCCAGTATGTCATAGTAAGACATTTTGACAAGGACCATCCCCATTGCCATCTGGTATATAACAGGATACAGAATGACGGCTCCCTGATTTCCGATTCTTTAGAAAGGAGAAGAAACATAGAAGCATGTAAGAAAATCAAAGTAAAACATGGATTGACTTTCGGCAACCCTCTAAAACCAGAAATCAATGAAGACAAATTGAGGAAATATGAAAAGGCAAGGAACGAAATCAGAACAATTGTCATCGGTGCCAAGATGAAATCAATCACATGGAAAGAGTTTGAAAATCTTCTTTCGTCGAATGGAGTGACACTAAATCTATGCTTTGACAAAAAAAGTAATATCAAAGGTGTGGCATACGAAAAGGATGGATTCCGGGTTTCCGGATCCAGACTCGGTTCACATGGAGCCTTCACCTATGGAACACTCTCTAAGATATTCCAACCTCTTGCATTTCCGATAATTCGAAACATACAAAACGGCAATAATGTCCAATATGAAACCGGTGTCAAAAACACCAATGAATCTGTGACAGCTCCGGTTATTCCATTAGGACAGTTCCTGATGTCAATTTCAGTGACAACAGGAACCGGTCAGAACCGTGAATGGGAAGTTGGTACTAAAAAGAAAAAGAAGAAGGGAGGGATATATCTATGAAACTCGAACAAATTGAAATAATCATAAACTCCATGCATGGAGAAATGAATACATTGAAGAATGAACATCTTCAATTGAAACAAAGACTTGAAGCATTGGAGAAACAAGGGATTAATTCAAAATCAGACCCAGTGGACAATCTTTCCTTGAATGTATCCATCAACGAAAGGATACAGAAAAGGATCGAAACTGAATTGGAGAACCGGCTCCCAAGATTGGTCTCTAAAGAAGTTCATAATTCAATGCCAGATTATGTCTCTCCATCTCAATTAAATTCTCTCAAAACTGAACTAAAGAATCAGATCATCGACAAAAATACCTTTGAGCTTCGAGAAAAGAAAATCATTGAACGCATCTCAGCCTTGGAAACCAAGAAAAACAAACGTTTTTCCTTCCTAACAGTCAATCGCACCATCAATGAGTATTATAAAGATGAAGTTGAAAAGAAACTTTGGGATAAATATGGCTACTGGCTCAAAAGTAAGAAGGATATTATTTGGTGCTTCATTTGTGTAATGATAATAATGTGGGCCATCATCGCCATGCAATGTTTCCAAATCCAAAATCTGGAAGAAAGATTAAACCCTACTAAAGAAAAGATAGAAATACCAATTAGTGAAATATAATGTCTCAGAGTTAATTCAAACCAAGTAAACCAGTTTTACAAATTACATATTCTGAAAACGTGTAAAAGAAATAGGGCAAAGTTCTGATATTTTGTATAACTTTGCGATTGAATCCCGCGATACGTGGTGCCTCAGAGGAGGATTAACACTGGGTATTGGGAGGTTCGTTACATACGAAAGGCGTTTACAACGCTTATATTCTTGGTCAGTCGAAATTACCACTTTTGAATTTGTAGCCAAGAATGTAGCAATTGTAGATGCCCGTTGGGTGTGTATATAGACCCTTGATTTGGCGTGTCTGGATAAGGGTTAATATTCATACTTCGCGGGAAGATTCTACCATTGCTCATTCAGTTACAAGAGCCGTGGTAAGCTTCGACTGGCGGGATGAGCAAGGTGTGGCTCCCGCTTTTCGTTTTTAATACCATTTGTTCCGATTGGAGCCATCGGTTTTGAGAAAGATGGCTCGCATTTTTGACAATATAGACCTTAGTTTTACCCAAGGACTTCAAGATATAATAGTACCTAATAAAGGTGTAAAACGAGTTGATTTCTGTGTCGGTTATTTCAACCTTAGGGGCTGGGATCTAATAATAGACCAGATAGACACACTTCCCGGAGAATTTATAGAGGAAGAATCTCTAAGAGAGCCGGTTCATAGACTATGCCGATTGTTGATCGGGATGCATCAGCCACCGGAAGAACTTACCCGTTGGCTTTATGGGAAAGAAAAGTTTCAACCTGATGGCGAGTATATACGAAGTCAGAAAGTAAAGATAGCCAAAGAATTCCGTAGACAATTACAAATCGGACTTCCTGACAAGAGAGATGAGATAACCCTAAGACGCCTGTCGCAACAATTGAAAGACGGGAAGGTAACTGTCAAACTCTATCTAAGAGAGCCTCTTCACGCAAAACTGTATTTGGCCCACAGACCGGAGGATAACTTCAACCCTATCATGGCACTTATGGGAAGCAGCAATCTCACCTGGTCCGGATTAAGAGGGAACGGTGAATTAAATGCTGAATTTGCCGATAGCGATCAGTCAAGAAAACTGTCAAACTGGTTTAATGACCGCTGGGATGATAAATTCTGTATAGACATCACCAAAGAATTAATTGAGGTGATAGATAATTCCTGGGCTGCAGATAGGGTAATCCCACCATATTTCATTTATCTTAAAACGGCATATCATCTTAGCGAGGATGCACGCAACGGAATAAAAGAATTTGCATTATCACCTGAATTTCGAAGGGAATTATTCGACTTCCAACAGACGGCAGTTAAGATAGCGGCAAGACATCTTAGAAATGACAAGAGAGGTGGTGCCATGATCGGGGATGTGGTAGGTTTGGGAAAAACCATCACAGCATGTGCAATTGCTAAGATTTATGAAACCACTTACGCCAGCAGTACTCTTATAATCTGTCCGGCAAACCTTCAGGAAATGTGGAAGAAATATGCACGGAAATATGACCTGAAGGTTGATATAATGTCGATGGCAAAACCGATTGACATTGATAATTCCCGCTACTATAGGCTGATAATCATAGATGAGAGTCATAACCTCAGAAACGGGGCCAAAGGTAGCCGCTACAGGAATATCAAAGCATTGATCGACCGCCAAGACAGCAATGTTTTACTACTTACGGCTACTCCATATAATAAAGATTTCTCTGATCTTGCAAATCAATTGAGACTTTTCATCTCCGATGATCAGGATTTGGGGATGCGACCGGAAGAATATATAAGAGAATTGGGAGGTGAGAGACAATTTTTACAGACCCATAGCGAGACATTCATCCGTTCGATATCTGCATTTGAAAAAAGCGGTCACGTTGAGGATTGGAATGAATTGATGAAACTTTTCCTTGTAAGAAGGACAAGGACTTTCATAAAAGAAAATTATGCCAAGACGGATCCTGCAGACGGCAGAAAGTATCTTCAGTTCCCTGACGGAAGAAAATCTTACTTCCCTGAAAGACTGCCGAAGGCAATAAAATTTGAGACAGTTCCCGGCGATCAGTACTCACGGCTCTATTCCGATACCATGATAGATATGATGGAGTCTTTGAGCTTACCACGGTATGGCCTGACTAAATTCATTAATGAGGAGAAAGCAAAGGAGGCCTCAACACTCGAAAAGCAAATAATTGAGAATTTATCAAGGGCCGGCACTCAACAGATGGGCTTCTGCAAATCCACTTTCTTCAAACGTATAGACAGTTCAGGTTTTTCATTCCTTCTTACACTTTCCCGTCATATTCTGCGTAATGCAGTTTTTCTCTATGCCCTTGAAAATAAATTACGGTTGCCCATCGGGGATGAAAACCAATTGCCGGATGATTTCATAGACGATGAGGATGTAAATGCCAACATTCTTGGAGAGGAATTTTCACAAGAAGCCCTTAAAAAAGGTGAACTTCCCAAAATTTCCACCGATATGGAGGAATATATGAGGAGGGCTGAGAAATATTATAATCAGATTCTCATGAAGAACAATGTCTCCTTCATAGATTCAAAATATTTCAAGAAAACGCTCAAACAACAGTTGAAGAAAGATTGTGAAATCCTTATCGACATGATAAAGTTGTGTGGAGAATGGGAACCTCAAAACGACCAGAAACTTAATCTTCTTTATGAGATGCTTACTCAGCAGCATGGAGATGAGAAGGTGGTTGTCTTTACCCAATATTCCGACACCGCCAACTATATAGGCAGACAATTGAAGAAGAGAGGATTGGATAAAGTTGCCATTGTGACAGGCAATTGCAAGAATCCGACTGCCGAAGTGGAGAAATTCTCTCCTGAGAGCAATGAGCGCCCGGATATCGGTAAAGATGAACAGCACAGGGTAATGATAGCCACTGATGTTCTATCGGAGGGTCAGAACCTTCAGGACAGCCATATAATTTTGAATTTTGACCTACCGTGGGCTATAATCAGACTGATACAAAGAGCAGGACGTGTAGACCGTATCGGACAGAAAGCCACTCAAATTCTTTGTTATTCATTTTTCCCGGCCGAAGGAGTGGAGAAGATAATAAGGTTGAGGGAAAGACTCAACAATAGAATCAATGAGAATGCCCATGTGATAGGGTCGGATGAGATTTTCTTTGAAGGCAACGAACAGAATCTCCGGGATATGTTCAACGAGAAAGCCGGTGTGCTTGATGATGAGGACGACAGCGATGTTGACCTTTCTTCCCAGGCCTATCAGATTTGGAAAAATGCCACTGACGCCAATCCTAAACTGAAACAGATTATCCCGCAGTTGCAGAATATGATATATTCTACAAAAGCGGCTGAAAATCCCGCTTCTACAGGAGTGATAACATACGCGCGGACACATAACGATTTTGATGTATTGTCATGGGTAGCGGCTGATGGTACCGTCTTAAGCCACTCACAGAAGAAGATTTTGCAAACTATGGCTTGTAATGCCCATACCCCCGAGGACAAACCTTTGGACAATCATCATGAATTAGTGAGCCAAGCCATAGAAGAAGTGAGGAATGAGACATCTGATCCAACCACAGCCGGTATTCTTGGCAACAGATTCTCAACAAGATACAGGATAGTGGAATTGCTTGACCATTATTACCGACAAGACAGTCATATTTTCTTCACGGAAGAAGATAAGGAAAATCTAAAATTGGCGATCGATGATATCTATAATTATCCGTTGCTCGACACTGCAAAACTATCTATCGGGCAGATGCTAAGAAGGAATCAGAACAATGACGAGATAGTACAATATGTGATCGATCTGCGTAATAATGGTGCTTTATGCAGGCTTCCGGCAGAAGATAATACCTCTAAGGAACCTGTTATCGTATGTTCGATGGGACTTCGCTATAATCCCTAAACCTTTTTAGGAAACAGGAATGTTTCCTCTCCTAAATTCTTACAAACCATGGCTCAAATAAAGAAAATTGATTTTCAAAGGCTAATAAAGAATAGAGAATTCCGTGATTTATTCATATCGGAATTAGGATGGAATCGGTATAGAGGACATTCCAATCTTCCTATTATTAAGGTTGATGAGAAAGAATATAATATTGAAGCGATAGCTGAAAGAAACGGTTTCCAGATTCTTACTTGTGATGTAGATGAATTACCGACTCAAAGTCTGGCTAAAAAGATTGACACAAAACTAAGGAATCAAGCTGCAGATTACATCTGTATCTTCTCCGAGAAAGGAAGTTCCAAAGACCTATGGGTTGTGCCGGTCAGAACCAATGAAAAAAGAGATTTGGTTTTGGTGGATTACGAAGATGGTAAAGTTGATTTTCTTTTTTCAAAGATAGAGGGATTTGCATTTGATTTCGATGAAGAAACAAATATCGTTGACCTACGCTCAAAAGTGCAAGGGGCTTTCGCTGTAAATTCAGAAAAAATAACCAAAGACTTTTACACAGGATTCAAGAAAGAACATAAGGCTTTTGCAGATTTCATTACCGGCATTGACGACCATATCCTTACAAAAGATAATAAGAACAAGCAGTGGTACACATCCGTCATGCTCAACCGGATGATGTTCTGCTATTTTATTCAGAAGAAAGGATTTTTGGCTTTTGACACTAACTATCTGAGGAAAAAGCTTGAATGGGTGAGAGAAAATGAAGGGGAAAACAGATTTTATAATTTCTATAAGAGTTTCCTTAGAAGGCTTTTCCATGATGGTTTGAATTCTCCTACCAGAGATATGAACTTCATAGACACATTCGGGAAAATTCCTTACTTGAACGGAGGAATGTTTGAGGAACACCAAATAGAAAAAGAATATCCAGATATCAATATTCCCGATGAAGCTTTTATAGGACTATTTGATTTCTTTGATAAGTGGCAATGGCATTTAGATACACGAATGACTGCTTCAGGTAAGGATATCAACCCGGATGTTTTGGGTTATATCTTTGAACAGTATATCAACGACCGGGCAAGTATGGGAGCCTATTACACCAAAGAGGATATTACGGAATATATAAGTCGAAACTGTATCCTTCCGTACCTATTTGAGAAGGTTAAAGACAGCACCAAAGAATCTTATAAAGATTTTGAACCGGATGGATTTGTGTGGCAAACTCTTAAAAACAGTGGAGATAAATATATTTTTGATGCAGTAAAGAAAGGGTATAAAGATTTTGATAAAATACCTGATTCAATAAAAAAGGGTATTATCACTCTGGAAATGAAAAAGGAATATTCGGAAACCCCCATCGGGGAATTGCCTGAAAATCATACTCCTTTATCTGAACTTCGTAAAGATTGGAATAAATCCACTCCCGAACTATGGGCTTTGCCAACTGAAATTTGGAGAGAAACCATTGAAAGGTTGCAAAGATGTGATGATATACTGAATAAGATTAAAAGCGGTGAGATAACGTCAATAAATGATTTCATCACCTTTAATCTTGACATCCGAAACTTTGCCCTTGATCTTATAAATACGGGAGACACAAAATTTGTAAAGCATTTTTATGAGGCATTGCAGGGTATAAGTATACTCGATCCGACCTGTGGGTCGGGAGCCTTCCTTTTTGCTGCCATGAATATCCTGGAGCCTCTATACGAAGTATGCCTTTTCCGGATGCAAGATTTCAATGAAAAGAATCCTAATTTATTCAAGAAAGAACTTCAGGAAATCAATGGAAAATATCGCTCGAACATCCAGTATTTCATTTTCAAATCTATTATACTTAGGAATCTTTACGGAGTTGATATTATGGTTGAAGCGACAGAGATCGCCAAGCTACGACTTTTCCTGAAGATGGTGGCAGTCGTTGATGTGGATAGGAGAGCGGAAAACCTTGGACTTGATCCTCTTCCGGATATAGATTTTAATATACGATGCGGAAACACATTGGTGGGTTATGCCACTCAAAAGCAATTGGATGAGGATCTTGCGGTTGCTAAGGATATAATGGAAGAATTGGCTAATCAGGAATTTAAAGAAAAAATTGATGAGGAACTAATTAAAGTTGCTGATGCCGACCGTCTATTCAAAAAAATACAAATGGAGGAAGATGAAAATATAATGGCATTCAAACGGTCAAAATATGAATTAAAATCACGTCTTTCTGAATTAAACGATAGTCTTAATCATCGGCTTTATTTAGCGAGTGGTTCATCACTTCCTTATAATGAATGGTTATCATCTCACCAACCTTTCAATTGGTTAGCAGAATTTTATCAAATAATGAATGGAAATGGAGGATTCGATATAATAATAGGCAACCCTCCGTATGTTGAGTATAATAAGAAGGACTCTCATTCAAAAAAAGCAGTATCAGATATTTATCAACTAACCAATTATGAAACAATTAACTGCGGAAATTTGTATGCCTTTGTTATAGAGAGAT
>JAFLTN010000102.1 GCA_022510445.1 Muribaculaceae bacterium | reverse complement strand
GACCTGCTTATGAGAGGGCAGATTCTACAGTGATCAGACAGTATCTGAAAAATGAACTGGTAGCCAACGGTCTGGAAATGCCATTCGATTTCTCAGTGGTTAACACTCAAGGACATATTGTTTATTCCACACCCGGTTTTAACACAAAAATGAGCCGCAACATCTTTTCGCAGACTCTCTTTCAGAATACAGGTTCAAATCTTCAGTTAAATGTAGAGTTTCCTTATAAAGGAAGATATATTTTCTCTTCAGTAAGATTTATAATTCCGACACTTATTTTTACGCTTATACTCCTAATTATATTCCTATATACAATAATAATGGCGTTCAGGCAGAAGAAACTGTCGGAGATAAAGACAGACTTCATCAACAATATGACACATGAGCTGAAAACTCCTATTTCTACCATCTCTCTGGCGGCACAGATGCTTAACGATCCCTCGGTAAGGAAATCTGATTCATCAATAAGCAGGTTTTCACAGGTAATTTCCGATGAATCGAAAAGGCTTCAGTTTCAGGTGGAAAAAGTGTTGCAGATGTCAGTATTTGATAAATCCACCTCCTCTATAAAATTAACTGAAGTGGATGCAAATGCCGTTATCAGTTCTGTGGTGCATACATTCAAGATAAAAGTGGAGAAATTCGGTGGGACTATAGACTGTCAGTTGAATGCTCAGGATGCATATGTGATGGTCGATCAGATGCATTTCACTAACATTATTCATAATCTGCTTGACAATGCAGTGAAATATAGAGATGAAGACCGACCTCCAAAACTTCTGATCACAACACAAGACTTCGACAATAAATTTCTTAAAATCAAAATATCAGACAATGGCATAGGCATAAAAAGGGAAGATCTTAAAAAGATCTTTGATAAATTTTATAGAGTTCCCACGGGCAACCGGCACGATGTGAAAGGTTTCGGTCTTGGACTCGCCTATGTCAAAAAAATGGTGGAAATATTCAAGGGATCTATCGTGGCGGAAAGTGAAATCGGCAAAGGATCTACATTTATAATTACCCTACCGATTCAACCGCTTTGAAATTAAATTGTTAATAAATTAAAAGCTTAATAATATGGAAGAGAAAGTTAAAATTTTGCTTTGCGAAGACGACGAGAATCTCGGTATGCTGCTTCGTGAATTCCTTCAGGCCAAAGGATTCAATGCTGACCTTTGTTCCGACGGAGATAAAGGATATAAGGAATTCCTTAAAGGGAAATATGACCTCTGCGTGCTTGACGTGATGATGCCGAAGAAAGACGGCTTCACACTTGCTCAGGAAATAAGAAATGTAAACAGTGAGATACCCATCATATTTCTGACAGCAAAAAATCTTAAGGAGGATATTCTGGAAGGTTTCAAACTCGGTGCTGATGATTATATCACAAAACCATTCTCGATGGAAGAGCTTGTTTTCCGTATCGGAGCCATCCTTCGTAGAGTGAAAGGGAAAAAAGACAAAGAGATAACTCTCTATAAAATTGGCAAATATAATTTTGATACCCAGAAACAAGTGCTCATTTCAAAAGACAAGACACAAAAGCTGACCACCAAAGAATCTGAGCTCCTTGCCCTCCTTTGTGCACATGTCAACGATATTCTTGAAAGAAATTTTGCACTTAAATCCATCTGGATAGACGATAATTATTTCAATGCAAGAAGTATGGACGTCTATATCACAAAGCTTCGTAAATTGCTCAAAAACGATCCGAATATCGAGATTATTAACATTCATGGAAAAGGCTATAAGCTGATAGCTCCGGAAAATAAAGAGGAAACACCGGCCTAATCACCTTTTCAAGATTCAACAGATGTTAATTTTCCTGTACCGTATCTATCAGTGGCTGATTGCCGCTCCTTTATTCATAATAGCTACATTTATAACAGCTATCGTCACGAGTCTTGGGTCAATATTCCTGAACGGTCATTTCTGGGGATATTGGCCCCCGCATTATTGGTCAAGATTCACCTGTTGGATTTTTCTCATACGGGTGAAAGTGACAGGCCGGGAGAATATCGATAAGAAAACATCATATATCTTTGTGGCAAATCACCAGGGTGCATTTGATATTTTCGCGATCTACGGTTTTCTCAACCATAATTTCAAATGGCTGATGAAAAAAAGCCTTGAAAAGATTTTTATGGTCGGAGCGGCATGCCGCAATGCCCATCATATCTTTGTGGATGAATCGAATATGGGCGCTATAAAACAGACAATCAGGCAGGCCGAGGAAACTTTAAAAGATGGAATGTCGCTTGTAATTTTCCCCGAAGGGAGCCGAACCTGGGACGGCAAAATGATTCCATTCAAGCGAGGAGCCTTCATGCTGGCCTCCGAGTTCAATCTTCCTGTGGTCCCTCTGACCATAGAAGGATGTTTTGACCGTTTGCCCCGATATACTTATAACATCACTCCCGGCACCATTACAATCAGAATTCACGAGCCCATTCTTCCCGGTCCGAAAGGATTTAACACAAAAGTCTTGCTGGCCCAATGCCATGAGATCATAGAATCGGGTCTGGAAGAAAAACATAAAGGCCAAAGTGCAGGGGAAACGGGTACTAAAGGGTAAAATGGAATGAAACCCTGACCCCGCTTCTGTCGACACCGGGATTATCCCTATAGGTCAGTCGCCAGACATAATCCACTCTCAACACAGAAAGAATATTATCGATTCCGACCCCTATTTCCATATAAGGGGTCTTTTTCATTTTCATAGCTATTGCATCAGAGGGGAAAGTGAGAAGATCTCCGTTGAGCCTTGGGTTATTACGATCGCTTAAAGTACCCATCAGACCCTTGAAAGTCACAGCTTCCCTCAGACGCAGTTTATTTATTCCGGGAATCCGGTTAAACAAAATCCCATTCCCGAAATAAGTGAAGTCAAGGGCTGCATAAGCATCATTGGCAAACTCCATAGGATCCATAAGAGAATAGCTTTCCGGCTGAATCGTATAAGAGAGGTTTGCATTTGGCCACATTAAGGCCGGGAAATAGACACTGCTCCATACTTTGCCTGCCTTGGCTACGACATCCATATATCCGAAAGCGGAAAGCCAGAATCTCTTGTTGACAGAAATTTCTGTGCGGTTCGTAGTGAAATAGGAACCGAACAGACCTTTAGGGCCGTATTCATGCCTAAATGTTATTATCCAGGGATCCATATTGACAGGAAGCCGGTGGCTCCTACCTTGCACAAATTTTTCACCCTTGGCCCAACGTAACACTACATTAAAACTGCCCTGTTCATAATGTCCGATCACTCTTCCGTCGTGGAACATAAAGGGGATATCCGGAGTAGGTTCCTGATAAACATATTTCACTCCGGCTTCAATCGAAAGGTTGTTGGGAAGTTCCAAAACATAACCTCCGCGTGCCAGTTTCCTGTAGGTGGATAAATTGAGATATTTTCTTTTCAAAGACAGGAAAAAATTATCCTGACTGGTGTACATATATTGTTGACCGAGCTGATCTCGGTCGTAAGAATACAAACCGTAGATTCCATGTCTGGGCCATTCAGAGGCAAAACGTTCCTTCTTAAAGAAAGAATATTCAATCTCACCGCTATACTTCCATTTTCTATCTTTTGTGCCATAGGCCACATATCCTTTCAGAAAGACATGAGGATTAAAGGCTGCAGTGGTCATACCCCCCACTCTAAGTCTGACTCCATCGCGACCTCCGAAACTTAGGAATGTGTTGAGAGGGCCGAAATCGAATTTACTCGGCTTACCCGTCATTACATATCCGCTTTCCAGAAGACCGATAACCTTTTCAGTCCAGTAAAGGAAGGGAACTTTTCTCATTTTAGAAGTGAAATCACCCATCCTGGATTCGGCCGGAGAGAGAGGAATCATTCTCTTTTCATTCCAAAATTCCGGTGTAATCGGGATAGAATCGGTGAGCCTGAAACTGCTTCCAAGCTTACCGTAATAATGTTTAAGATCCTCTCTCTTCAGATAACTGAAATTATCATAAAGACTTGTTTTACGACCATAAAACTCCGGAGTTCCGGCAATAATCTGCATTTCCACCAAAACGTCGTCATAAGACTTATGGCGGTTGCCGACACTGTCTCTCTCAAAACTCTGATTGATATAAAGGTTTCTTAAAAAATTGACATTCATATCATGAGGGGTCCTCATCGTCACTTTTTTAACAAACATATTTGTATCGCCCTCAATGACATACAGTTTTCCGTTAAAGCCCATAGACTGGGCGTTTTTGGGTATGAAACTTAGTTCTATACATCGGTCTTCACCAATATAGACAGTATCTGTGAGATAATATTTATAAAAGTCAGGTCCGATCGGTGAGAGAGGGCTCACAAAACGGTTTTGAAGAATATTGATACTCGGGGAATAGATATCCACTTCACGGATAACATCTTCAAGGACAACCTGTACGTTCTGTTGATCAAGCACTTCATCCACCCCGACCGATCGATAACCGTGAATAATCTCCTTATCAGCCTTGGGATCGAGACTTTTTATTTGTGTGGAAGATTTCTCTTTAAGCATTATGTCGAGAAGCCTGGCACCTGTCCATTGTGAAGTGTCGACATAGTCTTCGAGAAACTTTGTTCTTTTGGAAAGGAAGCCTTTATCGAAGTTTCCCTTAAAGTTATTTACTGCAATCAGAGTTTTCTCATATTTGTCATAACTATAGAAAGGTGAATCAGCCGGGTTATTTTTAACGGCAGCTTTCCGGAGGTGATTTACAAAATCTACGGCCGGATTGTTCTTTTTCGAATATTTCTCCTTTTTAGGTTTGACAACTATTTCTTCAAGCTCGAAGCTAACGGGTGACATCAAGACAAGCTGTAATGTATCTTTGTCTGAAGCAGTGAAGTGCTCATTACCGTAACCCGTGAAACTTACTGAGAAATCTTTTCCTATGAGGGAAGCAGGAATAAGAATCTGTCCATTCTCATCAGCAAGGAGCTTCTTTTTCCTTCCTTTTAGAGTTTCTATAGTGGCGAGAGGTAGCGGCTCCCCGGAAATAGAGTCAATTATCATAACGTTATACCCGTTTGATTCTATCGGGATAACGACAGCTATGAGTAATAAACCAATCAGAGAAGTCAGGAGTCTACGTCTTGAAAAGGACCGGATTATTTTACATATATGGTTCAGACGGATCGCCAACTCTATTATATCTATACTTTATATCTTATTTTTAACGTTTGAACCATCGTGCATATTATATATCCCCAAAGAATCATTTTGACATCATATAAGTTTTAACAAAAATTGGGTGACATGACATTATAAAGATAAAGGTTTTGAAAATATTGACTATTATAATTAAATTTGCATCGGATTAGGAGCCGAGACCCGTTAGGTATCGGTGAAAAGGGAATCCGGTGGAAATCCGGAACAGAACTCGCTGCTGTAAGTCCCGTTAAAATTTTGCAACATAGGCCATTGGTGATTTTTAACCGAGAAGGCGTTGCAAAAGGGATAAGTCAGAAGACCTGCCTAATAGATGATTACACCCGCGGGAGTTCGGGCAAGGATCAAACAATTTCTCAGGCTGTCTTTAAGACCTATTTTGATTATTGTTTGTCCGGATGACCGCGAATGGCTGAAGTTGCGGTTTGAAGGACATTATTATATTTTAAAATCAAAATAGAATGAACAAATTAAATTATCTAAAAGCTTTCGGGTGCGGAACACTGATTACAATTTTACTGACAGCCTGTTCCGATAAAAAGGATGAACCGGACAGTCCTGCCTTACCAACGGTTAATGTGGGATTTAAAGATGTCCCATCTCAGTTTTTTGCTTCTGATGCTGCAGGATCCAATTTATACTACGGTGCTGAGAATCAGATAACAACAGGATATATAAAAAAATTATCCAAAGATTGCTATATCCAGTTTCCTATTAACTATGGACTGACCTTTGATGACAATTTTAATTCCGTATGGGGATATTCTTTTTATCAGGGAGGATTGGCCGTGTCAAAATATCATGATATGACCAATGATACGTATGCCAATCAATTAAGTGTTTATGACTCCACATCTCCAAGCGGAGGCAATTTTTTAGTGGCATACGGGGCAGGTTTGATAACCGATCCCTCCAAATCTACCCTATCCGATTATGCAGACTGCGGAAGAATTTATATAACTAATGAGAAGGGATACAGTGTAAACGATCTTGAAAGCGGAGAAAATTATGTGAGCGGAAAGGAAAATTATGCTTATTTCAAGAGTGTCTGGATCAATAATACAACCTATACATATCTGACAATGAAAAACGGCAATCCGTTCGCAGCAGCTCTAAATTCAGAAAACAAAGGATGGTTTAAAGTGCAATTCATCGCTTTTAATGAAAATGGGAAGGATGCCAGACCGATAGATTACACTGAAGCTTATTTAGCCAATTTTGATGAAAAACTTGCAGGAGGATACACCGGAATAATAGACGAATGGATTAAGGTAGACCTTTCGGTTCTCTCCAAAGAAACTTCTATACTGGTAATAAATTTTGTAGGTAGCGATTGGGGAGAATATGGGCTTAACACTCCTAAGTATTGCGCACTTGACAATTTTGAACTCTCCATACCTCAAGATTGATATTTTTATTAAAGAATAAGAGAATATCCGAAATTCGGATTTCAAGATTTTTATGAAGGCCTTTAAAATTTTATTAGCAGCTATGATTTTCTCTGTTTTCTCATCATGTATGAAATGGGATTACAGGGAAGTTCAAGAAGATTTTGAAGCTAAAGGAAAGGGCCTTTATATTATATGCGAAGGTAATTTTCAATATGGGAATGCTACTCTCAGTTATTATGATCCGCAAACCAAAGAAGTACAGAATGAGATTTTCTATAAGGTAAACGGCATGCGGCTCGGAGATGTGGCACAGTCCATGACTATCTATGATAATAAGGGATGGATCGTTGTGAATAATTCACATGTAATCTTCGCAATCGATCCGGAATCGTGCAAGGAAATGGGGAGAATTGAGAATCTCACTTCTCCCCGTTACATCCATTTTATTAATGATGAAAAAGCTTATGTGACCCAGCTTTGGGATAATAGAATTTTCATTGTTAATCCTAAAACTTATTCTGTAACGGGTTATATCGAGATTCCGGGAATGGAAAGCTTTTCCGGCTCTACGGAGCAGATGGTTCAACTCGGAGAGTTTGTTTTTTGTAATTGCTGGAGTTATCAGAATAAACTGATAAAGATAGACACTAATGCAGACAAGGTTGTGGGCGAGCTGGAGATAGGAATTCAGCCAAATTCCCTGGTGATTGACAAACAACACAGAATCTGGACTATTACTGAAGGAGGATATGAAGGTTCTCCTTACGGTTATGAGACTCCGGTCTTATACTGCATAGATCCTGAAACTTTCTCTGTTTTGAAGACATTCGACTTTAAATTGGGAAATTCTCCTTCTGAAATACAAATTAATGGCAACGGTGACACTCTATTTTGGATTAATGATGATATCTGGTCAATGCCGATTACCGCGGATAAACTTCCGACAGTTCCATTTCTTGAATTTCAAAATACAAAATATTATGGACTGACGGTGGATCCTTGGAATGATGACGTTTATGTGGCGGATGCCATAGACTATACCCAACAAGGGATGATCTATCGTTTTTCAAAATTTGGGGAACTTATCGATAGGTTTTATGTGGGTGTGACTCCCGGGGCTTTTTGTTGGAAAGATAAATGACAATTACGTTTTCAATAAATAGTCAGGGAAAAAATGTTATATCCGTCTTTCTTGTCGGATTGGCACTTTCATCTTCATTTCTTACTTCAAAAAGTGAATCAGGTATCCGACAACTGGAAGAATTCACTGTGACAGCCCAAAGGCCACTCAAAGAGATAGGCATACAAAAAACAGAGTTTGATTCCTTAGCCTTAAAAGAAAACATAGCTCTTTCAATGGCTGATATACTTGCCTATAATTCATCGGTCTTTGTTAAAAATTATGGCAGGGCGACTCTTTCAACAGTTGCATTCCGAGGAACTTCGCCGAGTCATACGCAAGTCACCTGGAACGGTATAAGGATAAACAGTCCCATGCTCGGTATGACTGATTTCTCTTCGATTCCGGCTTATTTTGTAGATAAGGCATCACTTTTACACGGTTCATCTTCTGTAAATGAAACTGGAGGTGGATTAGGGGGGCTTGTACGTTTGTCAACTATTCCGAATGCTGCTCCGGGATTTAACCTTCAATATATCCAGGGAATAGGTTCTTTCAGTACGTTTGACGAATTCCTTAGATTTTCTTTCAAAAATGATAATTGGACCACCTCCACAAGGGTTGCCTATTCCTCTTCTCCTAATG
>JAFLTN010000101.1 GCA_022510445.1 Muribaculaceae bacterium | reverse complement strand
TCCTGCAAAGTTATAACTAACTTCGCTTTTAACATTCTTTTTAACATTTTTCATGCACCGGGTTTTTCCGCTGACCCCCTAAACCACTGAGTTGACCGGAGTCCCCTTAAGGTAACTGCTTAAATTCTCTACAGCTATCCCCATTAGTCGTTCACGAGCCTCCTTTGTGGCCCACGCGATATGAGGTGTGATATAACTGTTTGGTGCGTTCAGGAGTGGATTCTCTTTAGAAGGGGGTTCAGTAGACAGTACGTCACCACAGAATGCGGATAATTTGCCGGAATTCAAGGCGTCGGCAACCGCCTCCTCATCTACCAGAGGACCCCGTCCCGTATTAATCAGGATCGCTCCATCCTTTATCAGCTCTAGGTTCTCCTGATTAATAATATGAAAAGTTTCTGCTGTCAAAGGACAGTGAAGGCTTATAACATCTGAACCCTTCAGGACCGTTTCAATACCGGCTTTATTTATTCCGTCAGGAAGATTTTCCGGTTCTTTAGAGGTGACTGCCAGAACCTTCATTCCAAATGCAACGGCGATTCTTGCAACCGCCATGCCGATATTCCCGAGTCCGATTATTCCGAATGTCTTTCCTGATAATTCGGTCAGTGGTGTATCCCACCAACAGAAATCTTTTGAGTCTGCCCATGCGCCCCGGTTATTGGCCAAGGCATAATGTTCCACTTTGTTAGTCACTGTCAACAACATCGCAAAGACCATCTGGGCCACAGACATCGTGCTGTATGCCGGAATATTTGTCACCACTACTCCTCTTTTACGGGCTGCCTCGGTGTCAACTACATTATATCCGGTGGCAAGCACCCCAATATATTTCAGTTTTGGCAATGCCTCTATTGTGCCTGAATCAATAACAGTCTTGTTGGTTATAAGAATTTCCGAATCTTTTGCACGCTCGAAAAGTTCCGAGGGGGTAGTGCGGTCATATATTTTTAAATCACCCAACTCCTCAAATCCTTTCCAGGAAAGATCCCCGGGGTTTAATCCGTAGCCGTCAAGCACAGTAATCTTCATGTCGTCGCAGCATTTGTTAATTTTATAAAATCTTCCACAGAAAGTTGTTCTGGGCGCAACCCCATGATGCTCTCTTTCATTATTGGATTGTCAGGGGTGATTATCCCACCTAAGGAATTCCTCAATGTTTTCCTACGCTGCCCGAATGATGTCTTAACAATGGTCTTGAAGAGTTTTTCATCGCAGCCCAATGTTGCACGTTCATTCCGGATTAGCCGGATTACACCGCTATTGACTTTCGGGGGAGGAGAAAAAACCTCCGGACCTACATCAAAAAGATATTCGCAGTCATACCAGGCCTGTAAGAGAACTGAAAGGATTCCATATACCTTGGAACCAGGTTTTGAGCAAATTCTCAAGGCAACCTCCTTTTGCAACATTCCGGCCACAACCGGTATCCTTTCCCTATAGTCGAGCACTTTGAAAAATATCTGCGAGGAGATATTGTAGGGATAATTTCCAATCAATGCAAAATCCGAATTGAAGAGCAAAGAAAGATCCATCTTTAGAAAATCACCTTCCATTACATCGAGATCCGGGAACACCTTATTCAGGAATTCAACACTTTCACTATCAAGCTCCACCGCCTTCACGTCCCTGCCATTTTTCATCAGGAACTGAGAGAGCACTCCCATTCCGGGACCCACCTCCAGGACAGGGAGATCCCCCCATTTCTTTGCAGATAGGGGAAGTTCAGAAGATTCTATTATGGATGCAATCTTCGCAGCTATGTTCAGATTGTGGAGGAAATGTTGCCCTAAAGCTTTTTTTGCCTTGACAGCCATATCTTTAACCTATTCTTTATTCTCCAGATATTCATGAATTGCCTTGGCAGCCTTCCTTCCGGCTCCCATAGCCAGGATCACAGTTGCAGCTCCGGTCACAGTATCACCTCCGGCAAAAACACCCTCTCTGCTGGTGCGACCATCCTCATCTGCCTCAATACATCCCCAGCGATTAGTGTCGAGGCCTTTTGTAGTCTGTTTTATAAGAGGGTTAGGACTTGTGCCGAGTGCCATTATCACCACATCACAATCTATCACAAAATTACTTCCTTTTTTCTCTTGGGGCCGTCTTCGGCCACTTTCATCGGGCTCGCCAAGTTCCATTTCCACACATTCAATACCTTTGACACAGCCGAATTCGTCACCAAGAACCCTCACCGGATTAGTAAGCATTCTGAAGATTATTCCCTCTTGCCTGGCATGATGAACTTCCTCAACCCGGGCCGGCAGTTCAGCTTCACTACGCCTGTAGACTATCACTGACTCAGCTCCCATCCTTTTAGCGGTTCTCACTGCATCCATAGCCACATTTCCGCCGCCAACCACAACTACTTTCTTGCCAAGATAGATCGGAGTGTCATAATCGGGATCATAGGCATGCATCAGATTGGCCCGGGTAAGATATTCATTCGCTGAGAATACACCGTTTAAATTTTCTCCTTCAATTCCCATGAATTTAGGCAAGCCCGCCCCTGTCCCGATAAAGACGGCATCAAATCCTTCCTTATCAAAAAGATCATCGATTGTGTATGTTCTCCCTATAATCACATCTGTTTCAAATTCCACACCCAGCCTTTTCACTGATTCCACTTCTTTCTTAACCACTCCCTCTTTAGGAAGACGAAATTCCGGGATACCGTACACAAGAACCCCTCCCAGTGAATGAAGAGCCTCAAAGACTTTGACGTAATAACCGGCTTTGGCGAGGTCGGAAGCGCATGCCAGAGAAGCCGGGCCGGAGCCGATTACAGCTACTTTTTTACCATTTCTTGTGATTTCAGGACGGGGTAATTCCTCTGAATGAGAAATGGCCCAGTCGCCCACGTATCTTTCCAGGGAACCACAAGCCACCGGTTCACCCTTAATGCCGAGTATGCAAGCTCCTTCACATTGTTTTTCTTGCGGACATACACGCCCGCAGACACTCGGCAGAGAATTGTCTTGTGATATTATGGTATAAGCTCCCTCAACATTATGGCGGGTAAGCTCAGATATGAATTCCGGAATATTTATATGCACCGGACAAGCATCCACACATCTCGGTTTCTTGCAGTTCAGACAGCGGGAAGCTTCCTGGTAGGCTTCTTCAGCATTGTAGCCATAGCTAACCTCCTCAAAATTCTTTGCTCTTGTAGCCGGGTCCTGCTCCCTTACCTTTACTCTTGGTATTTTATTAGCCATGACATTCACATTTATGGGTTTCCGGATTGGTTTTGGGATTGTTCCTATACATATTCTGACGTCTCATCGCTTCATCGAAATCAACTTTATGACCATCAAACTCAGGACCGTCGACACAAGTGAATTTAGTTTCTCCTCCTATAGAGACCCTGCAGGCACCACACATGCCGGTGCCGTCTACCATCAGGGCATTAAGGGACACTATTGCCGGCAGACCGAATTCCTTGGCTGTAAGAGTTGCAAATTTCATCATTATCATAGGGCCGATTATAATGCATCGGTCATATTTCTTTCCCTGATTGCCAATCAGGTCTCTCATAAGCAAAGTGACATTTCCGTGGAAACCCTCCGATCCGTCGTCGGTACAAAGATACACATTACCTACGTTCTTCATCTCCGAGACATAAGTAAAGAGGTCTTTGGTTTTCGCTCCTATAATTACATCGGCTTCAATCCCTTGTTCATGAAGCCATTTCACCTGCGGATAAACTGGGGCCGTACCCACTCCTCCTGCCACAAAGAGAATCTTTTGCTTTTTCAATTCTTCGGGAGCCATTTCGAGGAGGTCGGAAGGATTACCGAGAGGGCCGGCGAAATCATCGAAACATTCACCCGCATCCATCGAATTTATCTTGCAGGTTGAAATGCCGATAGATTGGGTCACAATGGTAACAGAACCATCTTTTGGATCATAATCACAAATAGTAAGAGGTATTCTTTCACCATATCGGTCGGTTCTCACGATAATAAATTGCCCCGGCTTTGCCGACATCGCGACAGCCGGTGCCTTTACCTTCATCTCAACGATATTAGGCGCCAGTTCTCTTTTGGTTAATATTTCAAACATTGTTATAGTGGAACAAATGATGTTAAGAATAGTCTACAAAAATAGACGATTTGAATGAAACCTGCAATAAATAATTTATAAGAGGGGGATATATGACAGTTTTTTATATAAAAATTTGGCTATGGAAGGAAAAAGTTATAAATTTGCATCACCAAATCAAGTGCGGGGTGTAGCTCAGCCCGGTTTAGAGTACGCGTCTGGGGGGCGTGTGGTCGCAAGTTCGAATCTTGTCACCCCGACTGAGAAAAGAGGATGTGTCAAAATAAATTTAGACACATCCTCTTAAAGTTTATAAGAATGTACAAATTGTCAGGCGTGGCCATACATTTTGTGCACTTAATTTCTTGTAATTATTATGAGATCTCAGTGGCGCTTTTTCCCTTTATTTATTTTTATACTTATAATCTCCTGCAGTAAAAACGAATTTGTTCTCACTTTTGACCTGCCGGATGACTTAAGTGTAAATTACGATTTGACTTACTATGCAACTTCGGAAACAGGAGGAGTGACGGTTCAGACTGTGGCATCCGTGCAGCATGGGAAATGCCGGCTCGACGGACTGACAAAGCTCCCTACATTAATTTATCTGACTGAAAAATCCCGTGACATTCCTCTGGTGATTTATGCCGAACCGGGCAATAATATAGAAATAAGCGGAGATGGTAATGCTCCATTGCAATGGCAGGTTGTTGGAAATCAGATTAATGAGACTCTTTCTCAATGGCGCCATGAATATGCCGACACTTTAAAAAATAAGAAGCCTTTGGAAATTAACAGCGCAGTGGCAGATTTTATAAGAAAGAATCCATCCGACCCCGCAGCTACCATAATTTTGTTTTCTTATTACTACAGGAGCCTTGACGAGAGGGAATATGCCTCTCTGATGGCTTATCTGAGAGGTGACGCACGAAAAGAATCCTGGATTGCCATGATAGGGAGAACCGACCAGATGCAGATGTCGGTCAGCTATCCGGCACGCCTACAGTCGATGGTTATGAAATCTGCCTTTAATAATTCCGACACTATCCGTCCGGACTCCACCAAAGCGATATTTATGTTTTTCTGGCAACACGGTGACAATGACAGGAAGGAATATCTTGATTCAATGAAAGTGTTGCGGAAAGAATTTCCCGATTCTTCACTTTATTTTCTTGCCGACGTAAGCCTCGATGCCGATTCTTCATCCTGGAGGAGCCCTTTAAGGAGAGACTCTGTAAAGGAAATGGCAAGGCTTTGGGTATCAGCCGGACTCGCTGATGAAAATGTAATGAAACTGAAGGTCCCTTCCATACCCTATATTATCGTGTTCGATTCTTTAGGTATCCAATGTTATAGAGGCAAGGATATAAAGGATGCAATGGATGAATTCAGGAAGATTTCATCTTTGCCAGACAGTTTAAAGAAATAAAAACTCCTCAGAATGTTAACCAAAGTCTATTCGGCCGCAATTCAAGGAATCGATGCGTTCCCGGTGACAATTGAGACAGACGGCACAAAAGGTGCGATATTCTCAATTGTTGGTCTGCCTGACACTGCTGTTAAAGAAAGCCAGCAAAGAATAACAGCTGCCATAGCACATAGCGGCGTTACACTTCCTCACCGTCGCACTATTATAAATCTTGCCCCTGCAGATGTAAAGAAGGAGGGAGCCGCCTTCGATCTGCCAATGGCCATAGGAGTGCTTACTGCTCACGGTCTGGCGCCTTCAGAACGACTTGAAGACTATATGATCATGGGAGAATTATCCCTCGACGGATCGGTTCTTCCCGTTAAGGGTGTGTTGCCTATGGCTATAAAGGCACGTGAAATGGGCTTCAGGCGACTGATTGTTCCGGAAGGTAATGTCACCGAGGCAGCCGTTGTAAATAGGGTAGAAGTGTTCGGTGTAAAAAATTTGTCGGAAGCTTTGCAACTGATTTCAGGCTCCTCGGAAATCCAACCCACAATAATGGATACAAGGGCTATTTTTGCAGCTGAGTCCACAACTTACGATCTTGATTTTTCTGAAGTAAAAGGACAGGAAAGTGTAAAAAGAGCTTTTGAAATTGCTTGTGCCGGTGGACACAATATACTGATGATAGGCCCTCCTGGTGCCGGAAAGTCAATGATGGCAAAGAGAGTGCCCACAATTCTACCTCCTTTGAGTCTGGGAGAGGCGCTTGAAACAACAAAGATTCATTCAGTGGCCGGGAAGCTCACCCGCGGATCCATGCTGATGACGAAACGTCCCTTCCGCACTCCGCATCACACTGTCTCACCGGTAGCGATGGTAGGGGGAGGACAGAATCCTATGCCGGGAGAGATCAGCCTCGCGCATAACGGCGTCCTTTTTCTCGACGAGTTGCCGGAATTTCCAAGACAGGTCTTGGAGGTTTTGAGACAACCGATTGAAGACAGGATAATAACTGTTGCAAGAGCTAAGTACACCGTCAACTATCCGGCATCTTTCATGCTTGTAGCCTCCATGAATCCCTGTCCATGCGGTTATTGGGGTCACCCTACGAAGAGATGCACATGTCTTCCCGGCACTGTCAATAAATATATGAATAAGATTTCAGGTCCGCTGATGGACAGGATCGACCTTCAGATTGAGATACAGCCTGTAGCCTTCGATGACATGGCTAATACAATACCGGCAGAAAGCAGCGAATCGATCAGGGAAAGGGTTATTAAGGCACGTGCTATCCAACAGGAGCGATTCAAGGCTGAAAAAGGGATATATAGCAATGCTCAGATGAACAGCCGGTTGCTTAAGAAATATGCCTGGCCAGATGCTGAGGGTCTGGCCAAGCTGAAAGACAGGATGACAAAACTGAATATGAGTGCCAGGGCTTTCGACAGGATACTTCGCGTTGCCCGCACAATAGCGGACCTTGAATCTGCCTGCACTTTACCAGAGTCCTCTTCACACGATTATCAGTCAGCTTTAGCTTCCGCGGTTAATTCACCCGTGCTGGTTCGCCACATCGCCGAAGCCATCAACTACCGCTCTCTCGACCGCTCCGACTACGGCACCACTTTTTGAGAATATTAGAATTATGAGTGAAGAAGAATATAACTCCATTATAGATATAATGCGGCAATATAAAGTGCAGAAGATAAACCGCAGATAGGGATTTTCTGATATTCCATGGATAAAGATGAACTTGTTGATGTATATATTCAGGATTTTGATTCAGTGGAACTACATCCAAATGGCAAGCGTATTTCCACAAAAATCCACCAAAAAGTTTGGGAAAAGAATTATTATAATGCCAGAGCTAAAGACGGCAAAGAGAAACTTGCCTTCTATGAACAATATTACGCCTCGATTCCAAGCGGAAGGGTAAATTTTAATGAAATTGAAAACCGGTTTGAAGTTATGATAGCCGACTGGTTTGACAGTTATCCTAATTTAAAAGATGAGATAATGCTAGAATTTCAGCTTCCTGCTGATAAAACAGTTTTTAAAAAGGTGAGCACTGGGAACTTGGCCATTGTTGGACCAAAGACTTATATAAATGACTGTTCTATGAATAACGTGCTAATATTTCGGTGGCAATACGCCTCATGTTTTTTCTAACCCATACAGGAGAAATCACCTCGGCATCTTCACCCATTCCTAAAATAGCTCTATGAAATTCATATTCCGGTCTTACCTTTAATGAATAATCGGAATATTCTTTGCCACGAAAAATAATTTTTTGACTTTTATGAATAGGTAAGGATTCCAAATAAGCTCTTTGACGACCATAAATCCTTATAATTATCTCTTCACAGTCAAACTCATCGTCAAGATTAATACCTACTACCTCATCAAAAAGTTTCCTGATATTAACTTTTTTATTTCTCTTAAAGCATTCGTTACTTTTTTTGATATTCTGGATTCTGTCTAAAGCAAGAATGATTGTTTGGGATTTTCCTTCAATAAATCCTATTACATACCATCTTTGTGTTGATTGTTTGAATCCATAAGTATGAAACTTATAATTTTTAATATCAGTGGAGTTATAATCACTATATTGAATATCTAAAATATTTTGATTGATCAAAGCATCTATCAAAGGGGAAAGAAATTCCATTCCTCCCGGGGTATCTTCAAAGACAACATTAGGCAGTGCTTCTGCTTTATTTCTCAAGGCAAGATCAAGACTGAGGCATGAAAGTAAGTTTTTTGTTAAAGAAGCCTTGAAATCGGAATTTTCATAGTCAATAAAATATGTGTTGTCTGAACGATTACATTTGATTTCTATTCCGAATAGATTGTAGATATCCATTTTATGGCGATGAAAAGTTCGCTTAGGAATGTCGGTCTCTGATTCGTCAAACATAAAGGCATCTCTTTTCCATTTTAAATTGATATTTTTTAATGAGATTTTTCCGGCTCTTTGGATTGTTTCAATAAGCCAAATATATCTTTGAATTAATATAGAAAAATTACCCATTTTATTACTGATTTAATTTTATACAAAGTTAAAAAAAGCTTGTGCCTTTTTGTGGCATAAGCAAAATATAATTTTGCAAAAAGTTACCTCACGATGGCGAATTCAGACAAAAATAATTATATTTGCAACTGAATATGGGACAAGGTTAAAAAATAA
>JAFLTN010000100.1:8734-8977 GCA_022510445.1 Muribaculaceae bacterium | reverse complement strand
TGATCAATATATTAATTCCCAATGCGGCTTGACTATTACAGTGGTTAATGGGAACGAATTAAAGATAGAATTTGAAGAAATGGAAATAGAACCTGAACAATCTCTATATGTGAGTACTACAGTAATTGTCTGTTCCAAAGATGAGAGCAATCCACAAAGAGCAAATTTTATCATTGACAGAGATTTTAGATGATCAGAATTACTCTACAGAGTGAATTAGAAGATACAGAATTTACAACTATT
>JAFLTN010000100.1:0-8724 GCA_022510445.1 Muribaculaceae bacterium | reverse complement strand
ACATCTCCAATTACTTAATTGTTAATGAGTAAAGAGAACTCCATTTTTTTGTAAAAAAATAAGATTGCCAAATATACACACTATGAAAAAAGAGAATACCGAGACATATTTTGCAAAAGACTTACATAAAGCCAAAGAACGGGAGTTTTTTTATTGGTGAATGATACTTAAAAAGGAACGTAGTTTAAAATTGATAAAACCTAATTGAGTTAAGTATGAAAGTATTATTAATACAGGGAAGTCCACATCCTAAAGGATGTGTCTGGAGAGCACTGACAGAAGTTGAAAAGATTCTTAATGAGAATGGAATTGAAACTGAATGGATAAATGTAGGGACAAAAGATATCAGAGGTTGCATAGCCTGTCATTATTGCATGACTCACGGAAAATGCGTGTTCGACGATATCGTAAATGAAACTGCTCCTAAATTCAATGAAGCTGACGGAATGATAGTGGGAACCCCAACTTATTATGCAGGTCCAAACGGTCAACTTCATTCTTTTCTTGACAGACTTTTCTTCAGCACTATGTTCACAGTAGACAAAACGATGAAAGTCGGGGCCACCTTGGTTTCTTCACGGAGAGCGGGTTCGACAAGTGCTTTTGATGATATCAACAAATATTTCACTATATGCTCTATGCCTATAGCTTCAAGTACCTATTGGAATGAAGTGCACGGCTATAAGGCAGAAGACGTGGAAAAGGATAAGGAAGGTTTGCAGGTAATGAGGAATCTGGGAAGAAATATGGCATTCCTGCTGAAGGCTATTAACGCGCAAAAAGAGAAGGAAGGTATTCCAAAACAAGAAAACACTGAATCCACCAGTTTCATGGGCACACAATTAGAGCGACCTGAATAAAATTCTTAAATATCTTTTATTTATGTTATCGGTGGAAGATATCGAATTATTGCGGATATGTATCCTTTCACAGTCAGCTGCAAATTTTCAGCCATGACATTATAATTGCGACGTTATAAATGTATCTGAAACGGTGAGGGTAATAAAGATTGGTGATTATGACGAATGTCTATGTGCCGGCTCCCACGTGAGGAGAACCTCAGAGATTGGAAACTTCCGTATAACCAGCACCCGTTATCAGGATGGGGTTCAGAGAATAGTTTTCAAGCTTGATTAAAAAAATGTCATATGGAGTCTGTAAGAGATTGTATTTAGATCGAGAGAAAGACGAAACTTAATTTAAGAGAAGATAAAAAATTACTATATGAAACCAGAGACTCGTTTCTACCATTTAATAATTTCTTTTATAATTCTGGGGAACTTGGCTGCAATGGGGAATTCACGGAAGGTGAAATTTAATAATTATTGGTTGTTTGCAAAAGACACATGTGATTTTTCCAAAGCGGAGCCTGTAAATTTACCTCATGATTGGAGCATTCTTGAAAAGTTTGATAAGACTGCGGAATCCGGTAATGACGGAGGATATCTACCAACAGGTAAAGGATATTATAAAAAGAACCTTAACCTTTCCGTTTCTGATCTTAATAAAATTCATAGGCTTTATTTCGAAGGCGTTTATATGAACTCTAAAGTCTGGGTGAATGGGGAAATGGCGGGGGGCTGGCCTTATGGATACACTTCATTTTGGGTAAATATAACTCCTTTTTTAAAAGAGGGGAACAATGAAATTATAGTAGAAGTAGATAATTCCCAACAAAAGAACTGCAGATGGTATTCCGGATCCGGAATATATAGAAATGTATGGATGGTGACAACCCCAGAGGAATATATAGATGACTGGAGCGTAGAAATTATTACTGAAAATGATGGTGATGTAAGGATCAAAGCAGATATAATAAAAGACGGAGAAAAGAAAACTGATATAACAAAAAAAATTAAGATAGATAATCCTCTCTTATGGTCACCGGCTGAGCCTAATCTTTATTCTGCTACAATCGAATATGGTGAAGATACCATACCTGTCCGGTTTGGTTTCCGTGACATAGAATATTCCTCAGAGAAAGGACTCTTGCTAAACGGTAAATCAATAAAGCTTAATGGAGCCTGTCTCCATCATGATAACGGGATTTTAGGAGCAGCCGCTTTTGATGACGCTGAATATCGGAAAGCTCAACTAATGAAAAATGCAGGATTCAATGCAGTGCGCACCTCGCATAATCCGCCGTCGGAAACTTTTCTGAATGCCTGCGATGAAATAGGATTGTTAGTTATCGACGAAGCTTTTGACGGATGGAAAGAAGCCAAGACTCCTTTTGATTATTCCATTCTGATTGATGAATGGTGGGATAAAGACTTAGCTTCAATGGTGGAAAGAGATAAGAACCATCCTTCGGTTTTTTGCTGGTCGATTGGAAATGAAATAATAGAACGTAAATCAACGGACGCTGTTGAAAGAGCCAATAAAATGGCTAATTATATACGAAACTTAGATCCGCAGAAGCGTCCGGTTACCCAGGCTCTTGCTGCCTGGGATTCAGATTGGGAAATATATGACCCGTTGGCTGCTCAACATGATATTGTCGGCTATAATTATATGATGCATAAAGCTGAAAGTGACCATTTCAGAGTTCCCGAAAGAGTCATGATGCAGACGGAGTCATATCCAAGAGATGTCTGGCAAAATTATGAGCGGACAAAATGCAATAAATATATTATCGGTGATTTTGTCTGGACCGGACTTGACTATATCGGGGAATCCGGTATAGGCCGATGGTATTATGAAGGAGATGTACCCGGAGAACATTACGAACGTCCACTATATCCATGGCACGGTGCATATTGTGGTGACGTTGACCTCACAGGTCTTAGAAAACCCGTGAATCTATATCGATCTATGCTTTGGAACAAAGAAGACACCATTAATATTGCAGTTAAAGAACCCAATGGATACAAGGGAAGTGTGAAAGAAACTCTCTGGGGGACATGGCCCACTTTCCAAAGTTGGAATTGGGAAGGATGGGAAGGGAAACCCATAGAGGTGGAAGTATATTCTTTTGAATCTCCAGTTTCTTTATATCTAAATGATGAGTTTATTGAAACTAAAGACGTGAAAAATGGTGTGGCTAATTTTACAATTCCTTATGAACCGGGTAATCTTAAAGCTGTGGCCAAGGATAAAAAAACTATAATAAAAACGGGAGGCAAACCGGCAACCATAAAACTTACTCCGGATAGTAATGTTCTACAATCGAACGGAGAAGCCCTTTCTTTTATAACTATAGAAATAGTTGATAATGAAGGCAATATCATTCCAAATATTTCTTTGCCTCTGAAGTTAGAGATTGAAGGAGATGCAACTCTTCAAGCCCTCGGAAATGCCGATATAAAAGATGAAGATCCATATTATGATAATCTCCATTCCACCTGGAATGGCAGAGCTCTTGCCATAATAAGGGCCGGAAACAAACCCGGCTCCACTAGAGTGACAGTCTCCTCTCCTACTCTTCCATCAAATGAAATTATTTTGAAAATCAATTGACAAAAGATAAATAATAATCTTTTATATTTTTAAAAGTTTAATTGAAGAAATTATGACTATAGAAGAATTTAAAGAATATGTCAAGTCGGGGAAACCTTTAGATACTCCCGAAATTTTTGAAGTTTTAAACCGCCAGAGCGATGAAGCCCGAAAAATAACTTTCCGTTTGAACGGAGCTTATCATCCCATGGAAGAAATAAAGGAATTGATTTCTGAACTATTTGGTTATAAGGTTCCTGATACTTTAAGGGTATTCCCTCCATTCTATACAGATTTTGGCAGAAATATCCACATTGGTGAAAATGTGTTTATAAATGCATGCTGTCAGTTTCAGGATCAGGGAGGAATCTGGATTGGAGACGGATGCCTGATAGGACATAATGTGGTATTTGCTACTCTGAATCATGATTTGAAACCTGCAAAAAGACAAATCTGTATCCCCAAAAGAATTGAGCTGGGTAAAAATGTCTGGATAGGGTCTAATTCCACGATTCTTTCCGGAGTAAAGATTGGTGATAATGCTGTTGTGGCTGCAGGAGCTGTTGTTCACAAGGATGTTGAAGCTAATTCTATTGTAGGAGGTGTTCCTGCCAAATTCATCAAATGGATAGTGTGAAGTATTTTAAAGGTTATGAGTTTATAAGGTTATTTAGAATAATTAAATGTCGGATATTAAACTTACGGTTCATAAATATATAGCCATTGGTTCAGTCTTGATAGTATTGGCGATGACTATGCTTGATGGAACCCTGGTAAATGTAGCTCTTCCAATCTTTGCACAAGAATTTCATGTGTCAGATTCGAGTGCTGTCTGGATTGTCACGATCTATCAGCTCGTACTGACCATGTTGATGCTTCCCTTGGCTTATATCGGTGATCTTTACAGCTATAAAAGAAATTATATTTTTGGCATAGCGGTTTTTACAGTCGGTTCAGCATTATGTGCAGCTTCCCAATCTTTTGGAATGATGATTGCTGCCAGAGCTGCCCAGGGTTTTGGAGCAGCCCTGGCGACAAGTGTCAACGTAGCCCTTGTAAGACTTATCTATCCTCCCGAAACTTTGGCCAGAGGATTGGCGGTTAATACAATGGTGATTGCCATATCATCAGCTGCCGGTCCGTCTCTTGCCGGTATTATTCTTTCATCGGCTTCCTGGCATTGGCTATTTCTTATAAATCTTCCTTTGGGAATTGCTGCTTTCCTGATGGCTTATAAATATCTTCCGGATAATCCTCCGAAAGATCACAGAATTAAGCCTGATTGGCTTAGCGGAGTGGCCAATGTTATTGTGTTCGGCACAATCTTCTATGCTTTGGGTAATTTAGCAAATAAACATGTTCTTTGGGAAAATATTTTGTTGATAGCTTCCGGGATTGTGATAGGGATTTTTTATGTCAGGCATCTTCGTGGAAGAGAGTTGCCTATGTTCCCGATAGATTTGCTGCATAATAAATTGTATACTCTAAGTGTAATCACATACACCTGCTCATTTGTAACCCAGTGTATGGCACTTATTGCATTGCCGTTTCTTTTTCTAAACGGTTATAAATTTTCTGAGTTAATCACCGGTTTACTGATGACTCCCTGGCCGCTGGCCACTATGGCTATATCACCTTTCGCCGCAAGATTTATAGAGAAACATAACGCCGGAGCAACCGCGGCTTTCGGAATGTTGGTCTACGCAATTGGAATTGGATTACTTTTGATTGAACCACCTGCCGGAAATGTTGCTGAATGGGATATTGCCTGGCGAATGGCACTTTGTGGGTTTGGTTTCGGAATTTTTCAGACTCCTAATGTTTTCGTTATGATTTCTGCAACACCGGTTTCAAGATCAGGAGCTGCAGGGGGTTTTCAAAGCACCGCCCGTATGGGAGCATTGACTTTTGGAGCCACTCTGGTAACTCTTATTTTCGCATGGTGTTCTTCGCCTACCGATGCCGGTTCACTTGCAAATGGTGCCCCCGGGGTAAAAGTCTGCCTTTACATAGCTTTGATTTTTGCCATTATAGCCGGAGTTTTCAGTCTGAGCAGAGTAAAATCAATATCCAAATCTGTAAAAACGAATTAGAATAACAATAGATAGGGCTTAAATATTATAAGACAGTTGGATGTATAACCATTTTATCAACAGAGCCTTCATTAATCTAAGTTATTTTCCTCATTCACCATTATTTTTTTGTAATTTTTACGATTTATTTGAATTAGAGAGTAAATTCATTTGTTAGAGTTATATTTCTTTTCAAAAAGATCCATGTGTTCTTTTCCCCAATCAAGCATGGAATCTATGATGGGCAACAAGGATTTGCCTAACTCAGTAATATTATATTCAGACTTTGGAGGGAGTTCCGGATAAATCTTCTTTTTAACAAGACCGTCGGCCACCATTTCCTTTAATGCAATATCCAGAACACGAGGAGCGGATTCCGGCAACAATTTATGAATATCACTCGGACGCATAGGATTCCCGTCCCGAAGTTCGTCAAGGATACATGATTTCCATTTAGATTCTATAAGACTCATCGTCAACCTTAGAGGACAGTCAAGATCAACAGGTTTTTTCTTTTCGTATGCCATGTTAGGATTTTATTGCAAAGTTAAAGATTACAATCCATTAAATCTATACCGAAAATTTTTTCTCATACCGAAAAATTTTTCGGTACTTGACTGGAATTTTTTACATTCTTAATTTTGCAAACAAATAAATTATTAGATATGAGAGATAAGATTAAGGAATACGATGAGGTTGCAAAGGCAGCCGAAAACTTTGTGAGGACTGTTGCTGAAGGAAACAGCGAACACGCAAGGAAACTTTTTACCGACGATGCAGTTCTTTTCGGCATATTGGATGGTGAACTTGAACATGGGTCTATCGAACAATTCTATAAAAATTGCGACACCATCGGAGGTGATCCAAATTTCAAGGCAAGAATTGATGTGATAGCAGTAGAAGAGACTGTAGCGGTAGTAAGAGTCCTGGAAGAAAATTGGGGAAACAGAATAGATTTCACTGATTTTCTGCTTCTTCTAAAACTCAATGGAGAATGGAAATGTGTGGCCAAGGCTTATAACCAGAATTCCAATACCATAAAGAAATGAAAAAGATTGTAAAGGGTTTATTTTTGGCAATAGGAACAACAATTTTGGTTTCTTCCTGTGGAAATGTGAAAACTAACAATCAAGATTTAGAAATAATGGAAGATAAAATGGGAAATAAAAATTTTAACAATGCAACCCCGGAACAATTAGAGGGGATAAACAAAGCCCTTCAAGCATATATTGACGCCGCTATTAAAGGTGACAGCAAAATAGCCGAACCTGTATTTACGGACAACGCCACAATATCACATATAGAGAAAGATTCTCTTGTATCGTTGCCCATTCAGGCTTTATTTGATTACTATAACAGTGAAGTTTGTCCGCAACCTGCTTCATATACTATTACTGCCTGCAATGTATCTGACGATGTTGCTATAGTTGCGATAGATTCTGATTTTGGAGGCACAAAGTTTGACGATATGTTTTCAATGGTTAAGGACGGTAAAGACTGGAAAATTGTAAGCAAAGTCTTTCACGTAAAATAAACTACAAACTGGTAGTCCGGCTATTGCCTGTCTTTAAATATAGTGTTTCATTTTATGTATTGTGGTAATATTTTCATTCAGGCATAGGAATGCATTCCTCCTAAAAAGAAATTGACACCGAAATAAGTGATTATAACAGAAAGAAACGCTATTATCATATAAGAATGAAAGAAAATCGGTTTTCTAAAGATGGATAACGATACTGAATGAAGCGGAAAGGCATAAATCAGAAAAGTAATCAATGCCCAGACTTCCTTTGGATCCCAACCCCAATATCTTCTCCAGGATACATTAGCCCAGACCGCTCCAACAAAAATTCCTATTACCAATAAGAAAACAGCCGGATATAACATCAGATGACTTATGTTCTGAAGAAAACCGGTTTTTTCAATACTTCTATTAGATAGCCCTATCAAAAGTGCTGTCAAGCCATTTAACATTATCAGGAATAAAAAAGTGTAAGCCAACATTATAACCATTACATGAATGCTTAACAGGGGTGACTGCAAAACCGGCATTAGATTGGTGATTTGTGGAGACGATTCTCCCATCATAGCCACAAGCAACGTAAAGCCACAAATTAGGTAACCAAAAGGAAGAGCCAACCGGAAATAAGGGAAAATGAGGAAAACAGCAATAATGGTTACCCATGCCATGAACTGCATTGTTTCAAATCCATTGGACAGAGGGAGGTGCCCACTAATAAACCATCTTATTC
Organism: Muribaculaceae bacterium; assembly: GCA_022510445.1. Classification (GTDB taxonomy): domain Bacteria; phylum Bacteroidota; class Bacteroidia; order Bacteroidales; family Muribaculaceae; genus Lepagella. The sequence continues at coordinate 962 of JAFLTN010000100.1, read as the reverse complement.
CCAACCGGAAACTGAGATAAATAAACAGGATTCCTAACATTAAAAGACTGCTATAAATAATCCATTTTGAAATGATTTTTCCTGAGGTAAAACTTATTAAAAAAATCAGAAATAAAACTATACCAAATGTCAGAAAAATCATAGCCAAAGGTTTGTCATAATTAATTAGGTTATAGAGTATTTCTGCATTTATTTTGTTTTTCGTCGGCAGAAGCGGCCCACTTTCCTTCATTTGATATCTTAGCATCTTTTCTATTATTTCTGAAACTCCTTGCCAATCTTTCATTGCAATTTTCTCTGCCATAAGATCCATACTGCTCCGGATAAAAAGCCATTGTTCAAAAGGCATTTCTTCTGTGGGTTTGTCTTTAACCGCAAACCATTTTAAAGTTTCTGAATCTTTATCTTTGAAAGGATAGATTTGAAGTGACGAACCTATAACAAGGGTGCTGATCAGATTAAATTTCTCGTTGGCAGCCAAAATATCTTTAGATTCAGAACCGGATTCTTTTAACAGTTTGCCAAGTTTAAATCCTTCCGGTCCGACGAAATCAGTAAGTCTTGCATAAGAACCCTCCAGTCCTAAAGTTTCTTTTACTTCATCTCCTTTAATTTTTATGAAAGGTTCATTTTTCCATTCATCATAAAAGAAAAACCAACCTGCCATTATTTGTTCCGATGAGAGACCTTGATAACTATCTTTCCCATAAATCTTCATTGCAAAATCATGAGCGAAAGTATTAATCGGTGCGATTCTGCCATTATAATAAATATAAAGCTTCCCAAATTCTTCCGCGATTCCTTTAGGAATAGTGGAAGGTGCGCCTAAAGAAGGACATATACCGAATAAAATAAATAAAATCGTCAGTCCCGGTTTAGACTTAAGTTGTTTCAATACATTCCTGAAAATAGTTTTCTTCTGAAAGAAAAACAAGGTGATGGATAATAAAAGCCATATATAA
>JAFLTN010000010.1 GCA_022510445.1 Muribaculaceae bacterium | reverse complement strand
CGTGTTACTCACCCGTGCGCCGGTCGCCGGCAGAGCGTGCAAGCACACTCCCCGCTGCCCCTCGACTTGCATGTGTTAAGCCTGCCGCTAGCGTTCATCCTGAGCCAGGATCAAACTCTCCGTTGTTTTATCTTTTTTTTATTTATTCCTATCTTAGGACCGCCACGATGTCCGTGGCGTGATTGTCTGTCCCAGCGGTGTTTTGTCTCAGGTCTTTTTTGACGGAAACTTATTTCTTGTTCTCCCGTTCGTCTTTCTTACGCTGCTCGGATTTGGGTAGCTCTCGCTTCCCTTATCCTGTCCTGTGGCAATCTTGTCAGTGTCCTCTTCCGCTGTCCGCTTCCAGGGCTATCACCCCCTGTCTTTCCGACAGCGGTTGCAAAATTACTGTCATTTCCGACCCTATCCAAATTTCTTCGACTTTTAGTCGCCCCAAAATAAGGACGGTAGTCGCAAAACTTTATTCATCAATCAATTAAAAATATGTTAATTTGTGTGCAATTCTGTTAAATAAGAGATGTTTTAAGAAAAAAAGTGCGGGTAAAAACCCGCACCTCTTTAAGTGATCAATCAAATAATGTCTAAAAAACTATTGATAGTCTTTCAGGATTTCGCGAAGTCTCTTTCTTGTGAAGAAAATCCTGCTTTTCACTGTGCCTAATGGCATAGAGAGTTTCTCGGAAATCTCCTCATATTTATAACCGGCCACATGTAAAGAGAAAGGTTCACTAAAATCTTTCGGAAATTTAGCAAGGATGGCTGAGATTTCATTGACAGCGTAAGCTCCGTCGGGAGTTTCGATGCCTGAATCCTGGCTTAAATTAAGATGGAAGAGATCTTTGGAAGAGTCAACCAAAGTGTTTTCGCGCACATTTTTTCGATAGTTGTTGATAAAAATGTTACGCATAATCGTAAGCATCCACCCCTTGAGGTTTGCATTATCAACGAATTTGTCCTCGTTGTTGAGCGCCTTAAGTGTAGTGTCTTGCACAAGATCATGAGCAGCATCATTATCCATCGTGAGCTTTAATGCAAACGATCTGAGATTCGCCTGCATACTTAGTACCGAAGTAATGAATGGTGACTGTTGGCTCATAGAGTTAGTTTGATTGGCCTTTAAATATTGAGCAAATGTAATAAATATTTTGCAATTGACAAAGGTTAGTCTAATTTTTTTATCCTTACGAGTTCTATACGCGTAGCCGCCATCTTCAAAACTGTAAGTTCACAACCGTCATCTTCAAAGGAATAGCCCTCTTCCGGGAGTGCTCCGAAATTATTTAAAATAAATCCTCCTATTGTGTGATAAGATTCGTCTTCCTTAAGATCCAGATCGAATTCATCGTTTATGTTTTCGATTTCTGCTCGACCACTCACTTCAAATGTCCTGTCGTCTATCCTGCGCATAACTATGCGGTTTCGGTCATGCTCATCTTCTATTTCACCAAAAATCTCTTCCACCAGGTCTTCAAGAGTCACCAGCCCGGCCGTGCCACCGTATTCATCAACCACTATCACCATTGACTTTTTCTCCGCGAGCATCCTCCTCATCATTTTATTGGCCAGCATGGTCTCCGGGGTGAAGATAACCGGTTTCAACCGTTCTCTCAGATCTATGTTCAGATTAAAAAGTTCAGATATATGAATGTAACCCAGCACATCATCAATATCCTCTTCAAACACTACTATTTTAGATAGACCCGTGGCTATAAATTTTTTTATAAGGTATTCTCTGTCAAGCTCATCCACCGGAACTGCGACTATCTCATTCCGGGGTATCATACATTCAGAAATTTGTGTATCCTTGAAATCTATCGCATTGCTGAATATTTTCACTTCGTTCTCAATCACATCCTTATCCTGAAGACTATCTATTTTATCCTGCAGAAAAGTATCCAGCTCATCTATTGTAAGACCATCCTTTTTATCTTGCATACCACCGATTCCGAACAGTTTCATCAAACCGGAAGATATAAACGAGACAAATCGGGAAACCGGATAAAGCAACCAATAAACCAGATATAAAGGCAATGCAAAGAGCCTGATCATGAAATTAGGATTTATACGGAAGACTGTCTTAGGCATAAATTCTCCCGCAATAAGCACAATGCCGGTGGAAAGCGCCGTATTTACAACCAAAACCAAAGCCTCGTTATGAAACCATCCGTTTAAAATAGGATTTATTATGATGGAGAATGTTATACCATAAATCACAAGCACAATATTATTTCCAACAAGCATAGTGGAAATAAACACTTCCTCATGACGTGAAAACCGATGAATTATCCTGTCGATTAATCCCCCTCTGGCAGCGTCAATCTCCATTCTAACTTTGTCTGACTGCACGAATGCAATCTCCGAACCTGAGAAAAGAGCTGAAAGTAACAGGGCTATTATAGTGAAGGCTATGGCAGTCGCTAAGGTCATTTCACGTTTTTACAGATAATCAAATGATGAATTCTCTTTGTTTCTTTTTTCTTAAATTTTGTCACGGTCAACCGGGAAAATTCCGTTAGGATGAAGAATCCTATAGGCACCGAGATTTTCATCCGACTCAAAACCTGTGCCCTCTATTATATGAGAATCATTTTCTATATGTATGAAGGTGTCGGAATAAATCATCTGGCGGCGTTGGTCCCAAAACACTTGTGGAGAAAGGAAAAGCTCGTTTGGCACTTTTGTCATTTCTACATTTCCATCAAGGCGCCAAAGGCGTTCATTCTTGAAAAATTTAGCGGAATCTGCCGCAACCGTTGCAATAACTTCATATTTGGCATTAAACTTTTCAAGGTAAAGGCCCTTGGGAAAGAACCAATAGGGAGTGTCGGCCTCATCATAAATATTCCATAAAGGAGCCACTATCTTATATTGGGTGATACCGGAATCGGATATTAAAGTTGAAATATTACGGGTCGACATTGATGGCATATGCGAAGAATCGAGGGTATGAGAAATGTCGACCTTTTGTTCCTCCCGGCATGCGAAACTCAATGATGCAAGGAAGAAAAATAATACCAATATAAAAGGGAACTTACGCAAAGATAGGGAGATTTTTATTAACGTATCTTACGCTGCCAGAACCAAAGCTCGTTAAAGTTGACTCCAAGTGTAATATTAAAATAATTTTCTGAGATAAGCGGGTTTGGAGTTGCCTGCCTGTGTTTCCATTCCAATCCGAGGTTAATCATCGTTTTGCCTTCCGGAGCATTGAATCCGAAACCTGCGGTGATTCCATATTCCCGAATCCTATTACCTTGAATAACCAGATAATCATTGTTGTAATAGGCTCCTGCCCTATAAGACATTCTCTGGAAATAATTACCTCTTATCCGGGGAGTGAATTCGCCGCCGAGAGCTATGCGTGTTCTGTTCTTGAAATGCATACCCTGGAAAACAAGGTTTTCAGGATCCTTTATGGAATAAAGCGGCGCAAATTCAGCTTTTGACCATTCCTGAAAGGAATAATCAAGCTCAATCATCCATCTTGAAACTTTTTCATGAGTGAAAGACACACCCGCTCCAATCGACATTGGAGAATAATATTTGTTCTTCATATTTCCATAAGCCACTGTGTCGGCCACACTTTCACGAGAAGTTTCCTGAATTGTTGCCCATGTCTGGCCATGCATTGACAATTTCGGTGCAAAAGTCACTCCGAGATTAAGTCTGTTGTATTGAGAAATACGGGTAGAATATTGAGCACCCAGCAATAAATCCCAATCCCTGATCTGGAACACATGTTCAAATAATGTCTGACCGGAGGTTTCTGGAGAAGAGAAAACATCGTTTATGATATTTCCGAAAGAATATGCCACATTGAAACCCAATGAAAATCCGGCATATTTACCCGCAAGTCCGAGATAAGCCTGGTTTATACCCCCTTGACCTTGATTTGTCATGGCACCATGCTGAATCTCACTTCCAAAGGCATATCCAACAGATGTATAAGGCACAAGGCCTATAGACATCCCCATGAACTTGGAAAGCGGGAACTGCATGGTTATATAATCCAGTCCTCCTCCTATGGAATGGTCTTTAAGTTCACCCTCCTTTTGCCAAAGCATTGTCATATCCGCTCCTATGTCGAAAAGGAATGTCAAAGAGTCGATGGCTGCATAGGAGGCCGGATTCATCACATTGATCTGACGTCCGGACTGCATGGCGTAGCCCACGGAACCCATCTGTCTTTGCATTGAAGTGGCTCGGTCACTAAGAATACCGTAACCATACATAGAATAGGGAGTTGTGACATTCTGAGCTTTCGCAGAAAATGCAAAAGCCAATAACATCAGAACTAATATTTTGATCTCTTTCATATTAAGTGAATATGCTAAATAAATTTTAAACCGGAATTCTTGCCAAACTATTTTTATTTGGATTGTTCAGTGCAAAAATTCCTCGACTTACGAGTAATGGTTCAACCACAAGGGGCAGCCCTCTGCTTTCAAGATGTGGCAAAAGATATTCAACATCTCCACCCGTGAGAATAATTTGAGATGTCTTATAAGTCTTTTTTGCACGGTAGAAAGAGTCGGCAATTTCTGCCACCATCCCCATAATTACACCACTTCTTATGGCCGATTTGGTATTTATCCCGAAGGAACGCACATGGCCTCCTGCCGGGAGTAATGGCAGGCTGTTTGTCTTTTCATTCAAGACTTCTAATCTCATCACATAGCCTGGGGAAATATTCCCTCCGCGAAAACAACAATCGCGATCAACCACATCTATTGTGAGTGCGGATCCGGCATCGACAATAAGCGAGGGGATGAAAGGATACAGATCTACTGTCCCAATATAATTCATAAAACGGTCAATCCCGAGTTTACCCTTATAACTCGTTATAATCTTGAATGAAGACTCAGCCATTTCGCTTATCACTACGGCTCTTCCGTCTAAACGAAATTGGAGCTGAGAGAAGAATTCTTTATTCAAACGGCCACTGACAGCCAAAGATGCTCTTTTTACATCAAATTCCGATAAAACAGGTTCTATCTTCATCATGCTCAGGTCATCAAACACCAAAGTAAAGATTACATCGCCTGCATCTGTCCAAACTGCAACCTTAGCATTGGTGTTACCCTGATCAATCGTGAGAAAATTACCCATTTCTTAAACTTATTTCCTCAATTTTTTCCCCTCAGTTCTTTTTTTGTTTGTAAATAGATCATCCAGGTAGCAAAAATTTGAATCAAAGCTCCTACAAGGGTAAAAAGGATGGTGTTCTTAAGAATTACAAGAGCCCCGGAATATTCACCGAAATGATGCTGTCCATAAAACCAGAAACCTGTTGCCATCGCAAAAGCCACTCCGGCCCAGAATTCCATCCGGCGAAGCCGTTTGAGTCTGGGCGAGTCTTTTGGGTCGGAAATATCCACTAACCGGGCAATTATATAAATAATCGCTCCGGCTCCATATATCCAACGGAAAATAGATAAAATATGAAAACTTGTCGGATTTGTAAATGGCGCTATGAGAGCTGCACATATCAGAAGAAGTCCGAATGTGGCTGATGCCTCGACTTGTTTACGTCTCTTTTCAAGAGCCGCTCCGGTTAATTTTGCTGACATACAGGATTATATTATTTAAGTATGTAAACATCTTCCGAGGGCCGTTGCATATGAAAACGTTCTCGAGCCAGATGTTCTAAATCTTCCGAATCGTGAATAATTGCCTCGCGCTGCGAACGATAGAACGCGGCCGAATCGCGGCAAAGTTCTATCTCTTCCGTCAAAGAGTTTATCTCCTTCTCATATTTCATGTTGAGAGCCAAGGAAGTCTCATCATTGAAAAAAAGTATCAACACAATTAAAGAGCCTATAATAATCAAAGGCAGATGTGATTTCCTCCTTAACCAGAAATTAAATTTTTTAGAGAATTTACTCACAAGAAAGGCAAGTTATTTTTTTACTTATTGTGTTTATACAAGAATTCGCAAAACAATAGCAAATGCAAATTTAGTAATAATTTTAATATCAATCAAGGAGGTCAGGGCGCAGACGGCGCGTGCGTTCCATACTTTGTTCATAACGCCATTCCGCTATTTTTGCTTCATGACCGGATAAAAGAATATCGGGTACTTTCCATCCGTTATAATCAGCCGGGCGTGTATAAACCGGCGGAGCGAGAAGATTATCCTGAAAAGAATCGGTCAACGCAGATTGCTCGTCACCTATTGCTCCCGGTATAAGCCTTACAATTGCATCAGTAATTACCAATGCCGGTAATTCTCCACCAGTCAGCACATAATTCCCTATCGATATTTCCCGGGTGACCAGATGTTCACGGATGCGATGGTCGATTCCTTTATAATGCCCGCAAAGGATAATGAGATTCTCTGACAACGAAAGAGTGTTTGCTATTTTCTGATTTAATAATTCACCGTCGGGAGAAGTGAATATTATATCATCATAGTTTCTCTGCTTTTTCAATTCATTGATGCAGGCTTCCACCGGTTGAATCTTCATTACCATTCCAGCCTCCCCGCCAAAAGGATAATCATCCACCTTTCTATGGATATCAGTGGAATAATCCCGCAAATTATGAACATAGATTTCCGCGAGACCCTTATCAACAGCCCTTTTCAATATGGAACAACCCAAAGGAGAAGGGAACATTTCTGGAATTACCGTAAGAATATCTATTCGCATTGATTTCAAATATAGACTTTACAGTTTTAAGAGTGTAAAATTACCGAGAAAAGAGAGAGAAAACAAAAAGGGATGGCTAATAAATGCCATCCCCTAAACTAACCTATAATTTGAAATGATCTTAGGATTAGTCAATTAGTTCATCGGCTTTATATCCGCCCATCTCGCGGATTGCATTTTTGAGCATAACGTATTGCTGGAATAGATTGTTTACAGGAACTTCATCCTTGGTATAGTCGTGCATTGGACTCTTCAGGAAGAAGCTGAGGAATCTCTGGATTCCGGATCTTCCGGCTCTTTGAGCCACATCGCTAAGGAGCACAAGATCAAGACAAAGTGGCGCTGCAAGAATAGAATCGCGGCAAAGGAAGTTTATCTTTATCTGCATAGGATAACCCATCCATCCGAAAATATCTATATTGTCCCATCCTTCCTTGTTATCATTGCGAGGTGGATAATAATTAATTCTAACCTTATGGTAGTAATCCTGATAAAGATCCGGCTGCTCTTCCGGAACGAGAATGCTTTCAAGAGTTGAAAGCTTGCTTACCTCCTTAGTACGGAAATTCGCAGGTTCATCTAGCACAAGTCCGTCACGGTTTCCAAGAATATTTGTTGAGAACCATCCGGCGAGTCCAAGACAGCGGGTACCGATTATAGGAGCGAAACCGGATTTAACCAGTGTCTGCCCGGTCTTAAAGTCTTTACCTGCGATTGGCACACCCATTTTTTCAGAAAATTCCCACATAGCCGGGAAGTCGACAGTTGTATTGGGAGCTCCCATAATGAAAGGACATCCTTCTGCTATTGCGGCATATGCATAACACATTGACGGAGCGATATGTTCCTTGTCATCGGCTTTCATTGCTGCCTCAAGGGCTGCAATTGAACCATGAACCTTGTCATCAACCGGAACATAAACCTCAGTGGAGGCAGCCCAAAGCACAACCACGCGTTCCACTCCGGTTTCCTTCTTGAAGTTTCTTATATCTTCCCTAATCTGTTCTGTCATATCCCAACGATCTTTGACTTTCTTTACATTATCTCCGTCAAGACGTTTTGCATAATTCTTATCAAAGGCAGCCTTCATGGGCTTTATGGCCTCAAGTTCTTCTTTTACCGGAAGAATATCCTTAGCTTTAAGAACTTCTGCATTTACAGCTGATTCAAAAGCATTCTCCGGATAGACGTCCCATGCACCGAATACAATATCATCTAAAGATGCCATGGGGATAATATCTTTATATTTGAGATATTTCTTATTTTCACCTTCTCCAACACGGATTTTATCGTATTGAGTCATTGATCCCACAGGTTTTGTGAGACCTTTACGTGCCATAAGAACACCGGTCATAAAAGTAGAAGTAACTGCACCGAGCCCAACTACAAGAACTCCAAGTTTACCATTTGCCGGTTGTGCTTTTTTATTTTCCATAGTTTATGCGGATTGTTTATTAAGTTCAAATTCTTCGTCAAAATTAAGTCGGAAATCAACCGGCGAGTGTAAAAATATGTAAAATTAAACAACCCTTATACTTAAAAATTATTAATCATCTGCCTATTTAATAAACTATTGTTAAATTAATAATCATTAAAACAATTTTTGTTAATTATAATTAATTAAGATATCTAAAGCTTTATGCCTATAATTAGTCTTTTGATACATTCCCATTACTATTCTATCCGCCTATTCGTACGTTTTGTTATGTTTTTCAAAAAATTATGAGGGTATGTCAATAAAGTTCATTTTGATACACCCCCATTAATATTACTTACAGACTTAATCAAAATTGGTTTTTAAGAGGGGCTACCAAGAAAATCAAGAACATCTTCTAACGATGAAATTGTTTCAACGGATGAATCAATTTCACGTGTTTCACTCCAGGATTTACCTTTAAGCCATAAGGACTGACAACCTAATTTTTGGGCCGGAATTATATCATTTTCATAACTATCACCAATAACAAGAATATCAGAAGGAGCATCACCCAATTCCTTTATTGCCAGTTTATAAATATCGGGATCCGGCTTTCTTATTCCCACTTTAGAACTATCAATAACTTTCCTAAAAAATTTAAAGATTCCGAAATCCTTTAGAACTGCTTCTAAATTTCCATAAAAATTAGATACAAGAACGATCGGATAGTCTTTTGACAATTTTTCAAGAATCGGCAAGCACTTCTGAATCTGTTCTTTTGCAGCATTATAACAATAATCGGATATTTCAATTGTCTTCGGTTCAATATCCTGAGGAGGCAAAAGACCCTTTGAAGCCAAATACTGAAGTTCGAGCCTAATCTTTATCTTAAGCAAATCAGAAAAATTAAAATGAGGAAGAATTTTTATTGACCTTTCAAGCTCCCTCTCGCCAAAAACATAAGATTCCCGGAAAATCGGCTCATTTGCAACGACATTCGCTTTTTGCCATCCTTCCCTTATAATGTGGCTCCAATGATCACCATTTGTGTCGAGCGTACCTCCGTAGTCTAATATTATCGAGTGAATCATGATTATTCTTATTTTTAATTATAATTGGAATTTTGTGCTTCATCAATATATCCGGTCTTTAATTGGTTAACGAAACTGCGGCATATATGTTCATGACGGTTCATCATATAAATAAGTAAAATATTAAGAACAGTCAATTCAAAAACAAAATAAAGCCATGGCATTCTGAAGATGAGAATAGCAGCAAAAAGTGCAAAACTTCTAACATTGAAAGTCAGAATATTGGTGTATTTCATCAAAGGGAGGCTTTTAGCCCTGAACTTCTCCCGGAAAGAAAGCGGGATATGGCTACCAAATTTCTCGTTTAGAATCAATCGTAGTTTCTGCATCCAGGGTGTCCTTTTTTCTTGCCCGGAAGTATAATTGGCATAAAATCCAAGAACAAGTTTACTAAAGAAATTATGTTTCCATGATAATGAATGAAATTTTTTCCAAAGGGCTGAAGCAGTCTCGAGTTCGCTCCCCTCTTTTCCCTTCAGAAAGAAAAGATGAAACTGACGGTAATAATCGGCCATTGAAGTCTGAAGTCCATGGCAGAATCCGGCAGTGGCACCCAGAACCCAAATGGTCCAGGGATGAAGTATAAAGAAATGACTCGTGACAATCTCTCGAAGACAGATAGCAAGGTAAATCGAAAAAAACCATATCTCACCGCTTAAACCGTCAAGAATCCGGCCCAACCGGGAATACTGACCTGTCATTCTGGCAAGCTGGCCGTCAGCACTGTCAAAAGAATCAGCCCAAACCAAAAGGAAAACTCCCAATAGGTTTATCCAGAAATTATTAAAATAGAATGAAATTCCTGCTCCTATTCCAAGAAAGATAGAAGCAATCGTTATGGCATTCGGGGTAATCCCCACCTTCCTTGCTCCTAAAGCCCAGACGTAACCAATCGGTCTATAGAATATCAGATCGAAGGTTTCTTCTGTATCCATTGACTTCAAAGAAGAACGATATCCGGAATCTTTCCTCTTTTTATTTTCTGTTGTAATATTATCACGATTCATTTCTTAATCGAAAAAGATCCGGCATTTACTTATATTCAATACAATGTTAACAGAAAATCTCAGCCTTTCTTTTTCCACTTTCTTATTTCAGAGAGAATACATTTGGCAATGAAAGGAGCAGCCTCCTTTCTGCATGGTGCGAAGCTGGGCCAGTCATTAAAATCTATGATACGGATTGAACCGTCCGGTCCGATAATACAATCGCCCCCATAAATTTTCAAATCAAGAATCTCAGCTGTTTTGGCACAAAGAGATTTCAGCTCTTCCTCATCAAAAGGTATGTTTCTTATTAACCCGTTATTTACTTCAAGCCCATATTTGGAATGGCTGCCGTCGAAAGGATAAAACCAATAGAAAAAAGGTTGACCGGCGACAGCATAAAATTTTAGCAGATCTCCTAAGAGATGGCGGTTAATAACGGCCCTTTTAATACCCCGATAGAAGTATTCATGAAGCACTTCCTGTGCTTCCTCAGGATGGCGGCAATAACTGACATCTTCCTTATGCATTGAATGATAGTCACCTCTTTTTATCCAGCAGGCGTTTATCTCTTTTTCTTTAAGCTGATCGATAATTTTTTCATTCGTATTGACGATTATACTGTCTGGATAAGGGATGTTATGCCCCATAAAGATTCGTGTCAGACGTTCCCGGGTGCAATTCTCTATTCCAAATCCGGAATTGATCACCAGCCGTCCTTCTTCCTCAAGTTTCTGAAGTTTTTCTATGGAAACTCGTTCACGACACATATTAATTATTATAGACTGATCAAGGGTGTTTTGATCGAATTCCTCTTCACTATATAATGTCACTTCACAACCACGTCGACGGAGCTGTTCAGCAACTCCGTTTAATATAGCGGCATCATTACCGATATGATTAGGAGAATAGACGCCGGCTCTCAATATACCGGCTATTTTTATCTCTGACATAAAGAATCATTTTTATAACTTTCGGGGATATGGGAAGAATCTGTCAGGTAACGGGCTAGTTCCAAATCTCGTTTATGGTCTATATCAACCACATCTCCAAGATTAAAAACCTTAAGTTTCAAACCTCTTTTTACTAATTCTGCCTGAAAATTCCTCATTTTATGGATTCCCTTTTCCACTGAGTCTTGAATCACAGGCAAAGAAGAGCATTTCAAACCGTAAACGCCCGCGCTTATTTCATTTCTTCCGTCGCCGGGATGGTTACTAAACAACCTGATTATCCCTCTTTCCCGATTTTCTGTTTCAATATAAAGCGGTTTCTCATCGTCAATGTAAAACGTTGTTCCCATTATACCGTCAATCCCGGCAGAAGCCTTTTTGAAATCTTCTATGTAATTACGGAAACTCTTTTCATTAAATACCGTATCGACTGTAGTGACTACAAATTTATCCGAAGGATTCATAAATTCCACAAGTCTGGCAAAGCTATGAAAGGAAGATGGGGTCAGACCTGTATAAATTTCTAAGGGACAAGAAACTGAACTTTTGAAATCTTTCAAGTTTTCTATCACCTCGGTCATTGTTTCGTTAACAAAAACAGATATCGATTCGGCATCGCATCTTTCAAATATTTTGATGAGCCTGTAAACCAATGGTTCGCCATTAAGCATAACCATAGGTTTGGGAACATCAATTCCTTCATTTTTTAAACGTGAACCTTCACCCCCTGCCAAAATGCCGAATTTCATGATTCCTTAAATATTTTTGTCCAAACGTTCACCTTTGTCTGGTTTCTCCTGGATAAATTTCTTCAAAGGATTCGCAGCTGCGTCGTCGAAACTTTTACGACGGCGATAAATATCTATTGCCTTATAAATCGCCTCTCTCAGAGAAGACGGATCGGCCTCTCCTTTCCATGCGATGTCGAATGCAGTGCCATGGTCAGGGGAAGTCCTTACATACGGAAGCATTGACGTGAAATTGACTCCACCTGACGATACAAGGGTCTTAAATGGTGCCAATCCTTGATCATGATACATTGCGAGAATACCGTCGAAATTGGCATAAGAGCCATGACCGAAGAAACCGTCTGCAGGGAAAGGTCCGAATGCTAAGATTCCATTATCCTGAAGTTGCCTTATTGCAGGCTCTATAATATCCTTTTCCTCATTTCCAAGCATTCCACCGTCGCCGGCATGGGGATTCAGAGAAAGAATAGCTATCGAAGGTCTTTCGGCACCGAAATCTCTTTTCAAAGTATAGGCAAAAGATTCCACTGCCTTAACAATAGTTTCTTCTGTGATAGAAGCCGCCACTTTTGAAAGAGGAAGATGGATTGTGAGCAGCGCAATTCGCAACCTATCATTGAAAAGAATCATTTGTGAACGGGATTCCTCTCCTAATCTTGATTCCAGGAATTCTGTATGACCCGGAAAATTAAATTTTTCACTTTGAACTGCTTCCTTTGAAATTGGAGCCGTCACAAGCACATCTATACATCCATCCTTAAGGGCATCAACAGCCATTTCCAGAGCTTCGACGGCCACTTTACCTGCTTCTTTAGAAACCTTACCCGGTTCAGGCGCAGGCATAGGAGATAAGGGAGGAATAACATTAATGATTCCTTCTTGAACCTCACTTGGAGTTGAAATAACTTTAAAAGGGAGTCGTTCGAGTTCCAAAAGTGCGGCCGCTTCCTCTAGCAACTCCGGATAACCGAAAACCACAGGAGTAAAAAGTTCCGTTATCCCTTCCGGAGCTAGAACTTTAGCTATTATCTCATAGCTTATTCCATTGATATCTCCGTGAGTTATCCCTACCTTTATATGATTTGTCATAATAATTTTCTAAACGGTCAATTCAAATTTCAAATGCTACAGCAAATGTAAAATTAACAATTATTTTTTAAACGGAGAGTCCCTTATCTGTTTTTTTGTTTAATGGTGTCTGTACCACTTATTGCATAAAATCTATAGATCAACACTTCCCGGCAAGCATTCCGCACGCAGCAAAAATATCCTCACCCCGAGAGGCTCTGATGGTGGCTATGATACCTTTAGAATTCAAATAATTCCGGAACATCAACATACGCTCTTCAGTGGCGGGATTAAGTTCCACTCCGGGGATCTGATGAAATCGGATAAGATTTACTCTGCAGTCAAGTCCTGAAATCAGAGAAGCCAGTGACTGGGCATGGGCAATATCGTCATTGACCCCTTTCCACATTATATATTCAAAAGAAAGGCGTCGCTGATGGCTGAAATCATATGATTTCAAAAGTTTTATTATTGATGTTATAGGAAAAGCTTTCTGCGCTGGCATAAGCTGTTCTCTTTCCATTGAGTCGGGAGTATGCAGGCTAATGGCAACATGCACCTTGGTCTCATCAAGCAATTCCTTTAGCTGGGGAAGTTTGCCCACAGAAGAAACTGTAATTCTTTTTGGACTCCATTCAAATCCCCAACGAGAAGTAAGAATGTCAATAACTTTCTTAACAGCCTGGAAATTATCTAAAGGTTCACCCATTCCCATAAAGACGATATTGGTCAGGTCGTCTTTTGTTTCTTTCCCTGCAAATAAATCGGGAGCGCTTAAAATTTGATTGATTATTTCTGCTGAGGTTAGGTTCCCTTTATAGCCCGCCCTTCCTGTTGCGCAAAAATAACAATTCATGCGGCATCCTATTTGGGAGGAAACGCAAAGAGTCGACCTTTCATGATCCGGGATTAATACACTTTCAATAAATTTTCCGGAACCTGCTGAGAAAAGCATTTTCATGGTTCCATCCTCAGATTTCCTGATATCCGAAGGTTTATATCTTCCTACAATATAATTTTTCTCAAGCCAATCACGGTTCTTTATAGAAATGTTAACCATTTGATCAAACCGTGTTATCTTCTTTTTATAAAGCCATTCAGCAAACTGTTTGCCAACAAACGGTTTCATACCGCCTGAAACGGCAACATTTGTCAGTTCTTCAAGAGTCATCCCGATAAGGGGAACCTTCGGTTTATCTGAGTCCATCTTCTTTTTGGAATAATCAAGGGGATGTGTCAAATAGAAAATATTTGATACATCCCCTTTTGTTTTGTTAGAATATGTAATATTATTCAGGCGTTGAGTTTCGTCTCAACTTTAAGGAAATTAATCTCCTGCCTCAAACTTAAAGATATTATTCTTATAGTTTTTAGAACCTTTCAACATTTCTCCAAGGTTAGGATTAACCAGCTGGAAATATTGCTGTTCATATTGTGAATCAGTGAACGGGAAATTTTCGGTATTTGTAGAAACTATCTGGTAGGCATAAATACCATTATCACCCTTAACCAACACTACTTTGCCCGGCTGGCTACCTGCGATCTGACCCATAATAGCAGCATCTCTCACCTGAGCATTTCTTCCAAAACGGAAGTTGGGGTTATTCTTTGATTCAACTCCCATCGCTTCTGAGGCTGATGTCATATCTGAAGCTTTTGGAGAGTATTGTGCTACAAGTTCATCACCTACTTTTGATTTACGCACCTTATCGGTCACATAGTTCTTAACCTCAGAATTTGTCAAAGGAACGTATTCATCATATTCTGAAAGAACTGCTGCTGCATAAAGCGCTGGAGCCATCGCATCTTTAGATTCATAAACATGACTTACTTCACCGGGTTTACCATCAATCATAACCCAACGGACAACTTGGCGACTGTCAGGGAAGAAATTCTGCATTCCAGCCATGCGTGGAACTGCCGGAGTCGAAGCATTGAGACTTACGTTTCTTGGTGCATAACCTTCGTTTGAGGCATTCTCAACAAAAGTTTTTGCTGAAGTATTTGCTGCGAGAAAATCTTCAAGCTTGGTCCTTGCATCATTGACAGTCTGTGTGCTCGGCTTGAGTTCATAGCTGACTTCGTCAAACTCATAAATAGTGACCGGAGCTCTTTTATCTGACACCTGTGCAAATACGGAACCTTGTGGTGAAGAAATGAGAGAAACATATTTACCGTTGGCATTCAGAAGGGAATCAAGCATTGATTTGTCAAGCGCATTTGTGGGTCCCTGAGCGTTGAAAAGCGGGAACCACTGTTCTTTCTGAGAAGCTACACTGTCGGCCGGATATTGTGTGGCAATTGAATCAATTGCCATTCCGGAATTAAGGCTTGCAAGAACTTTAGATGAAAGTGGTTCTCCCACAACTTGCACGATATTAAGCTGAATAGAATCCAACTGTAAAGTCTGGCCTCCGTTTCTCACGATAGTAAATCCTTTGATATTGTCAGTGACAATTTCAACAGAGTCCTTTTTAGCACCAAGAACAAAGTCTTTTACAGCTCCACGGGGAAGATCCTTTTCACGAAGTTGTTTATGGGTAACCATAACTCCCTCTTTGCGCAGATCCTTGTCAATCTGATTTTCGGTGCGAAGTGACACAGCTGTTCTGGCTGCAAGGTCACGGGCTGCCGCCCGGTCATCATCAGACGGTGCAATATTTACAGCTATAAAGGAGATATCTTTTGTAAGTTCGTCTACTTTATAACGGCCTTTTATGTTTTGATATTCAGCATTCACTTCAGAATCTTCAACAACATATTTTTCCGGGTCGATACGGTCGTAGGGTTTATACACAACATCTACATTACGTGTTGAGATATAATCATTGTAAAGAGATTTTTTGTCAAGTTCGTTTGCTCTGACTGCTCCCATGAGAAGACGCTGATATGTGTTGCGGCGAACCATCTGTGCTGTCTCATTTTCCATAGCTACCCAGGCTCTTTGGAACGGGGCCATCTGAGACTCGGTGACACCATTTCTCTTTGGATTGAAAATTAATTCATAAGCCTGAGGCGGGGTTGAAACACTATAACCGGCAGCGTTAAGCTGTTGCATTATTTCACTGATTCTGGGATTGACAGGCTGTTCCAGCACATAATAACTGAGCTGTGATCCGGATGTCTGAATGCCGGCATCTTTAGCTGCCTGATCAAGAAGAGCTTCGCTTACCAATTGATCCAAGGCCATCTGCGACAGGGTCTGAACATCGAAGTTTGCATATTGCGCAGGATTCTGCCTGCGGGCATTTTCAAACTGGGAGTTCAACTCCTCACGCTTCCTGATATAATCAGTGTAGTCAATTTTATTACTTCCTACCTTAGCCACAGTGGTGTGATCGCCGAAAAGATTACGGCTGTTGGTGATCGCGTCACCAATAATGAATGCGAGCAATGCGACGCCTATTACGACTATCAAAAGCACCGATTTGCTTCTAATTCTTTCTAATGTTGCCATTCTATATGTAAGTTATTAATTTGCAATTGGTTATTCTTTTCCATTCATTGTTATTTCCAATCAATGCGCAAAAGAACACGCAAAGTTAACGAATTTGTTGGAAATAGCCAAAATAGAGAGTTCGACTTACCTCATTCAAGATCATCAAGATCTTAGCATCCTCATGTTGACTTTAACCATAACAAATCAAATCCGAGCCTAAATTCAGAGAATGTCAAACGCTTTTTTAATATCTTCAGTGCGGTCAAGCTTCTCCCAGGTGAAAAGTTCAACTTCCTTTACTATCTCATCTCCTTCATAGCGAGATTTGAACACTTTCCTTTTTCTCTCCGGATTGCGTCCCATATGGCCATAAGCTGCAGTTTCACTATAAATCGGATTTCTAAGACCTAAATTCTTTTCAATTGCACCCGGTTTCAGATCGAAAAGGCCCTTCACCTTTTCAGCTATCTGTGAATCTGAAAACGGTACTTTCGAGGTTCCAAAAGTATTGACGTAGACACTGACCGGCTCTGCAACTCCAATTGCGTAACTAACCTGGACCAAAACTTCCCCGGCTACCCCTGCTGCCACAAGATTCTTCGCGATATGACGGCTTGCATATGCTGCTGATCGGTCTACTTTTGATGGGTCTTTTCCTGAAAAGGCTCCTCCTCCATGGGCTCCCCGCCCTCCATAGGTGTCGACTATTATTTTACGACCTGTCAGACCGGTATCAGCGTGAGGTCCCCCGAGAACAAATTTACCTGTAGGGTTCACATGGAGGATCATTTCATTGTCGAAAAGATGCCTTACGTTATCAGGAAGTTTTTCAATAACGCGAGGCAAAAGATGATTTTTCACATCCTGACGAATTATTTCCAACATCTTTTTGTCGGCAGCTTCGCGAGCCTGTGGCGTATCATCTGCAGGTGCCACAAAATCATCATGTTGGGTTGATATGACTATTGTATGGATTCTGACCGGCTTTCTATTATCGTCATATTCAACTGTCACCTGACTTTTCGCATCCGGGCGAAGATAGGATTTAAGCTTGCCCTTTCTATAATATGTCATCTCCTTCCCTTCTCTTCTTATCTCAGCAAGCTCCCTTAGAAGAAGATGTGAAAGATCCAGGGTAAGGGGCATATAGTTTTCAGTCTCGTCAACTGCATATCCAAACATCATTCCCTGATCGCCGGCTCCTTGTTTTTCAAGCTCTCCTCGGTCGACTCCACGGTCTATGTCAGCACTCTGTTCATGAATTGCGGAAAGTATGCCCAGGGAATCACCGTCGAAACGATACTCACCTCTGTCGTAACCGATCTTTTTTATCAGTTCCCTCACTGAATGGTGAATATCCACATATGCCTCACTCGAAACTTCTCCTGCCACCATAACCTGTCCGGTGGTGCAAAGTGTCTCTATAGCCACATGGCTTTCAGGATCTCTGGCAAGAAATTCGTCGAGAAGCGTGTCACTGATCTGATCGGCAACTTTGTCAGGATGGCCTTCCGACACTGATTCTGATGTAAAAAGATAACTCATATTCCTTGGTGTATTAATCAATTTTCTATTTTTTTGGTCGGTATTTCCTATATAATTTCCATCCTCCCAACGCCACTTTCCAGAGAGGTCTGAACGAAGAAATACCTAATATTATTCTTGTTTTCCCGAGCGGTTTGGCTTCCCATTTTTTAATCTCTTTCCGAAGACTCCTCATTCTTCCCTGATCAAAGGAATTAAACGCTTGCATTGCCAGAAAATGGGAAAAGCTCTGATAAACCGGAATTAATTCTTCATGGGGCATCTCAATTTTCAATTCCAGGTATCTTGTCAGTTTCATACTGGCCAAATATAGATCAAACTGCTTCTTCAAGTCACGATTACAGCTTATGCTGTTTACATTTTGAGAATAAGCCAGGGTGGGACGATTGATAAAAATAAAACGCCCCAGAGTGGCTAACATGACTATCAGCTGCAGGTCTTCCACAAAGAAATCACGGTTCCGGAAGAGAAATTCATCCTCATTATAAAGTTCCATGAACACATCTTTACGATACATTGCAGTGCAAAGATGCACCGGCACAGGACTGACATGTTTCAATAGGAAAAATGGAGGATATTCGGCTGCGAATTTATCTAAATAGGGATATGCGTCGCCTCCCCACGGAGAATATAACCGGCCTGTCGATTCATCGAAATATCTCCAGTCGGTATGAACCAGACTTACATCGGGAAACCGGTCGAGAGTATCGGCTTCTATCTGCAGTTTATTTTCATCTGTCCAGAAATCATCTCCTCCCAGATCAGATATATATTTGCCTTTGGCGGACAAGACACAATCATAATAATTGTTGATTAAACCCTTATTGGCCTCACTTTTTACAAGCCGGATAAGATCCGGATATTTTTTTGCGTATTCTTCACATATAGCCAGTGTGGAATCAGCAGAGAAATCCTCTCCGATAATAATCTCAAAAGGGAAATCTGTTTTCTGGGAAATTACTGAATCAAGAGTCCGGGAAATGGTCTCTTCCTGATTATAACAGACCACCACAACGGAGACTTTTATTTCTTGTTGCGAAAAATCAGATAGCTTTTCCGGCTCCGGTTGATTCATCATATTCTTAAATTCCATGCAACCAATAAAGAAAGAGGGCATCCGATGACTGTTATTGCCACAGAATGCCCTGCATAAATTTTCGCCCTATGTATAGGTTAGTGCAGTTTTAGCATTTTTTCAAGTGGTTGCAAGCAGCCAAATTTATCCACCTTTAAAAAGTCGGGGTGAGAAGACTCGAACTTCCGACCTCTACGTCCCGAACGTAGCGCGCTAACCAACTGTGCTACACCCCGAGTGCTTTCGCGAGTGCAAAGTTACATATTTTTTTGATGCATCCACAAAATTTTTTGATAAAATTCAGTTAAAATTTTACTCATCCTATCAAAACTATTTCCCAACTCGGATATTTCACGCTCGCTTCTTGATTTTTGATAAAAGACCTGCCTCCTCCTATTTCTAACGTAGTGTGTTAATCACCAGCGATAAGATTTTGATATCTTGGAAAAATCTTTCTTCTGTTTGATTGCACCTTTTAATAAATACCGGAATGATGGCAGAAATTTCTGTTTGCATAGTCTGCCGTTTCTATAAGCTTTTAAAATTAGACGTGGTAAAAAGGAATAAGGATAAACAGCAGCAATTATAAAACCCTGGGCTTGCAAGACTTCCGGCGTTATCTTAGAGCCGGTGGTTGTATGTGGATGATCCCCTATTTCTATATTAAAAAATCTACAATCCATTCCTCTTTTGACTGCCGAAATCACAAACAGCTCCTCCTCTCCGGCATGCATTTCCTGAGAACCCAACCCTAATTCCGGATAAAACTTCAGGTCGTTCAATGAAGATCTCCTGATTGCTATTTCGACACTGCTGATATAATAGTTTTTCGGGAAAGGGATGGCTAGTTTGCACCCGGAATGAGGATACAGCTTTCTGTTTCCCATATTTACCTTTAGAAGAGCCATGTCTAACCCAGGTTGTTCCTCGAAAACTTTAATCAGGTCATTAAGCCCTTTCGGATTGTAGATCACGTCATCATCAGCTATGAGGATTACCTCTCCGCTACAATTATCAATGGCCACATTCCTATTGTTGGATAATCCTGTTGTATCGTTAACCACAATTTTCACATCCTCCCTGTCAATAAGGGTTGAAGGTAATAATTGTGAGTCCAGATTTTGCACGGAAATCACATACCTGACATTGTTCCTCGGTGGGAGCAGAAGTCTACCCGCTCTTTCAAGGCCTTCCCGTTTATGGGTTGAAATTGCCACATCTAATGTAAGCATAAAAATAATTGGGATTAAACCGGTTCATCCAACGGGTTTCTGCGTCGGTAGGTTTTCTTTTGTTTTGATTTCTTTGGCTTTGATGCCCTCTGTTTCCCTTTTCTCTGAGATGGCAGATCCTTGTTTTTTTGCTTGGCGACCGAGTCAATCAATTCTGGCATTTCCACAACTCCTACTTCTTCAATGTTTTCGGGCCTGTCATTCTTTATCGAAAAGAATAAGCCTAAGCCGATAATGACCAAAGAGACGAATGCCACTGCCAGAATACCACGGCGTTCCGATGATGTATAGGAACTGAAAGACATCTCGTAAAAGGGATATTAGAAGGGATAACCGATTGCAAGATGGAAAGCAAAAGCATCTTTAAACCGGATGTTGAAATAACGGTCTATCCCGGTGCTGTAAGGTGCATGGAGTCCGTAGCCAAGATCTGCCCGGAGAACCATCACCCCTATATCGACCCTAAGACCAACACCGGTACCTAAAGCGATGTCTTTCCAGAAATCACGCGCTGTCAGAAGTCCTCCGGGACGAAGCGGGTCATTCTTAAGTAGCCAGATATTACCAGCATCAAGAAAAACCGCTCCATGCAGTATGCTGACAATCGGGAACCTATATTCGCTGTTCAGTTCTAATTTAAACGTACCGGTCTGATCAAAGTATCCGTCTTTCTCTGATGCAGGAGCCCTGTATGAACCCGGTCCCAGTTCCCTGACAGTAAACGCACGTATGGAGTTGGCTCCTCCTATATAGAACTGTTCGGAATATGGCACCTGAGTTGAATTGCCGTAAGCATGTTCGGCCCCTACCAGTACTCGTGACACCAGCCATTGGTCGGAGTGACGGATAAGTCGTCTTGAATAGACCACTTGAAGTTGGCCCTTAATAAACTGTGAGAATGGGGTGCCGAAAAGGGTTCTTTGTCCTTTAGCTCCGAAAAGAGTCCATAGACCATTGAAGATGTTTCCTGCTTCAGTGACCGTTGCCTGGATATTAATCCCGTTTATTCTTTCCCTTTCAAAGAATTTGTCGTAAGTATAGGTATACGACATCTGGGGTATAAACTGACTTTCAAAGCTAAGAGCGACGGCCGGATTCTGTGCCATTATGGAATCGAAGTCATGAGTAGTCGAAATCAGCTTGTTATAGGTAAGCTTAAACAAGGTCAGCTGATTGAGAACATGACGCCATGCCCTCCATTCATAAGTTATACCCGTATTAAATTCGGCAAGTTTGAAGAATTTAGGCCGGTTGAGGATACTGGCCCCGAGATTAATTGTGGTCCAGTTTAGCTCCCTGTTAGTTCTTTTAATCAGAGGTGGAGCTAGGAGCCTGGGAAACGCCAGTGAGGCATTAATACCGAATTCATAGCTATTGAATACATTACTCCTGTTCCTTCCGGTTTGCCACTCATAGTCAGCATTAAGTTGAAGGCTTAGCCGTTCTCCTCCTCCGAAGATATTGTTGTTTGACAAACCTAATATAATACCCGGTCCTAAATAACTGTTGGATTTTGATGAGACATTAACCTCAATGCTCGCTTCCATCGGACTTTGGAACCTTGCTGTCGTGTAAATATCTAACAGAGGGTTCGAGGGATTGGTATCTGCGGGCACAGGTTGAATCTGAATGGAACCGAAGATGCCAAGTCGCGAAAGCCTGGTCTGAGTCCGATCCATATCCCTAACAGAAAATATTTTACCTTCCCGGAATGTGATGCACTTCGGAATAAGATTTTTCCTCAATCGGGCAGGCTCCATCACTATAAGCTCTCCCTTAGAAGTCATAGTGGTGTCGGGCGTGCCTGGCTTAACACCTGTCTGCCGATAAATCGTAGTCTCAATTTTTCCGGTTCGATATTGCAATTTTGCCATCTCGGGAACATTGGCAACGATGTTGAGCATTATAGCTATTTTTCCCGGTGTTATAAGTGAGTCTGCTAAAAACTCTATGTATTCCGGACGGAAATAATAATAGCCGTGATTTCTCATTGAATTAACGATTCTCACCCTTTCTGCATCGAGGGAATCAACGCAGAATACTTCTCCTTTCTGTAAATAAGGACTCCTTTTTGCAACGGAATCTATGAATCTGTTAATCTTATTGTCTGTTTTCAGGTATATGATACTGTCGATTGTATAGGGCTTCTTTAAATCGATTGTATATCCTATGGCTGCTTTTTTAGGGTTACGTTTGTTTTCCTCGACGTTATAAGACACTATGGATCCGAAATAGCCATTATCATCAAGGAGCTGTTGCATTATCTTCGTCCTCATTTCAGGCTTAACCTCGTCAATAAGCACCGGCTGTTTGACTAATTTCTTATACAACCATCCCTTCAATCCTTTGGAAGAATCATTCCAGTTATTATAGACCCACAATCCTAATGGGATTTTAATGAAGGGAGCAAAAATATAATTATTGGCATCAGCCTGACCGGTTTTCCTTAGTTCAGCATCAAGGGCAGATGGAAGCTTGTTTCCTTCCGGGGCCACAATGTTGAATTTGCCCATTCCGGTGTAACGGGTTTCATCCGGTCCCAGACGTCTCGTCGTGGAACAAGATGCAATCAGAACTAAGATAGCAGCTATCAATGCAAAATGGCGCAGACTATGTAACTTATTCCTTTTCATTATGCTCGATCTTAGTTTCTGGAGTGGGTAACTGGCCAACCGGCACACTATCCTGTTTATTCTCTATAGAATCTGACCGTGCCGGTAGTTTCGCTGAATTCAAAGCGGATGGGTTCATGATAGGAGTGCTCCCTCCAAACTGAGGGGGCATGAATCCCTGGTTAGGTGCCCTATCAGATCTTAAAAATTTTGGCAATCCCCATTTAAAAAGGTCTTTTAATGTGGCCAGACGGCGTCGCAACGTAAAGCCTACACCGGTTTCGGTTATCTCTCCTTCAAGAATACTCTCGTATCCCGTGTGACGGAAAAGACGCACAAACATTGTGACATTCTGTGTCTGTTTAAGGATATATTCGAAAGAGATGTCATTAATCAGATTCTCGGAGAAATTCTCATCCGCACTTGCATCCGTGGTATAATTTCCGCCTACAGATATCTTGAACCTATTATTAAACAGCGATTTCGATAGAGTGTAACTGTAACTTGTCGAGGTGCTCGATTCTCCGTTGACAGTGCGGTCATACTGATCCACACCTAAGCTAATGTCGACACCCCGTACATTATTTGCAAGCCATCCGTTTATCTGTGATGTAAGAAGATTATACATGGTACCTTGCAAAAGATCACTACTTGCTGTTCTGATCCCGTTCCCGGTATATTGGCCGGTAAGAAGCATATTCAGGGCAGCCATACTCCTCTGGTCGGCCGTCATTGACATGAGTTCGTTGCGGATAGTGAGGTCATCATCAGTGTCAAGGTTAAACTCTATCTTGGGAGCTTGAAGATTATTAGTGATATCAACCTCCACAAGGAAATTTACTATTCTTGAATTTCCGTTTTCTATCACGCTTGCCTTGACATCGTCGGTGGCAGAAATATTGAACGAAGGATTAAGAAGCTCTCCGTTCCATTGCACGTAACTTCCCTGATTGAAATTAAATTTCTTGTCACCGACAATAGGCATGCTATATCGCGCATAACCGTTTCCAAGATAAATCTGCCCGTTCAGACGCATATCTCCCATATAATTCTGGAAATAATTCAGACTTCCGCTGGGTGATAATTCAACCCGTGCATTACCCGTAGTGGTTGATCCGGGATATATTACATTCACCTGTATTCCAGGCTCCAGATTAAGCGCTACAACAATACGCATGGCAAAAGCGGAACTAACAGAATCCTCTTTTGTGACATGAGTAGTGTCGGCAAAATTTACAAATCTTACTATTCCGGTGGTATTATGCGTGGTCAGTTGAGCGGCTGTCTGGGGGATCGAATAGGTGATATCAGTAGCCGAGAGAAGATTCATATTTGCATTTATGCTGAAATGTTCCATCGGCCCTCTCGCTGTGGCATGCAGGTTTAGGAAAAGCTTACCGTAGAGATCTGACCTGGCTCTGGAATCATTATTCATAAGCTGGAAATTGTTTGCATCCAATCCTAAATTAAATATGACGCTCCTGAGATTATTTATATCAACCGTACCATTTATCGTTATTGGATTTTTGTTGGCTCCCCATATATCAAAGGAATTGAAATCTATGATATTGTCTGCAACAAGAACTGAATCTTTATTGAATTTCACAGAAGATCCCATCATTGGAATGAAAACTGCAACGGAATCACAAGAAAGATACCCATTTAATTTTGGTTCTTCAAAACTTCCTTTCAATGAAAAATCGCCTATAAGGGAACCTGAAAGTTGGGCCACATCTTTTCCGAGGAAAGGATTTGCGATGCTAAGTGGGAAATGAGTCAGCTCAAGACCCATGGATTTAACTTCTAACCTTTTTAATGAATCAGGAACCAGAAGGGCATTTGCGGCCATTGCATCTTTTCCGTTGATTTTCAATCCCAATCGGGCTCCTGTTGAACCATCATCATTTCTTCCGGCCCGCAGAGAGAGATCGAAATCACCTACTTTCAGTTTATTGTAGGTAAAATCCTTGACTCCTACGTTCCCCGTTCCATAAAGCCAGCTGTCATAATATCCCACTCGGAGATCTACATTCAAAGCAGCTGTGATCGGAGGAGCGAATACGGAAAGATTAAGGAAATCTTGAATATGTATATTGTCTAAAGCAATATGAAGCTCATCGTTTCCCCCCTTTCCTTTTTCTGTTCTAAGCAGAATCTGGCTTTTGGCACTCTTTGCAAGAAGATTGGCATCAACCCGGAAATTCTTAATATTAACCTCCACGCTATTATCCTCGTTAAAGGTCCAGGGTATATAGCCGATCATTGCTTTCAATGGAGTGAAGTGCACTGTTACCAAAGAATCGGCGAAAGCCGTTGTGAGACCAAGTCTGTATCCGGTTTCTCCTTTCTGGTTTTGTTGTCTGAGACCTAACATCAATCGGTTTTCTCCAATATAACCGTTAATATTAACATCTGCGAAATCTGCAATCGGATTGTTAGGCCGGTTGCCCATATGAACTCGGTAATCAAGAAAATCTCCTCTTTGACTGAGTCCCAGAGAAAGTGTGTCAGCTCTCATTGAGGCGTTCGCGAGTTCTATGACTGACAGATTTGCATGGATAATCGAGTCGTTTGTGATATGTCCGTAAACCGTGTCTACACTAAGGCCCGATCCTCCGAGGAAATCACCTATTGCCCCATTCCCCGAGGCCTCTATATTCAATGCAAAAGGAGGAAGTTCTTTTTGAAGCTTTTCAATATCCAGATTTCTTGCAGCTATTTGTTTACCTATAGAATCACCCACTATGGTGAAAGAATTTATAAGCTCCTTCAGGCCTGTTTGGCTCACAAAATCAATCTTTGTTTGAGATGCCGTCAGTTCAGCCGATACTTTATCTATAACACTTCTGAACGATAGATCAATATCATCGGGGAAATCATATGACAAATTCCCTAATCTGTATTGAAGGTCTTTTACACATAAAGAAGCTTCATAAAGCCACTTGTCAGGAGAAGCATTACCTTCAAGCTGGATATCTCCGCTTAAAGAACTTTCCTCAACTGCGAGGCCAAGTGAGAACAGATCTATATTCTTTATTTTTCCATCCAGGTCTATTGTGTATAAATCAGGGGCCACGACTCCTTCAGCATTCAGGTCAATCCCAAGTTTTTCATTGGGAGAGGTAACACTTGCAACATATTTACCATGATTCAATGTTATGTCTGCCCCGATATCTCTGAGAACAGTGCCGTTATATACGATAGAACTGACATCAAGCGAGATATCAGTTGCAGAGTTTGCTTTGGTGGGATTGAAACCTGCTCCCTGAGCCTTTAACTGAGCGGAGATCTTTCCGATTCCGATTTCAGGCATGAAACCGGCAACATTAAAGTCTTTTACGGAAACAGATGCCTTATACTTCTCAGAGTTTAATCCCACGGCTCCCTTTGCCACAAGCGACCCCAGGGTGGTCTCAAGATCAAAATTAACCGAGTAATTTTCATTTTTTGCCATTGCTTTCCCTGTCAGTTTCAGAGCCGGCAATCTGAAATCTTTGATCCCTATAAGCGCATCAATTGTCTTGGGACCGGTGACTGAACCGTCAAATGTGATAGAGGCATCTAATTTTTTAATGTCCAAAACATTTGAAGCATTACCCGATGCTTTTAAAGAAAGGACTTCAGGGACTGTGATTCCCAATGACGGTATATCAATATCAGCAAGACTTCCATCAGCCCTGATATTAAAATCAAGCGGAGACCTTGCCGGCAGCTTAGTGGTGTAAGATTTGAGATCGGGAACAAATGATTCAATATCAGGCCAACCGACACTTCCGGATGCATCTACATCAAATGGAGCATACGGCTTCATTTCCATCATTGCAAAAGGCACCGAGGCTGATGCATTTAGTTCTGAAAACGGAGTGTGGATAGAAACATCTTTTAATGACAATCCGATTGAATCAATCTGAATCAATCCTTTCCCCTCTGTGACGGTAAGGCCACTCCTTTCATGTGCTTCCAGCCTTGTTATCGGAAGTTTAACTGTTGATGCCTCATTATAGAAATTATCAAGCCTGATAAAAACATTGTCAACTTCTATGAAAGAGGGATCGAAACCCGGCAATGGTCGCGCATTTTTTACCGCATAGACTGCTTTAAAGGAATTGACACTGATTGTGTCGCCCATGATTATCATTGGTGCACCGGCCACTGAAACGGAATCAACGGGTAAAGGATGAGTTGCTACATATTCAGGGGTGGGCGTGATAAAGATGACTGAACCATCGGAGGTTCCTATATAATCAGCCGTAACTTTATTGGCAGACAAATCAACAATTCCATTTCTGAGAATCACAGATTTGGTGGTAAGCGAAAGAGTATCGATTGTAGGGAGCATTCCCATGCCAAAAGTGAAATCCTGAAGATCTGCCTCATGGATTGAAATCTTAAGGGGCACTGAAGTAGAATCGGAAGGAGCCGGTTTTTTCTTCCAGACATCCATGTAAAGGGAAAGGTCTCCCTCCTTTACAAGTATTTTATTAAGATTTATGTCGAGGGTCTTGATATCTACTGAACTTTTATCATCCACATCTATAAGTGAAGCCTTAAGTTTCAGGAGCATTGAAGAATCCGGAGCCATGATTCTTATTCCTGCATCTTTCAGCATAAGCTCATTTACATCTATATCAAGTTTGAAGAGGGGAGCAAGTTTAACATCAGCTATCACTTCTTTTGCATAGACCATGGTGTCACCGGTAGCCTCTACCACTGTCACTCCGTCAAGAGCAACGTCAAGCGGCCATTTAAGTCGGAAATTATCAATACCGATCTTCATGCCGGTGGATTTTTCTACCATATTGAGGGCGATGTTCTTTACAAAGGTCTGGACCGGGGGAATGTATAAAAGGACCGGGACAATTATCGCGATGCACACCACGCTTATAATAATCCACATCAAGGATTTAAGCACTATTCTGAGCCATTTTGGATGAATCAGGTGCTTTTTAATTTTATTGCTTTCCTCTGGATTGGCCTGAGTTCCTATTTTCTCCTTTTCGTCCTCTACTCCCATAAAATGAGATTATGACTCAAAATTACAATTTTATTTTCACTCTTTGTTTATATTAATCCAAAAATGCTGAGAGAGCATCCATATAATGGCCACCAGAAATGCCCCTGTCACGTCTGCAAGTATGTCCCACCAATCAAAACCTCTTCCCAAACCCATGAGATTTTGAGCACATTCAATAAATATTCCGAAAAATGAAACCGCTACACCATAAAGAGTACTCATTCCCCATGAGACTTTCTTCCAGTTATTTATCCGTTGCCAATCAAGCAGCATCATGGCTGTAAGGAATCCGAACATAAGTGCGTGGACTATCTTATCCGCTCCCGGGAAAAGCTGTGGGGGATCATCTCCCAATGGTTTGGGAGCCAACGTAAGCCATAATATTATCAAGACCGTTATTGCCGACAAGATTGCCGGAGGCCATTTCGAAAGGCTCTTCCTGATCCTCTCCATTTTTATTATTTTATATCGGAATTCTTCACAATTGATTCCCCTACCTCTTCACTTTTCCAACGGCCAGTGTGGCATAAGTTCACGAAGTGGCAGCAGGAAGAAATCTCTCTCCATGAGATGAGGGTGAGGAACTACAAGACGTTCTGATTCATACTTGATATTGTCAATGGCCATTATGTCAATATCAATCTCACGGTCTATATAATTCCCATGCTCATCCCTATGTTTATTCTTACAAATTGATTTCTCGATTTCCTGAAGTGCGGTGAGCAAGTCTTCAGGATTCTGATCTGTCTTAAATGAAACCCCGAGGTTTAGAAACCGGTTGTCGGATTCAAAACCCCAGGGATCAGATTCTATGAACGAACTCAGGCAACAGATTCCAAATTTCAGTGAAATTTTGTCAAGAGCCGTTAGGATCAACTCTTTCCGGTTGCCCAGATTACTACCAATATTGACGGCGACCAGCGCCATTAGAGTGTTTTCTTAACTTCTACTTCCTCGAAGCCCTCAATTAAGTCACCTTCCTTGATGTCGTTATATCCTTGCACGGAAAGGCCACAGTCATAACCGGCAGCCACTTCCTTGACATCGACTTTGAATCGTTTCAGAGAACCGAGATCGCCGGTATAGATTACAATACCGTCTCTGATCACACGCACTTTGTTAGTACGTTTAATTCTTCCGTCCCTGACAATGGCTCCTGCAATTGTACCCACTTTGGATATATGGTATGTCTGGAGGACTTCGGCAGTACCGGTGACTTCTTCCTTGATTTCAGGAGAAAGGAGTCCTTCCATCGCATCTTTGACTTCTTCTATAGCCTTATATATAACCGAATACAACCTGATTTCCACACCCTCTTTCTCAGCTTCTTTTCTTGCTGCCGCAGAAGGACGAACCTGGAAACCAATGATAATTGCATCAGAAGCTGCAGCCAGAGTCACATCGCTTTCAGAGATTGCCCCGACTCCTTTATGCAATACATTCACCTGGATCTCCGGGGTAGAAAGTTTGATAAGTGAGTCGGAAAGGGCTTCTACGGATCCGTCTACGTCTCCCTTCACAACAAGATTAAGTTCATGGAAATCATTGAGGGCTCTTCTCCGTCCGAGTTCTTCAAGACCGGGACGCTTCTTCGTTCTGAGTCCTAATTCACGTTGCAGCTGTTCTCTCTTATTGGCTATTTCTCTTGCTTCCTGCTCAGTTTCAAGCACATTGAAAGTATCTCCGGCAGTTGGGGCTCCATTCATTCCCAGTATCAGAACTGGTGTGGCCGGACCCGCTTTTTCTACACGTTGATTCCTTTCATTAAACATTGCTTTGATCTTTCCATAATGCGTTCCTGCAAGAATCACGTCACCAACCTTCAGGGTTCCGTTCTGAACCAAAACAGTAGCAACATATCCCCTACCCTTGTCAAGACTGGATTCTATCACTGAACCTACTGCCATTCTGTCGGGGTTTGCTTTTAGATCAAGCATTTCGGCCTCAAGAAGCACTTTTTCCATAAGGTCTTCCACGCCAAGTCCTTTTTTTGCTGAGATATCCTGACTCTGGAATTTTCCACCCCATTCTTCCACAAGATAGTTCATTCCGGCAAGCTGTTCCTTGATTTTGTCGGGATTAGCCGTGGGTTTATCTATCTTGTTGATGGCGAATACCATAGGAACACCGGCTGCCGACGCATGATTGATTGCCTCAATTGTCTGAGGCATAACGTCGTCATCAGCCGCAACTATAATGATGGCTATATCTGTTACTTTCGCTCCGCGGGCTCGCATGGCTGTAAAGGCCTCATGACCCGGGGTATCGAGGAAGGTTATTCTCCTTCCGTCAGGAAGCTTGACGTTGTAAGCACCGATATGCTGTGTGATTCCTCCTGCTTCTCCTGCTATTACATTTGCCTTACGGATATAGTCAAGCAGAGAGGTCTTTCCGTGGTCAACATGACCCATGACTGTTACGATAGGAGGACGAGGCTGGAGGTCTTCCTCATTGTCCTCTTCAGGAGCTATCGCCTCACTTACCTCCGCACTTACATATTCGGTGGTGAATCCGAATTCATCTGCCACAATATTGATCGTTTCGGCATCAAGACGCTGATTGATTGAAACCATGACGCCCAGATTCATACATGTGGCTATTACATTATTTACAGGAACCTCCATCAGGTTGGCAAGGTCGTTGGCTGTCACAAACTCGGTTAGTTTTATAACCTTGCTTTCCTCCTCTTCACGACGTTGGTTCTCGAGTTCACGGTTAAGGATTGCCTCTTTCTTCTCTTTTTTCCATTTGAGGCTCTTTTTCGGAGTTTTAGTAGTCAGGCGAGCGAGAGTTTCCTTAACCTGTCTCTGAACATCCTCCTGTGAATATTCTTCATTCCGGCCCTTTTCATTACGTTTTCCCTGTCGTTCCTGATTGCGACGATCTTTCTTACGATCGTTAGGTCCGCCCTTCTTGTCGTTATCACGTTTCTTTCCTTCGTCTGCGATATTGACCTGGGCGGCTGCTTTTTCAATATCGACCTTTTCTTTGCCGATACGTTTTCTTTTCTTCCGGTCGCCTCCGGATTCACCTGATTCCGCACCACGCCGTCTCTCCTCCTTACCTTTCTTTTTGGGACGGGTAGACTGATTAAGGCTCGAGAGATCGATCTTGCCGAGAACTTTCAGTTCTTTCGGAGATTCGGGCGCTTCAAGACGGAAAATATCTTCTTTGTCAGATCCTTCCGGTTCTCTCAGAATTTCATCTTTCTTCTCTTCTGATTTATCTGTTTGAGCCGGTTCCTTCTTTTGCTGTACGGGATGTTCCCTTGTTTCTGTCTTTTGCTTGTTTTCAGGGGCTACCGCAGGTTTTTGTTGTTTGACCTCAGTTTCTGATTCTTTTACACGTGGTGCAGGAGTTTCTGGTTTCACCATTTCCGACTGAGTAGATGTCTCCTTTTTTACCTCAGGATTCGCTGATTCTTTTAAAATCTTTGTTTCCTCCTTTGGTTTTACGGCCTCTCCTGTTTTGACCTCTTTTTCGGTTGGAGCTACGACTTTTCTGGCAACTTCCGTCTCGGCTTTCTTTTCTTCAACTTTTGGTTTTTGCGGAGTCGGTTGCGATTCGGGTTTATTGACTTTTGAAGACTGGGATTTTACTGACTTCTGCTGATCCTTTCCATGGCTTCTGAAATCACGGGGTGTTTCGCCAAGCTCAATTTTCCCTACCACCTTTATCTGAGGAGCTTCAACTGCTGCTTTTGCCTCAGCTTTTTCCTGTCGGTCAGCTCGTCTTTCATTAAGGCGTCCCTCTACCTTGACTTTAACAGCCTTGTCATTACTGAACTCCTTACGCAGAAGTTCCACTGCCTCTTCATCAATTCTTGCGTTGGGGTTGTTATCAACCTCAACTTTATGTTTGCGCAGGAACTCTACAACCGTGCTGACTCCTACGTTAAGGTCATTCGCTACTTTACTGATTTTTGTTCGCATTCGCAGATAAGGTGGTTTTTATTTCAATCTTCAAATTCAGCTTTTATTACCTCAATGACATGAGCAACAGTGTCATCTTCAAGATCGGCTTGTTCCAGTTTTTCCGGTGTGGCATTAAGAACTGCCTTGGCTGTACCAAGACCTATGTTTTTAAGTTGTTCAATTACCCAGCCGTCAATTTCATCGGCGAATTCATCCAGATAAATATCTTCTTCGCCTTCTTCAATATCTCTATAGACATCTATGGTATAGCCTGTCAGTTTTGTGGCAAGTCGAATGTTCATTCCCCCTTTGCCGATGGCAAGCGAAACTTCATCCGGATGCAGGAAAACTTCAGCTTTTTTCTCTTCTTCGTTGAGGCGGATGGATGATATGCTCGCCGGACTCAAAGCTCTCTGAATGAATAACTGAGGATTGCTCGTGTAGGAGATAACGTCAATATTTTCATTCCTTAATTCACGTACGATGCCATGAATTCTGCTTCCTTTGATACCCACACAAGCTCCTACTGGATCGATGCGGTCGTCATAACTTTCAACGGCTATTTTTGCTCTCTCTCCGGGAATCCGGGCAACCGCGCGGATAGTTATCAATCCGTCATGAATTTCCGGGACTTCCTGTTCAAAGAGTCTGCGAAGGAATGCTTCATCTGAACGCGACACGATCACCTTCGGATTGCTGTTGGCATTGTCTACTCTTTTTACAACAGCCCTTACCATATCCCCTTTACGGAAACTATCGCTCGGAATCTGTTCATCTTTCGGCATTATCAGTTCATTATGTTCATCGTCAATGAGAAGCGCCTCCCGCTTCCATACCTGATGAACCTCTCCCGTGATTATCTCGCCTTCAAGTTCACGGAATTTCTTGGTCAGAGCCTCCTTTTGAAGATCAAGAATTTTTGATTGGAGAGTCTGTCTCAGATTCAATATAGCTCTTCTTCCGAACTTTTCAAAATATATCTGTTTTGACACATCTTCTCCTATCTCACATTCCGGGTCGATTTCCCTTGCTTCCGAAAGTCCTATCTCTTTGTCGGGGTTCTTGACCTCACCGTCAGGCACAACCTCAAGATTCTGATATATCTCACAGTCTCCCTTGTCAGGGTTCATGATCACATCGAAATTTTCATCGGAGCCAAACATTTTGGCCAAAACGTTTCTGAATGATTCCTCCAGAACGCTGATCATTGTAGTCTTGTCGATGTTCTTGAGCTCCTTGAACTCGGCGAACCTGTCGACCATATTGACAGTCTCTGCCTTCTTTGCCATTGTTTAGAATTTCAAAAGATATTTCGTTTGTTTTACTTCTCCATAGCTGAAAGAATAATCAACCTCTTCCATAACAGGCCTTTTCATTCCTTCTTTCTTTATTTTTTCTCTGACCGTGACCGTAAATCCGTTATCGTCAGCGCTCTTAAGCAAACCGGAAAGCTTTCGCCCATCATTTGTGACAGTCTCTATCTCACGGCCGATATACTTTCGGAATTGGCGTGGCACCTTCAAGGGTGATGTCAGCCCGGCTGATCCTACCTCGAGAGTGTAGTCTTCTTTATCTCTGTCGAACTCTGACTCGATCAATCTTGAAAGAGCCTCACATTCATCAATCGATAGCGGATTGTCGGAATCAATCTCTACTTCAATATTATTGTCATTTGAAACCTTCAGATCCACAAGGAATTTATCAGATCCCTCAAGTTTATTCTCTACGAATTCTTTTAATGCCTGCCGGTCAATCATAAGTCAGTTAAAAAATGAGGAGGAGACATATGTCCCCTCCAGGATTTATGTGCAAAGTTAATAAATTTTTGATGAAGTATTTAGCTGAATAAGGCTGCTCATTAATTAATAACACTTCTCTTAACATTATTTATTTTTTATTAACTTATTTTATTTAATTTTCAATGTTTGGACTTCATAATTAAAAGATATCTAAATGAGATTTTTTATTGTTACAAATCATTAGTGAAGAAAAACCCAATACCCTGTCTCACTCCAGCTCTGCTTCAAGATCATTCAGAAAAGATGCCAGGCCGGGATTTTGTTCTAAGGTCTTTTTGAGGAAATCCCGGGGACTGAGCACCCGTTCCGATTCCTGTTTATCGCTAATCTCCACCAATAAGGAAATAAAATCATTTGACAATCTATCACGAAGATAATTAAGCAACTCTGGCATGGATGAGTCGAATGCCTGACGTTGCGCCGGATGTTCCACTGTGACTTTATATTCCAGGTCTTTTATATGTTGTGGTGAAGACACCCTCATCGCTGAAACCAAGATTCTTTGCTCAGGATGAGTTTCTATATATTCTTTCCAGGAAGCGAGCAGCTGTTCCTGACTGAAAAGATTTTTCCTTTTTTCGTCAGGATTTTTCGAAATTGCAGGTTGACCGCTATCGGATAATCTGAAACTTGTTGGCTTTTTGACACCTCCGCGTGCCACAGAATTATACCCTCCCGCCTGACGAACCTGTGGCTGTTCGGCCGGGTTGACAAAAGGGGGCTGAGCAGGGTTCGAGGGTTGACCCGGTTGTTGTGACATCTGAGACCGGTCCGACCCTGAATGGATTGGCGCAGACTGAGAAACCGGGGGTTGCGGAGCCGTGCTTTTCCCATTTTGCACCTGAGGGGATTGGGATGAGGGGACCTGAGGTTGGGGAGCCTGCATAGTTTGAGTTTCCTTAGGTAATAGCAAGCGGCTTAACCGGATCAGAGCAAGCTCCACCAAGAGACGCTTGTTTGAGGCTGTCCTATAATTGAAATCACAGTCATTGAGAATCTTTATTGCGGAATAATACCATTCCACCGGTAAAGAGGGAGCCTGCGCTGAATATTTTTTTGACATTTCCTCTGAAGTCTCAAGCAATGACATGGTTCTCGCATCTGCCGCCACCATCAGGTTCCTGACATGTGAAGCAAGGCCGTTAACAAAGAATTGGGCATCGAACCCTTTATCTGTTATCTCTTTCAAAGTTAAAAGAGCCGCAGGAACGTCACCGTTTCGGAAAGTATCGACTAAACGGAAATAATAATCCTGATCAAGGACATTCAAGGCCTCAATTGTTGACTGATAAGTCACGTTCCCTTGCGTAGAAGCGACTACCTGGTCAAAGATAGAGAGGGCGTCACGCATGGCGCCGTCGGCTTTCAGGGCAATAACTCC
Source organism: Muribaculaceae bacterium (assembly GCA_022510445.1). Classification (GTDB taxonomy): domain Bacteria; phylum Bacteroidota; class Bacteroidia; order Bacteroidales; family Muribaculaceae; genus Lepagella. Next base: position 2,049 of record JAFLTN010000010.1, on the reverse strand, counting down.
GAGTGCTTCTCTTTCCGTTTTAACTCCTTCCTGAGTCCCGACATATTCAAGATGGTCAATGATATCATTAACTGTAATTCGCCTGAAATCATAGACCTGACACCGGCTGAGAATAGTTGGAATAACCTTATGGCGTTCTGTTGTGGCAAGAATGAAGACCACATTCCTCGGGGGCTCTTCCAAAGTCTTTAAGAAGGCATTGAAGGCTGCGTTGGAAAGCATGTGCACCTCGTCTATGATAAAGACCCGGTATTGACCCTGCTGAGCGGGCACATAGACCTGATCCGTTATGTTCCTGATATCGTCCACAGAATTATTGGAGGCAGCATCAAGTTCCACAATATTAAAGGAATTGCCTTTATCAATTGCCAGGCATGAGTCGCAAACGCCACAGGCTTCTCCGTCTTCTGTGCGGTTCATACAATTAATTGTCTTGGCAAAGATTCTGGCACATGAGGTTTTCCCGACACCCCTTGGCCCGCAAAACAGATATGCCTGGGCAAGCCGGCCCCCGCTGATGGCATTCTTCAGAGTAGCCGTTAAAGCACGTTGGCCCACTACTGTTTTGAATGTGGCAGGCCTATATTTTCTGGCCGATACTATATATGGTTGTTTTTCTGACATCTTATCAATATATATTGCAAATATAATTCATTTAACCCCCATTCACCAATTTTTTTTCAAATCTTTCTTTCAATGTCATTTTGAAATTTTAATTTTTTAAAGGTCAAACTGCAACATTATTGCAACTGAGGCGTTAACATTAGAAAAGTCTTAATATTCGGATGCCGAAATCTAATTTGTATACCCGAACCGGAGATGCCGGTCTTACATCTCTTGTAGGAGGAGAAAGGGTGCCTAAATATTCCTTACGGCTTGATGCCTACGGAACACTTGACGAATTCTCTGCTTTTTTAGGACATCTTGCAGCCTTACCCGATTGTGGAGATGAAATTTTAAGCCAGCTACAATCCATCCAAAACATGCTCTTTAATCTTGGATCATATCTGGCTACAGCCTCTAACGGAATCAATGATAAAGTTTCCGGTCTTCAAGAAGAAAACATCGCTGAAATTGAAGGATGGATTGATAATCTGGATTCAACGGTTCCTCCGTTACGTAACTTTATCCTTCCGGGAGGATGTGAGGCCGCAGCCAGAGCAGGTATTGCCAGAACTGTTTGCCGCAGGGCTGAAAGACGCATTCTCGAACTGGCAGCCAATGAATATGTCAGCCCGCTGGTATCGGCATATGTTAATCGCCTTTCCGATTACCTCTTCGTATTAGGACGATATTTCAATCACAAAGAAGGCACAGAAGAGGTTACCTGGAAAAAATCTTAGTTAAAGTTTTTATAACAGAAACTTTCTATTTGTCAAAAAACGACTTCCCTGACTATTTTAAATAAAATAACATAACATCGTTTTATATACTCATAAAACAATTAAAAGAAAAAGAATAAACCATGTATTGGACATTAGAATTAGCTTCAAAACTTGAAGACGCACCCTGGCCAGCCACAAAAGAAGAACTCATAGATTACGCAATGCGAAGTGGGGCTCCCATGGAAGTTATTGAGAATCTACAGGAGATGGAAGATGAAGGAGAGACCTACGAAAGTATTGAGGAAATCTGGCCCGACTACCCCTCCAAAGACGACTTCTTCTTTAACGAAGATGAATATTGACAAGAAATTACACTAGAATCTACCAATTAAATCCCTAATAATCATCAAATTATTAGGGATTTTCTTTTGTTTGTCTAATAGTCATTGATAGTCCACAATAGCCTCATTTGTTTGGCTAAATTATTTCATAAGTACCGGAATTTGGTTTCAAAATCGTAACACTTAATGAAGATTCTCCACATCTCGATGCTTCAATTCCCATTAGTTTCGTATTTAATAAATAATAATCGTAATAATTATGATGAATGCCAAACTGATCCACAGAAGTGGATATAGTTTTTTTAATTTTGAAATAAGTATCTGGCATTTCAGAGTAATTTTCTAAGATTTATCTTTATTAATTCTTTATACGTTTTTTTCAT
>JAFLTN010000001.1 GCA_022510445.1 Muribaculaceae bacterium | reverse complement strand
CAATCTAAGTCGTTTTCAAAGAAAAGTGATTTTTCTTGAAATTTTTCTGAAAACGACGTATTCTGACAGGTTCCCTGAATAATTTTGTCGCATTAAAACTAAATTTAATTGATATGGAAAAGAAAAATTTTTTAATGTATCTCAAAGGTGGACTTATGATCCTCATGCTATCTCTTATGTTGGCTTCATGTGACGAAAAAGATGATGTCGATGAATATGAACCTAATACCAATCCAAAGAATATCATCGGAAAATGGCAAAAGTCTCAAATGGAATATGAAGATAATACATGGGGACCGGGAGATCTCGATGAGTTCTGGATTTTTAAGTCAGATGGTGGCTATGAGAATGAAGACAGCGGTGAGATAACAGCAATCGGTACTTATAAAATCAACGATGATATTTTAACCATCACATCTCATTCAGTAGATGATCCAAAGGAAGTGGAGAATTTTTCAGGTGAATTTTATTTCAGCAACGGACACATGTATTATGATTTTTACAACCTTGAGACTGGAGAAGAATCAAGAATTCTTTTCAAGAAAATGTAACACTCAAGTCCATTAAAAAAATATATATCCCGTCAAGAGAACTCAACGGAAAAAATTTCAGTTCAGCAGTTCATATTATTATATATATACTGACTGAATGAACGGTTTTGTGAACGGTTTAGTCCCTATCAATTGCTTAATTAATTGATAACAAAGGATAGGTAAATCAATGAAGTAAAAATTTTAGCGACTATAAATTTGATGATATTGGCTATAAAATTTAATTTTGTAGAAAGGAATAGAAAGGGGGACTAAAAGTCCTTCTAAAACCCAAAGATGAGACTACCTTGTACATTACCTTGCACAAGGAAATTTAGAGAACGTTAAAATATTATTAATCAGTCCGCTATAGTGGTTCCGAATAAGACTATGAGGTTAGGGAGTCGTGGATGAGGTCGGCGGTGAAATCGGCGGCGATGCTGTTGCCGAGCTTTCTCCGGATTTTCTTATAGCCGGCAATCTGCCAGTCCCTGTTAGGAGAAGACTGAAGGAGTGGTGACAATTCACGCGTTATGTTTTCTGGATTGCAATTATGCATCAACAGCTCCGGCACGACTTCGTTAGCAGCTATCAGATTAGGTAAAGACACATATTTAACCTTCAGGATTTTCTCCATAATCTTGTAAGTGATGCGGCTGCCGTTACCTCGGTAAAGGACAACCTGCGGGGTGCCGATCAAAGCTGTTTCGAGAGTAGCTGTTCCCGAAGTCACCAAAGCAGCTCGGGCATATTTCAGAAGAACGGGAGTAGCGCCGAAAACCAGATGGAGCCCCGGCATTGCAGCTATCTCCCTATAGAACTTCTCTCCGACAGATGGGGCTGCGGCAACAGCGAAAGTATAATCCGGAAATTTTTTTGCCACCTCAATCATAATAGGCAGATTATTTCTTATCTCACTTTTGCGGCTACCCGGAAGGAGAGCCACAATCGGTTTGCCGTCTTCGGGGATTCCCTGACGTTCAAGGAAATGTTTCAATGGAGGCAGATGGCCAAGAGCATGGTCGATCTCCTGCACTGAGGGATTCCCCACATAGGTGACCTCATAACCGTGCCGTTTATAGAAGGCTTCCTCAAAAGGGAGGATAGAATAAAGACGAGTGACATATTTCTTAATGGCCTGAACGCGCCATTCTTTCCAGGCCCAGAGCTTAGGAGAGATGAAATAATCTACGCGGATACCGATATTGCGGGCAAATTTAGCAAGCTTGAGATTAAAACCTGGGTAATCGACGAGTATGAGGAGATCGGGACGATATTCCTTAATAATATTTTTTGCCTTACGCAGATTTCCAAGGATTTCAGGAAGGTTCCTCAAAACCTCAGAGAACCCCATTACGTTTAGACGGTCGTAATGAATTTCCGGTTTTTTGCCGGCAACTTTAGCCATTAGGTCTCCTCCGAGGAACCGGAAATCGGCGAGAGGATCAAGTCTCTTAAGAGAAGCCATCAGGTTTGAGGCATGGAGGTCGCCGGATGCCTCTCCGGCCACAAGCATATATTTCATTCTGCAATAATGGAGCGTAAAGGTACGTTTTTATCAATACGGAACGGCTCTATGAAAGGTTAAGACCGTAACCTTATTTATATATGAACGCGACAAGAGATATATTATTTATATTGACGGCACTTTTTAGCCTCGGGGGATGGTCATGCATCAGCGACGACTTTACCACAGACCCGTCGTCAACGCTGACCTTTTCACGTGACACTGTGAATTTCGGTGCTGTTTTCACGGACCTGAACACACCGACAGCCAGGCTTGTGGTGAAAAACCCCAATTCCAGGGGGGTGAATATAAGTAAAATAGGATTTGAGGATCCGGAGACGCCGTTCCGATTGAATGTAGACGGTGTAAGCGGTTACGACTTCCATGACGTTGAGATAAGGGGGAGAGATTCTATCTATCTTTTCATAGAATGTTACATAAATTCCGACGACAGCAATGAGCTTCGGAAGGTGTCAGACAGACTTCGGTTTGAGACTAACGGAGTAAGCCAGACAGTGGAAGTTGAGGCATGGGCATGGAATGTGAACCGTCTTAAAGGTATCACGGTCACTGAAGACACACGGCTGACTTCCGAGCGCCCATATATAATATTCGACTCGCTGGCAGTGGAAAGGGGAGCGACACTAAGCGTTGATCCTGGAGTGATGATGCTTTTCCATGACAAGGCAAAAATGACGGTGAGGGGACGACTTTTGGCAGAAGGGACTCCGGAGAAGATGATATGGATGAGGGGAGACCGTCTTGACGATGTTTTGCCCGATGTGGGCTATGACATACTTGCCGGCCAATGGGGCGGGGTTGAGATAGCACGGGAATCATTCGGCAACCGATTGGAATATGTAGACATGCGGTCGACTGTTTTCGGACTAAAGATAGATTCATGCGGAGATATCTCGGCAAATAAACTAACGCTTGTGAACAGCTGGCTTCATAATTCTCAAGGTAATGCGCTGAGATCGGAATATTCACATGTTGATGCTTTCGGGTGTTGCTTCTCAGAGGCTGCTGGTGCTGTTGTGAGTCTGACGGGAGGGAAACATAAATTCGTGCAATGCACAATAGCGAACGCTTATCTTTTTTCGTCGCTCTACCAACCCAACCTGATGCTGACGCATTGTCTTCCGGAAGATGCAGACGAAAATGAGGAACCGCTGATGAGCGCATCTTTTGAGAACTGCATTATTTGGGGAGAGATAGGCGATCCTCTTGAGCCGGGAGACCTGACCGGGAGCGACGTGTTTTTCAGGGACGTGTTGCTGAAGGCAGAAGGATCTGACGACGATAACTTTATAAACTGCTTGTGGAACGAAGACCCGCTATATTATACCATCAGGAGTGACTATTATTTCAATTACCGGCTACAGCCGGAATCTCCTGCAATTGGAAGAGGCAACGCATCTTATGTGACTTCGGAGTGCGAGATAGATATGGACGGAGTGGCCAGGTTGGCAAACGGAGCTCCGGCACTTGGGGCGTATGCGGAGTGAAAGGGAGAGAATGGTATAAGTCCTTTAAAGGGTGATGCGGGGGAAGGCATCGATCATGGAGGATGGGGTGGCGTTAATAATTTCGATTTGATTTTTTGATGCGTAGTCGGCAATCTCCCAATAGCTGCGGAAGGCGATTGTCATGCTTCCGAGCACATCATGCAGCCGAAGGCCTTTATAAGTTTCACGTACTCTTTTATGTTCCTCTTCGCTGTCCTGATAAAAATGCGGCTGAATGCTTATTACGAAATTTTCATTGTCGACGTCAAGAGTCTTGGTCCAGCTATGGTCGGCTCCGCAAAGATAGATTTTTTTATAACCGAGCCTGATACCTTCAATAATAGCCGGAATCAGAACGTTGCGTGGCCGTGGCATCCCGAGACCGTTATCAATGAGAAAATGAGTCAAAGTTGAGAATCCTTCCACCGGAGTAAGATTGAAGCGCCGAAGACGGATATTGCGTGAATCCATCAGCAGAGGAGCGGCAAGATGCCGGAACTTTCCAGGAATTAGCAGAGTCATGTCCCAGGAAACACAACGGAATGTTTCCCAAAGTTTTTTCACATTGTTATCTTTAGTGATACCATTGAAAAAATGGCCGTCGGCAAGAATATAATAACGTGGCCGAAGATTCATGAAATCAGGAGTAAGCGCGGCAAAATTCACAGCCATAAGGTCGTGGCTTAGTAGCCAGCCGGAATTTTCATCAATAGTCTTTCTCAAAGAGGGTCCGTTGCCCATTATGACGAGCTCCCTGCCCTTGCCTTCGCTGATTGAAGAGGAGGCGCCACGAGACATTAACGCCACTTTGACGAGAGAGGCCAGCGAAGCTCCTGTTTTTGAAATTAAACCTGAGATTTTATCAGACATAACAAAACGAATCCTGTCAGGATGAATAAGGATAATCTTTATTGGTTCTTTCAATAACGCTGAGGGTATCGAAATAAGAGATGCCTGCAGCACGTTCGAAATTCGAGCCGTCGAGAGTTAGAGTCTTCATTCTTGCCTCCACCACCTGAGGAGAAAGATTCCTTCGAACGGAAGGGATCCAGAAAGCGAGTCGCCAGCACCATTCGGCCCAGGAGACGGGTAGATGTGTCATACGTTTTTTAGCACCTGCGTTAGCCGTCATCGCTTCGACCAGTTCAATGAGTCGCGGGTTAGTTCCGTCTGCGGCATTAAAGACGCCACCTCTATGATAGAGGATCCTTATACCACGAGCCACATCAAATGCTGTGACGATACTGATCCGGGCATCGTTATCACGAATATGAACATAATATCCTTTCACCGCATCGTTGAACAGCGAGAGGGTTTCACCGGAAACTCCGTTTCCGAACATTCTTGCGGGACGGATGATGGTGAGATTAACGCCGGACTTCCCGGCCCAATCGGAGAGATGTTTTTCCGTAAGAGCCTTGGAACGACCTGTTTCATCAGAAGCCCAGAGATTAGACTCTTCCCCCACATTTTCACCGGCATCACGGCTATATACACGATAGCTGCTTATATATACAAAGTTGCAGGGAGGGTTATTATGGAGAGCATCAGTGAGCCTTCTTGTTCCCTCATAGTTGAGAGCCATCGCCAGAAGAGGGTCTTCCGTGCCGGCAGCATGAATTATAGTGTCGAAGTGGTTATCACCGAATTCAGGAGTTTGGGCAGAGAGGTCGCAACGGAAAGAATTTCCGGGATTACGGCCTAAAGAAAAAATATCAAAGCCGTTGTCAAACTGTTCTTTCAGATAGCGGCCCAACATACCACTGCTGCCTGTGATCAGAATTCTTTCCATAACTTCTTAAGTTCCTTAATATCTTTCATCTCTTTTATCCAGACTGTTTTATCCGGTTTTAAGAGATAGATTGACGGAGACTCGATGATGAGGTATCTTTCATCGTCCTGAAGAGAGCCGTCTTCATAGCCTACACACCATTTGCCCGGCAGACGCAGGGAAGATTTTTGCCAAAGGCTAAACTCATCACCGGAATAAACAGCTATTATTTTCAGCAGGTCATTACTAACCAAAGAATCAATTTCAGCATTCTGAATAATTTCTTCGATAACCTCATTGCAATGGTTACAATCCGGATCATAAAAAATGAGAAGACAGGGAACCGGGAGAGCTTCAATTTCACGATAGAGAGAGGAGGTTTTGCCATTGCGGTCGGTGAAAGAAAAATCGGCTGCCGGCGATCCCGGCCGGTTTTTCAGTGCACCCTCGAGGAGGAATTCGGCACGGACTTTTGTAACCTCATCGATTCCAGGAGATTGAAGAGTCTGCTGAAGATAAATGATATACTCCTCTTCCGAGTTGAAAGAGGAATAGGGAATGAGCGACAAAAGGAATGAAAAAAATAGATGTAACATTTCAAAATCAAAATTAAAGAATTATTTCCGTAATTGAAATTTATTGTATAATTTTGGACGTTGCATAATGGGAAAACCAAAGTAACCCAACATTATGAAAAACCTATAAATACTAATACAAAAGAAAAATGGCAAGAAAATTAAAGATCAGAGACCTGACCCTTCGCGACGGTCAGCAGTCATTGTTTGCAACGCGGATGAAGCAGGCCAATATCGACAAGTTACTTCCTCTTTACAAAGATGCGAAGTTCTACATAATGGAAGTGTGGGGCGGTGCAGTGCCGGATTCCGTGATGAGATATCTTGGAGAAAGCCCTTGGGACCGGCTCAGGGAATGTTCGAAGGCCATGAAAGGTATATCCTTACTCTCAGCACTTTCGAGAGGAAGAAATCTGTTCGGATATGTTCCCTATCCGGAGAGTGTGCTTGAAGGTTTCTACAAAGAGGCCATCAAGAACGGGCTTAACGTGATGAGAATATTCGACGCACTTAACGATATTGAAAACATCAAGTCGTCGATCAAGATGATAAATGAATTCGGTGGAATCGCCGACACAGCGGTATGCTACACTATCGACCCTAAAGGTACTCCGGAAAACGAAAAGATTTTCACAGATGAATATTTCGTGAACTTAGCTGTGGAAATGGAGAAATTAGGGGCTAAGATGGTAACGGTGAAAGATATGGCAGGGCTTGTGAACCCGTCAAGAATCTACACATTGATGCCGAAACTGAAGGCTGCCCTTAAAGTGCCGGTAGACTTCCATACCCATTGTACCCCGGGTTACGGACTAGCCTCAGTGCTGACTGCTATCATCCAGGGCGTAGATATCGTAGACACCAATATCTGGTGGTTTGGAGGAGGTTCCGCAGCACCGGCCATAGAGCTCGTGGATATATTCTGCCGGAAACTGGGTATTGAGCTTGAAGTGAACATGGAGGCAGTGGCCAAAATCAGGGAAGTTTTGAAAGAGGCACGTCTTGCACTTTCAGATTTCGACCTGAACAAAGAAAAATGGCAAAGAGATTTCGAAGAAGCCTATGCAGCGATGCCTAAAGAGATCGACATGGAATTCGACAGGGCCATCGAAGCTGCGAAAGACAACAGGGAAGAAGAGCTTCTTGACGCATGCCATAAGATCGATGCATATTTCGGATTCCCGAAACCGAATGAAATCGTGAAGGAGGCAGAAGTACCGGGCGGAATGTATTCCAACATGGTAGCTAATCTGAGAGCCTTGAACGCTGAAGATGTAATCGAAGAGGCGATGGCATTGATCCCCAAGGTGAGAAGGGATGCAGGACTGGTTCCTCTGGTGACACCCACAAGCCAGATAGTCGGTTCTCAAGCCGTTTCACTTGCCATGGACCGTAGAAACGGTAAACCGGATTATACCAATAAGAGCAATCAGTTCATAGCTCTTGTGAAGGGAGAATACGGTAAAACTCCGGTAGAGATAGATTCGGAATTCCGCAGAAAGATCACCGGAGAACCGGAAGAGAAACCTTTCGATGTATCTACTTACAAGAAACCGGAAAATCCGGTTCTTGACCAGTTCGGTGGTGTCAAACTTGCCCAGAACGAAGAGGAATATCTGTTGCTTGAACTTCTTCCGGCTGTAGCGAAGACCTACCTTACCAACAAGCGGAAGGCTGAATATGAAGCCACACACAAGGCAATGGATACCCAGGCCCCGGAAACAAAGACCTCGGGAGCTGAAGCAGCAGGAAACGGTCCGGTGTTCAGGGCTCCCATGGGAGGTACAGTTATGAGCATCAAAGTAAAACCAGGCGACACCGTAAAACCAGGCGACACCGTTCTTATCTATGAAGCCATGAAGATGGAGAACGACCTGGCGTCAGATCTTGGCGGCAAGGTTAAGAGAGTGTTAATCGGTGAAGGGGATGTAATGGCTACAGACCAACCACTGATTGAATTTGAAGGAGCTGCTGCATCAGAAGAGCCGGCTGCTCCGAAGGCTGAAGGAACAGTTATGCTCGCGCCAATGGGCGGAACAATTCTTGAATTTAAGGTTAAACCGGGCGACAGCGTGAAAGTCGGTGACACAATCCTCGTGTATGAAGCCATGAAGATGGAAAACAATCTGGTGGCAGAAAAGGATGGAGTTGTGGAAGCGTTGCTTCTTAACAATGGAGATGTAATGGCCACAGATCAGCCGATATTGAGATTTGCGGCGGCCGGTGCAGTCAAGACAGAGGAACCAAAGGCGGAGGCTCCGAAACCGACAGTTCAGCAACAGGCCCATAAGCCGATGAAGATAGCTCCGATAAAGGTTGAACCGGTTGCAGGATATGACGGTAACAAAGCATTGCATCCTGTTGAAGGAGGATCAGGCAACGCACCGGAGAGCCTGAAGAATTATAAGGGAGATGAAAAGACTTTGAAATTACCGGCCGGCACGACACTTGACATAAATGTTGCCCCCGACGGCAGTGTAAATATCAGGATAACCTGCGGCAAATAATTTTAAAATGCGAAATAGGGGATCGGGTTCCGGAAGGAACCCGATTTCTTCTAATGTAGGTAAGGGGATTAAAGAGTTAGTCCGAGGCCGAGCATCAGGTTGGCCTGCTGATGGAAATTCCTAAGCTGATAGCCGACGTTTATAAACAGTGAGGGGAGGATATAGGTCTTCAGGGTAATGTTCTGATATGAACCCCGGTTTTCCAAAGGAGCGATAAGATTATAACCTATCCCGATATTTACAGCAAAGACAGGCATCTGAAGTTCTCCATGGGCAGATAATCCCCAGGAAATCTGACTTGCTACTCCCGGACGAGTGAAAGTGATATCGTCGGAATTTGAACCGCTGACATAATGTTTCCGGAGGTTAGAACTCTCATCCCACTGAATATCGGCGGCACCTCCAAGACGCCACCATGGATTAAGGTGCCACATGGGAGCGAAAGATATTCCCGCACAGGCGAAATGACCTTTCAACAGAACGGGTTCCGGCCCACCTTTATAAACTCTTTTCCTTGATGCGCCCCAAAGGGAAATATCGAATTCCGGTCTCTTTTTATGAAGGGTGTCGGGAGAAGCCGGCTGGAAATTTCCGTGGTGAGGATTTAAGGACAATATGACTCCAAGACGCAACCCCAAGGAATTCACGCCGGGATTTGGCCATGATGTATTACCATTAGAAAAATGGGAGACAGCGAGCCCACCGAAAAAAGCTATATCATCTGCTATTTTCCAGTTGAGGAGCAAAGAAAGGTTTAAATAAGCATTTACACGGCTGCCGACTGTAAGATTAAATCTGTAATTATCCAATCCGTAAGGCTTCCAACCTAATGCAGCACCGAAATTCCATTCATAATCTAAAGTGACGTTTCGGCTTAAGCGACAGAACGGTGCGCCCTGAAAAATATAAGCAAGTATCGGATAGCCTATATTTTTAGAGGCCCGATGGACTCCTTCCCGGCTTAGGGCGCCAATATTCAGGACTCCTGCTGCAATGCCCTGATAACCTCCCGGATAATAATTTCTGATCTTCGGATTATTGAATGAGAAAGAATAGCGGAAGCTAACTGGTAATGCAGAGTGAGAAAAAATCCTTTCATCCTCAGCCACAGGAATCCGAAGTTCATCGGTTACAGAAGAAGCAATGTAATCGGATCCGGCGGTCAATGAGAGGTTGTGGACAACCTTTGACGTGATTACAGAATCTTGAGGTGAAGTCGCAACTGAAGATGAGAGGGAGATGATTGAAGCAAGAATGAAAGATGTCATACTTACAGGTCTAAATTCCCGCGCCGTCAGACTCGGACTGATTGTTCTGACCGGAAGTTACAGTGGGAGTGGGATCCTTGAAAAGACCGTCGAGATATTTTTCCTGGAATTTCTGCATGAGTTCCCAAAGATTAGGAACGAACAGAGTTCCGAAGATTGCATTCATAGCCATACCGAAGACAACTGCCGATCCGAGGTCGATACGGCTGTTGGCACCGGCACCTGTCGCGAACATCATCGGCATGACACCGAAGACAAAAGCGCAGGCGGTCATAAGAATAGGTCTGAACCGGATAACCCCGGCATCATGGGCTGACTTAATGATATCGACACCGCTTTTACGGAAGTCCATGGCATACTCCACGATCAGGATTGCGTTTTTAGCCGACATGCCCAAAAGTAGGATAAGTCCGATCTGGGTGTAAATTGTCAGACTCTGTTTCATTATAATACAACCGAGGATTGTTCCAAGGATTGCCATCGGCATAGAAAGGACGACGGCAACGGGGCTTGTCCAGCTTTCGTATTGGGCCGCCAGAACGAGGATTGTCATTATAATTGCGAAAATAAACACAAAGCTGATAGTCGTTCCGGATTGATTTTCCTGATATGCTATACCGGTCCAGGCATAGGAAAAGTTTCTACCCAGAGCCTGATGCACGATTTCCTCCATTGCCTTTATACCCTCGGAAGAACTGACGCCACTGGCCGGAGTGGCAGTTAGGGAAGCGGTCGTGTACATATTATAACGTGACACACTCGGTTCTCCCATTGAGGGAACTACCTCGGTGAAAGTGCTGAACGGGACCATTTCACCCTCGGTGTTCCTAACCGAGAGTTTGGGGATCGCCTCGACATTGGCACGAGATGTTCCGTCGCCCTGGACGACGACGCGATAAATACGTCCGAAATCGATGAAATCATTTACAAAAGCGGATCCCATATAGGAAGAGAGGGTGGAATAAACGTCATTGATCGATATGTTCTGTAATTCCACACGGTTACGGTCGATATTAATAACATATTGAGGCACAAGACCTGTCCAAAGAGAGGTAATAGACTTGATTCTCGGGTCTTTTTCAGCGGCTGCCTGCACCTGCGACATAGCGTCCATCATAGCCTGAGTGCCAAGACTATTAATATCAAGGAGCTGCATCTGCAGCCCCGAAGAGATGCCAAGACCCGGAATGGCGGGAGGATTGATCGAGAAAATTATAGCCTCCTGATATTTAGCGGCCAGTTCATCGACCATAGCCATCACCTTATCCACACTTCCTTTTCTTCCACGTTTGTTCCATGGTTCGAGAATGACAAAATAAGAACCATAGTTAGAGAGAGCCCCGGCACCCATCATGGAGAAGCCTGACACCGACATAACGTCTTTCACGTAGGGGATTTTTTTGATTTCGGCAGCGAGCCCGTCGACTACCTGTTCGGTCCTTTCCAAAGATGCACCGTCGGGCAGTTGGATAGAGGTCATGAAATAGCCTTGATCTTCTTCCGGAATATAACCGGAAGGCCATTTAAGGAAGCCATAGAATGCGATGCCCGAAATAACGAAATAAATAAGAATCGAGATAAAGGGATGTGCGAGCATCTTTGCCGTAAGTTTTCCATATCCGTTTTCCGTGGCAGAGAACCCCTTGTTGAACCATTTGTAAAGGAAGAACCGGGCAGGTTTTCTCGGATTCAGGAAGAGGGCACAGAGGGCCGGGGTTAAAGTGAGGGCATTAAACCCGGAGAAAGCAGTTGAAACTGCAATAGTGAGAGCAAACTGCTTATAGAGTTCTCCGGTGATACCACTGATAAAGGCTGTTGGAATAAATACAGAAAGTAAGACAAGGACTTCGCCCACCACAGGTCCCTGTAGCTCTATCATCGCTTTTTCGGCTGCCTGTTTACGAGAGAGGACACCCTTGTCGACAAGACGCGAACAGTCTTCCACGACGACAATAGCATCGTCGACCACGATGGCGATTGCGAGCACGAGACCGAAAAGAGTGAGGGTATTAAGTGAGAATCCCAAGATCTTCATGACCGCGAAAGTTGCAATCAGGGAAACGGGTATTGTGATCATAGGTATGATAACAGCACGCCAGTTCTGAAGGAAAATCAATATTACCGCCATTACGATGAGAGTGGTAATAATGAATGTTGTAAACACGTCGTCAATGGAAGCCCTGACATAGTCTGTGGCATTTAGCACTACGTTATAATGTATCCCTTCAGGGAAATATTCGGACAATTCGTCAAGACGCTTAAGAGTGCCGTTTGCCACTTCGAGAGCATTGGCTCCCGGTCGCTGAGCCACCCCGATAAGGGCTGTTTCCCTGCCGTTGATTTTTGAAACGGCGGAATAGCTTGTACTTCCCAGTTCAACATCGGCTACATCCTTGAGACGCAGAATGCCATTGCCGTCGGTCTTGAGGATGATGTTCCCAAACTGATCGGAGGTTGTAAGCTGACCCTGTGTTGTAAGGGTGAAAGAGAACTGAGTGCCATTGTCGCCTGGAGGATTTCCTACAGAACCCGGAGAGACCTCAATATTCTGGGCCTGAATGGCAGCTGTGACATCTGCGGGTGTGATATTTCTGGCTCTCATTCGGAGAGGATCCAGCCAGACACGCATGCTGTATTCACCTCCACCGAAAGCATTAACGGCTCCCACCCCTTCTACCCGGGAAAGAACGTCGGTTATGTTCAGCTGAGCGTAGTTAGTGAGATAAAGTGCATTATAAAGTTCTGGATCATCGGAGCTCAAGGATATGAAAAGGACGTTATTTGTGCTCTGTTTCCTGACATTGATTCCTTCTTCAGTGACTACAGAAGGGATCATTGCAGAAGCTTGTGAGACCCTGTTCTGCACCTCGACAGCGGCATTGTCAAGGTTAACATTATTATTGAAAGTGATGGTGAGGCTATAGGAACCGTCGGAACCACAGGTAGAACTCATATACATCATGCCTTCTACACCGTTGATATTCTCCTCGATTGGAACAGCCACGGCCTTCGCGACAGTTTCGGCGTTGGCACCGGGATAAGATGCAGAGACGGAAACTGTGGGAGGAGAGATATTGTCGGGATATTGCCCTATGGGGAGAGTCTTCACTGTTAGGATACCGGCGAAGATCATCAATAGAGCCAACACTGTAGCAAAAATAGGACGCTGTATAAAGAATCTTGAAAACATTTTGACGTTTTATGGTTTGATGTTTAGTTTTTAGGATAGCAGAATCGCTTTAACTCAAAATGGTCTTTAAATGAGGGTGTCCTGTCATTTTGTGAGAACCGGCTTTACAGGTTCACCGGCACGCACAGTAAGGAGGGCCTTAGTGATGTATTTGTCACCGGGTTGAATGCCACTGTTAATTACCCGGAGGGAATCCTGATAGATTTCACCTGCATCAATCCTTCGTTTCACAACAATATTGGAATCATTGACCAGATACATATATTTCCCTATCTGATCCGTTGCAATAGAGGCATCTTTAACAAGGACAGCTTTGGGATTATCACCATATGGAAGAGAGATGGTGACATACATACCCTCTTTAAGCTCATTGTCGACATTAGTGATTTTACCCTGTAGTATGAGAGTTCCTGTGGAACGGTCGACAGAAGGAGCGACATAATTGAGGTCGGCCTTATAAGAATTACGCAAAGGCTGGTTGAAAGAGAGGGGCACATCTTTATAGAGTTTGTCGTCAATAGTCTTGTGTCCGGCGGTCATCCTCTCATATTGAGCTTCTTCTACTTCAAAATTGGCAGTGAGATGAGTGTTGTCGTAAATTTCGGCGAGTTTTACGGGAGCGTCACCCCCGGTGATATAGTTTCCGATACTCAGGGTATTTGATGAGATGTATCCTGAGATAGGAGCCGTGACAGTGCAATAACCGAGATTTACCTGTGCGGTATGAAGTGCAGCCTTGCTGTCGTTGACGCTCGCCTGAGCCTGCTGATAATCGCTTTCTGCCTGAAGGACCTCCATCTTCGAGACCGCATTATCTTCAAGAGCTTTCATGACAGCTTCATAATGAGACTTGGCATACTGAAGATTGCTTTCATTAGACTTAAGAGTAGCTTCGGCTCTTAAGACGGCATCCTGATAAAGAGTAGGGTCGATGGTAAAAAGAGTCTGGCCTTTTGTGACATGCTGGCCCGACTGATAGTTCATAGTCCTGAGAGTGCCGTTGACGAGTCCGACCACTTCAGCGTAATATTCGGCGGTTAGATAGCCGGGGTAAGTGGAATATAAGACCACTGAATCGGTGTAAGCTTCAGCCACATCGACCGGTCGGGGGTCAGATTCAGTCGTTTTTTTGTCCTTATGGCAAGCCGCAAAGAGTGAAATAGCTATAAATCCAGTGGTTATTATAAAGTTTAGGTTCATGATATCTTAAATTGTATCGAAAAAATTAATTGGGATTTATTTTGAAGAGGGAAAAGAGGCCCATCCACCTCCGAGAGCCTTATAAATGGAAACAAGAGCTGCCAAAGCTTCACCCTGTAAAGAGGCGAGGGTGTTCTGGTTTGTGAGCCAGCTTATCTGTCCGTCGACAACATTAGTGAACATTGTGAGTCCGCTTCTATAGAGCTCGAAAGAAAGTTCCATGCTCTTCTTGCTTTCCTCGACGACTTTTTTCTGCAATTCGATGGCATCAAGAAGCGAAGAATAATTTACAAGAGCATTATCGACTTCTTCGATAGCTGTCATAACAGTGAGATTATACTGATCAATGGCCGACTCCATCTGCAGCTTGGCCTCAGAGAGAGCGTAATTTCGGGAAAGGCCTTCGAAAAGAGTCCATGAAAGCT
Source organism: Muribaculaceae bacterium (assembly GCA_022510445.1). Classification (GTDB taxonomy): domain Bacteria; phylum Bacteroidota; class Bacteroidia; order Bacteroidales; family Muribaculaceae; genus Lepagella. The sequence continues at coordinate 41,978 of JAFLTN010000001.1, read as the reverse complement.
GAGGCGCTATAGAATAAGCAAGACTGTATTTCCCGAAAAGTCCGTCGATATTCTTGGAAGTAGTAGCAATTTCACCTGTAAGTGACAGAGTGGGGAGAAAATCTTTTTTTGCGACCCCGATGGCTGCGGCGTATTCCGCGAGAGTCATCTCGGCTTCCACGATATCGGGACGCCGACGCAGGATTTCCGCAGGAACCCCAATAGACACGGTCTGCTGATACTCAGGTAGAGAATTGTTATTGCTGTCGAGAAGATCGTCTATTACCCCCGGATATTCACCAACCAGCAGGGCTATCGAGTTTTTCATTGTCCGGATGTTGGATTTCAGAGTAGGGAGGGTGGATTCTGTCTGATAAAGCACGACATTTGCCTGAGTGACATCAAGCATATCACCGAGATCGGCTTCATATCGGGCTTTCGTTATCTTACATACATAAGATTGTGATTCTATGTGAGAATTGGCAACGCGCAGTTCCTCCTCATATGTTCTAAGCTGCATATATGCTGTGGCCACACTTGCACAGAGACTTACCATTACCGCGTCAAAGTCTGCACGTGCTACGTTGTAAGCAGCTTTTTTCTCCTTAACGCCTGAATATACGCGTCCAAAGACATCAATCTCCCAGTTCATCGAAGCCCCCAAAGAAAAATAATCGGAAACAGTCCCCTTAGACATCATTCCGGCAGAGCGTCCACTTATCTGTTCTTTAGACCATCCGCCGGACAAAGAAACGGAGGGATAATAGCCGGCTTTGGCAATGCCAATTTCCTTCGATGCCATTTCGATTCGCTTGAGAGCAGATGCCATATTATAGTTGTTTGATACAGCGAGTTTGATAAGTTGGGTAAGCACGGGGTCGTTAAAAGAATTCCACCATTCATCGTCGACCGGCAATGTCTGGAAATTCTCCTGAGAAAACTGCCATTGGTCAGGAACATGACTCTCCAGATAATCTTTGTTAGCAGAGATGGCAATAACCGGGGAGAGAAATGGAATTATAAATAAGGCGAGATGGCTTAATCTCATGAGTCGGGATGGTTAGTTGTTTTAGTATATAAGGAAAAACCTATAGCACTGTCCGAATGAATTATTTTTTTCAGACAGTGCATAAAATTATTTAGATGGGATAAGATGATCCCTTCATTTAATTATTAACTGAAGAAGCATACCCAAATAACGAGGAAAATAATAAGGATACCGGCAATGCCAAGAATCCACCATGTTCCGCTCTGACCCCAGAAAGAGTTAGGAGCTGTGTTTGGTTGAGTTTCGGCAAAATTCCGTATTTCTTCTTGTGAAGCTTCCTCTATTGCCTCACGTGCTTCTTCACGTTTTTTTTCTTCTTCACGTTCTTTTCTGATATCTTCGCTTTCCATAGTCTTAATGTTTTTTCGGGTTAATATAGCGTTATGTTCATAGGCTGTCTGTCTTAAAATCAAAAAGATAATACAGAAGCCTTTATTAATTTAACAAAGATAAAACGATTTGGATTAAAGGGACAATATTTTTTTGTTAAAAAATGAAGAAAAAGATGGAAAGTTTCGCTTCTTAGTGTAAAGGTATGCCCAACGTTATGTTTATAAATAGTAAAAAGAATAGGGTAATAAATCAATTGATCTGATAATTTTGAGGATCAATAAATTTGAGGAGGCAGATCTGTGCCTTGGCCGCAGATAGTCGAAGTGATAAGAGTTCAAGGTGGGCAGAAGTGAAATAATTGCGCTCAGTGAGATAATCAATCATGGATATAAGCCCTTCTTCGTAAGCTTTAATGAGGAGGGCGGAGTGATCCGTGTTTAGTAGTACCGGCTGGATGGTGTCTATCTGGTCTTTCATCAGTTTAAGCTGGTTTAATAATGCATTTGCTTCAGCAGAGGCAGCAGAGGCAGAAGCTTCGATGTTAAATTCATTCTCCAGGATTATGGCTTGCGCGGCTTTCTGTTTATTATGCGAAGAAAAGAGAGGTAGGGAAATTCCCAATGTAGCTCCATTGAAATGAACTCCGTCTTCAAAAGCATGCTTATAGCCGAAAGAGATATTGGGAAGGGCTTCCATAAGAGCCAGTTTCTTTCCTCTCCGTGCAGCCTCAGTCTCTGCCAAAGCAGATTTAAAATCCGGAGAATTTTTACTGATCATATCCATTTCAGTTTCAGAAGGGATATATATTTCCGGAAATTCACAATTCAGACCGGCTAAAAGATTAGAACAGTCATCTCCGTAGATCTCCGTAAGGGAATTTATGATTTCAGCACGCTCATTCAAGACACCTGCTTTAGCAGCAGTTACATTAGCTTTTTCAAGTCTGATTTTGTTGAGATCCAGCATAGTAATCTGACCGTTTTTAGCAGAGACTTCCGCATAATGGAAAATCGAGTCGTTGCTTTGCTGCAATCCATTAATCACATCTAATTTTTTACTGCAGAAGATAAAATCCAGAAGCAAAGATTTTATGTTACCCAATTTTTCAGCTCTGTCATAATTCAATCTTTCTTTAGCAGCAAGCAGTCGTAAATCAGATTCTTTTTTACGTTCGGAGTAGACACCGGGCCATTCAAGACTCCATGACAGTTCTGCCCCCCATCGGTCAGTTTCTCCTTTGGGCGCAGCGAGGAATTCGCCTTCGAACTGAGGGTCGGGCAAGTTGCCATCGGTTTTCAAAGTCTCTTCCAACGACAATAAAGAGAGCGACCCACTTCGGAAAGAGGAACTACCTCTAAGGATAGACAAAGCAGTTTCGTCAAGAGAAGCTGAAAAAGCAATAACGGAGATTAAGATAGAAAGCAAAGAAAAGCAGAATCTGTTCATAAGAATAAATTATGCAAAGTCAATAAATATAAACGGAAATCAGGAGTGTTTATTTTTGCTACATTCTTTGCATGCACACTCGTCGGCGATATGGCCACGTTCACAGAGGATGTTATATATCACCGGTACAATAAAAATATTTAACAATGTTGAAGAAATAAGTCCTCCAAGGATAACAATAGCCATAGGAGCCTGAATCTCGTTACCGGGACTGGTTGACCTTAAAGCAAGTGGAATCAAGGCAAAAGCAGAAGACAATCCGGTCATAAGAATAGGATTCAGCCTGTCAGCAGAGCCCCTGATAACGCGTTTATGCAGGTAAACACCCTGATGAAGGAGCTGGTTATAGTGAGACATAAGCAACATTCCGTTGCGTGTCGAAATGCCTAACAAAGAGATAAATCCAATGATTGCAGGGATATTCAAGTCGCTGCCCGTGATCCAAAGAATTAAAATTCCACCAATGACAGCAAGTGGCATATTCAACAGAATTACCAGTGATTGTGTGATATTGTTGAACTCAGCATACAGAAGGAAAAAAATGAGTATAATGGCACCGATAGCAGTTATCATAAGAGTTCTGGATGCAGCCTCTTCACTTTCGAACTGGCCACCTAACGAAATGTGGTAACCACGGGGAATCCTTACATCTTTATCGATATTTTTTTTAATGTCATTTACTGCACCCCGAAGATCCCGTCCTTCGACATTAGCGGAAACGACAATACGTCTGGAAACATCTTCACGGTTTATAGTGGATGGCCCTGAAGTAGAGATGATATCTGCAATATTAGCCAAAGGCACAGGGCCCAGAGGAGTGTCAACAGGAATATCGCCGAGAGATTGAATAGAATTTTTAAAAGAGGGATCAATTTTCAATGTGATGTCGAAAGGCACATTGTCAGAATAGACTCTGGAGACTCTTATGCCGGATAGAGCGGATTCTATAAAACGTGAGAACTGAGGAATTGTGATGCCATAGCGTGCCAGAATCTGGCGCCGGGGTTTTATCTCGATCTGTGGCCGAGGAATCTGCTGTTCCACATTAACGTCTACTATCCCCGGCACCTCATTCATTGCTGAAGCGATCTCTTTACCGAGGGAAAAGAGATTGTCGAGATCCGGACCGAAAACCTTAACGGCAATCTGGGCCTCGCTGCCCGAAAGCATAGCATCTATGCGATGGCTTATAGGCTGACCAATCTCAATATTCACACCTGGAAGAGTCTTCAGTCTTGTCCGGATATCATTTGCCACTTCCTCACGCGAACGCCCGGATGAAAGTGAATAAGGAACTTCGATTTCCGATACGTTAGAACCGAGAGAATGTTCGTCAAGTTCAGCACGTCCAGTTTTCCTGGCAGTTAGTTTCACTTCGGGGACTTCAAGAATCAGGCGTTCGGCCATGCGACCGATACTGTCGCTCATTTCGAGAGAAATACCCGGAAGAGCACTCACGTTAACAGTGAACGACCCTTCATTGAAGGGAGGGAGAAAACTACGTCCCAGAAAAGGGAAAACAACGGCGGCAAAAACTAAGAAAGCGATAGTGATTATAAAGACCGGAGCAGGATGATGAAGAACAGAATCAAGAAGTTTTCTATAAAGAATTCCGAGGCGGAACGTAAGCCATGGTTCCCTTTCATTTTTTGTTTCGTTGCGAGATGATGCCAGAAGATAAAGACAAAGAACGGGAGTTAGTGTAAGGGCCACAACAGTAGAGGCAAGAAGTGCTATGATGAAAGATATGCCGAGTGGTATCAACATTCTTCCCTCCATTCCGTTGAGGAAAAACAGAGGAAGGAAACTCGCCATTATGATAAGGGAAGAATTCAATATGGGCATTCTTACTTCTCTTGAAGCTTCGAAGACTACAACTGACCGTGGTTTTCTAAGTTCCGGAGGTAGAGTACGGTTAATTCTCAGATGCCGATAGACATTTTCAACATCGACAATAGCATCATCGACGAGAGAGCCAATTGCGATAGCGATGCCTCCAAGCGTCATGGTATTTACAGAAAAACCAAGAGCAGCAATTATAAGCAGGGTGATTATCACCGACATTGGAATGGCAATTGCCGAAATGACGGTAGTCCTCCAATTCATAAGGAAAATAAAGAGGATAATTACCACAAAAAGAGCACCTTCAAAAAGAGAAGCCTGAAGGTTGGAGACAGATCCTGAAATGAAGTCGGATTGTCGGAAAATTTCAGTGTTAAGATTGATTCCCGAAGGTAAGGAAGAAGCGATGGAAGTCAATTCATTATTGATACTTTCAATTAGAGAAATTGATCCGAATCCCGGCTGTTTTGTAACAGTGATAAGGACTGCAGATTCTGCATTGAGAGAAGCCTTCCCGATTTCAGGAGTTTTCGAGTCGAGCCGTATTTCTGCTATATCAGCAAGAACCAGGGTTTTGCCGGTAGAAGAAAGCACCGGAGTCATTTCCAACTGAGAGAAATCGGCTGATGAGATTGCGGCCTTGACCAGGTATTCATTGTCATAATCATTCAGGATGCCTCCTGATGCATTTGAATTAAAACCGGAAAGAGCATCTGTGACATCCTCCAGAGAAACCCCATATCTTTTCATTTTTGCCGGGTTAAGGTTGACTGCATATTCGAGGATCCCTCCACCGATAACGGATACGGAAGCCACACCTCCAATAGCGAGCAGGCGAGGACGGATTGCTCTATCAGCTACAGAACGTAGTTCCCCGCCGGATAAGGAGTCAGAAGAGAGTCCTATAATCATGATTTCTCCGAGAATAGAGGATGGAGGACCCAAAGTCGGAGTGCCTGCATCTGCAGGAATATCGGAAGAGATAGCGGGCAACCTTTCTATAATTGATTGTCTGGCATCTTTAACAGGTGTGCTCCAGTCGAATTCAACCCAGACCACTGAGAATCCTGTTGCCGAAGAACTTCTGACTCGGCGTACACCCGGGGTGCCGTTTAGTCCGGATTCAATTGGAAAAGTAACCATCTGCTCCACTTCTTCAGGAGCCATGCCGGGAGCTTCAGTCATAACAACAACCGTGGGAGCGTTGAGATCGGGGAAAATATCGATCTCCGTACGAAAAAGCTCTACCATTCCTGCCGCAAGAAGCAGAAAAGAGAGCACCAAAATTATTATATGGTTGTCAAGAGAGAATTTTATTATTCTGTCTAACATATAACGTTATGGGTTCAATGATTATGAGAATGGGATGGTGGTGCGATGGCAGATGTCTCAGCCATACGGATCACAGAAGCACCTTTAGAAACAATCAATTCACCGGGTAGGATACCTTCAATTACTTCAATTCTCTTACCATCGGTAGACCCGGTTCTAACAAGCCGTTTTTCAAAGGCATGCCCATGATGCACCACATAAGCGTAATAATTCCCCTGAATCTCAATTAAAGCTTCCCGAGGAATTGAAATAATATCTGGCAATACAGTTCCCAACAAATATACTTCCGCAAAGTTCCCTGACAGCGCTGAGGGATTGCCATTGAAGGAGAAATAAACAGGTATATATCCGGTGGTGTTGTTGACATTAAAGCTGCCGGAGATCTTTCGTCCGTCGAGAGCTGAAAGAGAAAAGGTGGAGTCAGAATTTTCAGGGCGGAAATTGGCAGAGACGATATTTCCCAATTTAGAGGAAAAACGGACAGGAAGATCAGCCCGAAGGGTAAGTCCTGAATTTTTTGAAATAGTTGCAATATTAGTCCCGGTTTCCACGAATTGGCCGGAAGAAACTGAAAGGGATGATATCACTCCCGAGGATGGAGAGATGACAGAAATTTTGTTTTCTGACAAACCCGGAGAAGAAAGTGCCTTGGCCTCTTGATAAGCTCTTTCTGCATCGTTAAAGACGGAAGCAGTCACAAGTCCTTCTTTAAATAGAGGCTTCAGACGTTCGTATTCTTTCTTGGCAGCCTCTAAATTGGCTTTTGCAGCAGCTGCTTCATTGCCTCCTTGAATTCCTTCAGAAGAGATGTATCCGATAACCGATCCCTTCTTGACTGTGGCTCCGGGTGTAATTCCCGGGGAGGGTGTGAAGACACCGGATTTGCGTGCTGTCAAAACCGACAGATCAGAGGCAGCCGGTTCAATCTCTCCTGAAACTTTAATCACCTCCGAGAAGGGTGCTCCTTTGACGGAGTCAAATTCAATTCCAAATTTTTTAATTTCAGAGAGATCCATTTCAAAAGTACCGTCGTGGGAATGATGAGAGGTTTCTTCATGGTCATGTTCCCCCTCTTTCGACATACCCTGAGAAGAGCAAGCCAAGGCACATAAAGAGAAAAGAGGAAAGATAGAAAAGGATAAAACTTTAGAAAAATGCATAAATCAGAAGATAAAAGACTCTGGGATACGACCCTGTCCCCGCATTTTAACAAAAAAGAGGGTATCGTGGTCCAAATGGTAAATTGAAGACCATGGCCATATGCCGTGAATCAGTTGTCATAAAGAAATACAAAGATATTTAGTTTGGCGTGCAACCGTGTTGCAAATAAAATTGACGCTTGACTTTTGGGCTCGTTCCCAGATTTTTGTTAATCCAAGGCAAACGAATGTTAAGTCAAGCTTGTGACAAACTATTATTGCGTAGAATACTTATTTTTGTTAATTTTGCGGATACAGAAGCTTCAAAAAATATTCCATAAGAGTATGAGGAAAAGAGGAATTCTTCTCACCTGCATGTTATCGCTATTCATGTGCGGTTGGGCGATGACCGACCAGGAGGTCATCTCATTCATAAAACAACAATCGGCAGCCGGTAAAACTCAACAGCAGATTGGCAAGGCATTATTAGCCAGAGGTGTGACACCGGAACAAGCTCAAAGAATAAAAGCCCAATATGAAAATAGCCAACAGGAAGAATCGGCTGTAGAACGGGGCAATCAGCGTCTGCAGGGAGGTAGCGGCGAACGACGTCGTGTTCAAACGGAAGAGATAGCTTCCGAATCTATGGAAAATGTGATTATTACTAATAATCCTGCATCAGCACGTCAGATTTACGGACATGAGGTTTTCAACACTCCGAGCCTTACTTTTGAGCCAAACGATAATATGGCCACCCCCCAGAACTATCGTCTGGGACCGGGAGATGAGGTGATAATAGATATTTGGGGGAATAACGAGGATCATATCAGGCAAACCATCTCTCCGGAAGGTAGTATAATGATATCTCAGATAGGACCGGTTTATCTAAACGGGCTCACGATAAATGATGCCAACAAGCATGTCAAATCGGTATTCTCCCAGAAATACGCCGGCATGAGTGACGAAGAGACCGATATACAGGTGACATTAGGTCAGGTCCGTTCCATCCAGGTGGATATAATGGGAGAAGTGGCAACTCCGGGAACCTTCCGGCTATCGCCTTTCTCATCGGTTTTCCATGCCTTATATAACGCCGGCGGAATCAATGACATAGGATCAATAAGAAATATTCAGGTTTTAAGAAACGGTAAAAAAATAGCCGGGATTGACATATATGAGTATCTTTTTGGAGGTAAAACAAGTGGCAACATCCGATTGCAAGAGGGTGATGTAATCATAGTTCCCCCGTTTGATCAGTTGGTCAATATCAGTGGAAACGTTAAGCGACCGATGTATTATGAGATAAAGCCCGGGGAGACAGTGGAAGATCTGTTGAATTATGCGGGAGGCTTTACGGGAGATGCTTATGCCGGTATGGTAAGACTGGCCAGGCAGTCCGGAAACGAGAACGAGCTTTTTAATGTAGAGAAAGCCGATTTCAAGACCTACAAACTCCAGGACGGTGATCTTATAACAGTTGGGACTATTTTAGACCGCTATTCAAATAAAGTGGAGTTGAAGGGGGCTGTCTATCGTCCGGGAATGTACGCCATCAGTCCGAGTGTGTCCACAGTAAGCCAGCTTATAGCAACAGCCGATGGTCTGATGGAAGATGCCTATAAGGGTAGAGCATTGTTATACCGTGAAGGACCGGAGCTACAGCTTGAAGTAGTAGCTATAGATCTTGGAGCAATATTATCGGGCCAGGTGCCTGACATAAATCTTAAACGGAACGATATGCTTGTGATTTCAAGCATAACAGATCTTGAATATAAAGGAGATCTGACAATACACGGTCAGGTAGCCAAACCTGGAACCTATCCATTTGCCGAAAATATAACTCTTGAAGATCTAATAATTGAAGCCGGTGGTTTGTTGCAGGGTGCTTCAACAGCCCGTGTGGATATTGCTAGACGTATAATAGATCCTTCTTCTTTGCAACCGACACAGCAGTTGGCACAATTATATTCAGTAAATATAGAAAAGGGGCTCGCCGTCGGATACGAAAAGGGCTTTGAGCTGATGCCCTACGATGTTGTCACTGTAAGGACAAGTCCGGGATATGAGAAACAGGAATTTGTAAGGATTAACGGAGAGGTTCTTTTCGGTGGTCAATATGCTCTGGAAAAAAGGAATGAAAGATTAACCGACATAATTAGAAGGGCCGGAGGAATACTTGATGAGGCATATATAAAGGGGGCACATCTGGAGCGTCAGTTGTCAGAAGACGAATATCTAGCAAGAACCGAGGCCCTGAAATTTGCTATGGCCAATAGCGGTCCCAATCAAGGTGATTCCATAGCCCTAAGCAAGATAGAAGTCTCCAGGAACTACAACGTAGGAATAGATCTTCAGAAGGCTATAGATTATCCGGGAAGTTCCTATGATCTCATATTGCAACCGGGGGATTACCTTTATATACCGCAACAACAGAGCACAGTCAAAATATCGGGAGATGTGATGTTCCCAAATACTGTGGTCTATGAACCAGGTAAGAAACTTAAACATTACATCAACCAGGCAGGTGGGTATGGACAAAGAGCGAAGAAAGGGAAGGCGTTTATTGTCTATATGAACGGGACTGTCTCGAAAGCAAACGGAAATACGCCGATCGAACCTGGCTGTCAGATTATAGTTCCGACCAAGCCGAGAAGCGGGGGAACCGACTGGACTAAAGTTCTTGCATTTGCCACAAGCTTTAGTTCAGTAGCAACTATGGCAGCTACAGTGTATAATATTTTTAAATAGTAAACTCCCATATCCGACAGATCATGACTAAACAAACTCAAGAAGATCCCGATGTGAGGATTAAAGAAGATCATGAGAATGAAGAGAAAGAGATAGATCTTCTTGAACTTGCGTATAAACTATGGTCAAAAAAGAAACTCCTGCTTGTGTGGTGTATGTGGGGTGCTATCGCCGGACTTATTATAGCGTTCAGCATACCGAAAGAATACACCACGGTAGTGAAACTTGCACCTGAGGTAAAAACCAACGGAAAGACCAATCTAAGCGGAGGTCTTAGTGCATTGGCCAGTATGGCAGGAATAAACGCTGCCGGCAATTCAGGATCCGATGCTATGTATCCCCAGCTTTATCCGGATATAGTAGGGTCAGTACCTTTTCTTACGGGTCTTTTCGAAGTGGTAGTAACCGACAAAGAGGGAGAAAAATACACAGTCAAAGAATACTTAGAGGATGAAACAAGCGCTCCATGGTGGGGAGTTGTTCTTGGTCTTCCCGGTAAAGTGATAGGACTTATCAAGGGAGGTGATGAAATAGAGGAGGGGCATACCCTTAACAGTTTTCAACTAACTCCGGAAGAAAGTGAACTTGTAAAGGCGCTTTCACAACGAATAACAGCAAGTGTGGATCAAAAAACAAGTGTCATAACCATAAACACAAAAATGCAGGATCCATTGGTCTCTGCTATTCTTGTGGATACAGTTGTGTCACGGCTTCGAGACTTTATCACAGATTACAGGACCACTAAAGCACGTGAAGATCTGAATTATGCTCAAAAGTTGAATGATGAGGCACAGAAGGATTATTACAGTGCCCAACAGCGACTTGCTGATTATGTTGACAAAAACCAGAGTCTTGCCACCCGTTCTGCCCAGATAACCAGGGAAAGGCTCGAAAACGAGGCATCACTTGCCTTTAATCTTTATAACGAAACCTCTTTGCAGGTGCAACAGGCGAAATCAAAAGTGCAGGAAATCACTCCTGTTTACACAACCATAACACCTGCCACCGTTTCTATCAGGCCTACTTCTCCCAGGAAAGGTCTGATACTTGCCGGATTTATCTTCCTTGCTTTCGTGGCATGTGCGGCCTGGATATTATTCGGTTCACCGATGGTGGATGAGTATAAGAAGAAAAGTAAAGAACTCAAAGCCGCAGAAAGTCAGGAAAACCCTTCTAAATGAACAAAGCCTGTTAAGATGAAATCGCTTTTATGGGCGCAGGTTATCATATTACTCGGGTCTCTGAACATAATGCCACTGAAGGCTGCCGAAAGTAGTGAGGCAGATGAACCTATTAATGACTTGGTAAACCTGATTCTGGCTCCTGAAGAACCCGAAGAGAGGGAGAGCGGTAGCGAGGATATAATGGAACTGTTGCAAGCCATTTATTCTGAGGATATAAATGAGAATGTGACAGCTGAAGTCCTTTCGTTTCTGACTTCAGCCTATAGCGAACACAGTTATCTGGAAACCGGTGAATGGGTAAAACAGGAAAAACATTTCCACTATTTGCCTTATAAGGGGGATCTTCCGCAATATACTAACAATGATTTTCAGTTTCCGATTGAAGGAAGGATAACCTCTGCCTATGGTTGCCGACGTAGTTCAGGAAGATCACACAAAGGGATAGACATATCGCTGAATGTAGGAGACACGGTAAAATGCGTATTGCCGGGAGTTATTACGGGGATTGGTTGTGATCCAAAGGGTTATGGTAATTATATCATTGTGAGCCATGCCGGTGACATCCAGACACTATATGGACATCTTCATAGCAGTATTGTGAATCTTGGAGAGCAGATGAATGCCGGAGATCCATTAGCATTGGGTGGAAGAACAGGAAATTCAACGGGTCCGCATCTGCATTTTGAAACAAGATATCGAGGAAAGCCATTTAATCCGTCGGAACGTTTTGAAGGATTCAAGAAAATGCCTTGAATGAGATGTCTTTAGGTAACGTTATTGTGATTAAGTTAGGATTGGACTAAAACCAAGATGTGATTAAAATATCCTTTATAATTGCAACGTTTTAAAAAATAATGAGAAAAGAAATTTTACTAATATCCTTTTTACTAATCATTTCAAGTGGTTTTCTGTTTTCTTCCGATGCACAGGAACTAATCTCATCTGAAACGCAAAATCAGACCGATACATTAGCGGATATTGATGTAACGTTAGAAGAATTCGTATTATATGAGAAACCTAAGGGAGTTAGAAAATTAAGAGGGAGCGCCTTAAATACAGATGCCATTTCGAAAACAGAATTATTAAGGGCGGCATGCTGTAACCTCGGGGAAAGTTTCATAAATAATGCATCGGTCGACGTGAACTACAGCGATGCTGCGACCGGAGCCAAACAAATTAAACTGTTAGGGCTTGACGGTAGATATGTGCAGATGCTGACAGAGAATATACCTAATCTGCGAGGTGCCTCTTCACTTTATGGTTTGGGCTATATTCCGGGCACATGGATGCAGTCAATTCAGGTTAGCAAAGGGGCAAGTTCTGTAAAAAATGGTTATGAATCTGTTTCGGGTCAGATAAATATAGAATTTCTAAAACCACAGGTTGAACAATCTCTTTTAATAAACGGTTACGGGGATATTTTCGGGAAAGGGGAGCTGAATGCTGCCGGCAACATACATCTCACTGACAAATGGTCGACAGGTCTTCTGCTACATGCCGAAAATGAATTTGCCTCACATGATGATAATAACGACGGTTTTATTGATCTTCCGAAAATCAAACAATTCACCGGGATGAACCGTTGGGCTTATATGGCTGACAGATATATTTTCCAAGCCGGTTTAAGATATCTTATAGAAGACAGGGTAAGCGGTCAGGACAGTCATCATTCCCAGCAGATGACCGACGGAGAACAAGAACTTTACAAAATTGATATAAACACACAAAGATGGGAATTATTTACAAAAAACGCATACTTCATTAACCCTGAAAATGAAGAAAATATAGCATTGATTGTTTCCGGTTCCCTTCATAAGGAAGATGCTTCTTATGGACATAAGTTATATGATGTAGATCAAGACAATATCTATGCATCATTAATGTATGAAAGGAAGTGGAAAGATGGACTGCATGGTCTTTCGGCTGGATTAAGTTTTAATTATGACAGATATAAGCAGAAATTCCGGCTTAACAACGATCTGAATGTCATGCCAGACCGAGAGACTGATTCAGAGATTACTCCGGGAGGATATGTACAGTACACTTATGATCTTAACTCCATGCTGATATTAATGGGAGGGTTAAGATATGACCATAGTTCAGATTATGGAGATATGATAACCCCTCGCTTACATACACGCTGGAATCTTCTTGAAGGTGCTCTATCTCTTCATGCGTCAGTCGGTAGAGGATATCGGTCACCTCATCCATTGGCGGAAAATCATTTCTATATGGCTTCTTCCAGGAATATAATAATAGGTTCAGACCTTCATCAGGAAGTAGCAATGAATTATGGAGGTGGTATTTCGGGACAGATAAAACTTTTTGAACGAAATTTAGATTATAGTACCGAATTTTATTACACAAGATTCAGCCATCAACTGTTGGTTGATCTGGAGATAGATCCTCATTCGGTGATAATAAAAGATTCCGGGAATCGTCCTAATTTTTCAAGGACATTCCAAATGGAACTCACATATTCTGTAATAGAGGATCTGACAATAACTGCGGCATACAGATTCACGGATGTTAAGGTTGATTACGGAAAAGGTCTTGTGAGCAAACCTTTGACTTCAAAAAATAAGGGTTTGTTTTCTGTAGGATGGTCTCCAATGATGGGTATATGGCAGGTAGATGCCACTCTGGCAATCAATGGAGGAGGAAGAATGCCGGATCCATACAGACTTGCAAACGGTGAGATGTCATGGAATGCCACTTACAAGGCTTTCCCTCAGTTAAATGCCCAGGTAACTAAGAATTTCAAGAACTGGTCGGTATATATAGGAGGAGAGAATCTGACAGGTTTCCGCCAGAAGACACCGATAATAGATTCAGCAAATCCCTGGGGAAATAATTTTGATGCCACAATGATTTATGGACCAATTCATGGCCCAATGATTTATATCGGTTTCCGCTATCATTTTACAAAATATTAATAGGATCCTTCGGCAAACTTGAAAAGGGAACCGGTGGGACACACAAAGCGGCAGTAGGGTCGCTGAATGAATAGTGAAAGGATCAAGAAGGCTCCGGCTATACTTAAAGTCACTGCAGATGCATCTGTGAAGAAAAAGGCAGCGAAAGGTTCGTATCCCATCCAGTCAAACCATAATCCTGTCCAGAGCAACCACATAAGTATAAACCATAAGGCTTCGCGGAATCGGTTCAGTGGTTTTATAAATTTTGGTTTTATCCTGATTTTAAATTTAATGCATTTACCGAGCAATTCCTGTAAAGAGCCATAAGGGCACATCCAGAGGCAGTAATAATCTTTTTTGCCGAAAAATGGATAAATGAAAGCGGCCACAAGCATTAATGCCACAGGAAGCATTATAACCGATGTGATTCCATTTGTGAGATATGAGGTTAACAAAGAGTAAGAGATAAATGTGCCACCCCAGAAACCAAGTAAAATCACATTAAGAATTAACTGGAGTGTTCTGTAGCGTCTGTCGTTTAAAAAAAGAGGAATGATACCCCCTGCAAGAATTATAACGATTGTGACATAGAATTTTGCAGAAAGTTTTTCACGTTCCGAAGTTTTTTCAATGGTCACTATATTATCACTTTTAAGGGCATATTCAATACCTACCCTTATATTAGCTATTATTGCTTTTGAAGAATATGTGGCTCCGCTCACTCCGTCAACGGGCTTTTTAATGGCCTCAGGGAGAGTCAATCCGTCAAATGATTCCAGAATATTACTGTTTCTAACAGCTCCGTAGAATTCCGGAGTTTCTTGGTTTTTCAAAGGTGTAATTTTAGTGATTTTCCCATTAGATACGGTTATTTCAACAGGAGTTGGTCCTCCATAACCCATTATATCTTTCCCAATTTCTGTTGTATTTATTATTATGCCAGATTCAGTCGGTTTGATAGTTTCAATTTTTTCAATTTTATTTGGATCAGGGAGATTTATTCCTATAATCCTATGGTCTCTCCAAATAGGTACTACGAGCATAAGCAAAAGACAGATAATAAAACTTGCATATTGTTTTATTCTTATCTTTTTCAATCCCGTATTCGTATCCTGGTTCATAGGCTTAATCTTTTAAATTACAGGCAAATTTACAAAAAAATGAGATAGATCGGAGTTTAGTTTTATCAAAAAGCGATTCACGGTCAACTTATTCGAATGTAGTTTTTTTTTCAGTATAACATCAACCCCATCAAGTAATTACGTCGAATTACTTATGATGGGGTTGGCCTTAGAAAAACTCCGGGTCTTGTTTATCGGGTTTTTGCTTCCTAAATCCTTCCGGGAAAGTTCCCGGATTACCTTTTAAAGATTAACCGGATTATTTTGTCCGGGTTAAAGGGATACAACCGGTAGGTGTCCAGCTGTAATACTTAGCAGCATTTTTAAAATACCATTTAGTGGCGCGTTTGAAAAACTTAGTTGCTGTCTTCATTTTTAAAAGTTTTAAGTTAATACTAAATTAATAATCACTAAACGCTTAAAAATTAATACAATAACGTAAGTATTTCATGGTACAATCTTTTTTACCTTAGAAATTTTACGGTACAAAATTAAAGTAAATTCAATAAAATGCAAAATAAAATATGCTAAAAAACATATTTCAATAGCATATTTTTATAAATTCGAATTAAATTTGAGATGTTAACGATCTTATTTAGGGGCATTTCTGCCTTAAAAACCTTCTCCGGTTTTTGATAAATGCAGGGTCTAAAATAGTTGATAAATTATTATCCTCAATCATCCCCAATTACAATAATCAAAAATAGATCGTCTTGGTATTTTTAACATTTCTATGTAATGGAATCTAACTTTGTGATTGGGGAATTTTGTGTGCGAGATGAGTGATAGAATACCAGAAAAAGAAGAGCGATTAATAATGCATAAGCGGCAAATAAGATCCAAGGGACAAGCCAGTCGCCCATAAAAAGACGCATGCTTCCATGACTCGCAGGTGATTCTATCATTTCCCACCTGCAATAATGATTGATAATTGCTCCGGCCGCCACCATTCCACCGGTTGCACCGATACCATTTGTCATCATCATAAGGAGCCCTTGCCCGAAGCCACGGGTTGAAACATCGCTTTTCTGATCCATATAGATATGCCCGGCTATGGTGAAGAAATTGAAAGCCACACCATACACAAGCATAGAGACTATAAACATCCAAAGACCGTCACCCGGGTTTCCGGTACCCAGGAAAAGGAACCGGATAGACCATGCAATTAAAGCCAGGAAAATAACCAATTTGAATCCTAATCTTTTCATGGCAATACCGGTGACAAGAATAAATGCCGCTTCAGAAATCTGAGATAGGGAAACAAGAAGAGTCGCATTCCCTGCCGCCATAGAACCGATATATTGGTCAAAAGCCATAAAATGATTAATGTATGGAATTGCAAATCCATTTGAAATCTGAAGACAGACGCCGGTGAAAACTGCGAAAATCAGGAAAGTCCGGACTTCGGGGATTCGGAATATGCTGAAAGCCTTTAATCCGAAAATTTCTTTAAAAGATGTTTTTTTATCAGAAATGCTTAAGGGAGAAAGGGGCAAAGTCAACGTATAAAGGGCTGTGAGCAGTCCAAGAGCTGATGAAACAAGAAGCTGCATAGAAGTGTACTGAAACCTATGGGGAGCAAACGGATTGGTGTCGTCAAATGTAAATCCGAAACTTCCATCAAAAAAATAGGCGCTGTTTACAAACCACATGGCAGCGACGAATCCGAGGGTTCCCCATACACGAATTATAGGAAAATGATCTACCGGCAATTTGCCGTCTTTTTTTAGTAATGTAAAAGTTGTTGTATTGGCCAGAGCCATAGTTGGCATGTAGAAAGCCAGAAAGAGGATATAAATAAGGAAAAAAGCCCAGAATTGAAATTGTAGATTAACCGAGGCATAAATCCAGGCACCGAACATTGCCAAGGATGCACAAATATGACAAAGACCGAGAAGACGTAACGAGGGGAAGAATCGATCGGCAAAATGGCCGAATAGTGGTGGAGTAAATAATGATATAATTCCTACCGCTGCATAGAACCATTGTATATCGGGGCCTAATCCTGCACTTCCTAGCAATTGGCCAAAGCAAGAAAGATAACTGCCCCAAACAGCGAATTGTAGGAAATAAAGTAAAGAAAGTCTTCCCCTCATTACGTTTTTTTAAAATTTAATCTCGGCGCCAACCAATACAGTCGTACCGGGCATAGGAAACCCGTAGACAACTTCGTATTTTTCACCGAAAATATTGTCTACTTTCAATACAAAAGTTAGCGGCACACCACAGTCATATGTATAGCTTCCACGGAAATTGAGAAGCGAATAGTTTACATTTCCATCCGGGCTTCCATTATTAAGCGACCAAATATTATTGTTTTCAAGAGTGAATTCGAAATCAGAAGGGGTAAAAGTAAGAGAGATGTCGAATTTGTTTTTGGGTGCATAAAGCAATCCTTTGTTATCGGTGTGAAGATAAGCATAACCGCCATAAAGAACGCAAGAAGGCAAGAATCTCCAGGAGGCATCCAGCTCAAATCCTTTATTCTTGAATTTACCGGTGTTCATATTCAGAGGTCTTCCATTCACCATACCTGTCTGGATCATGTCCTTGCCGTCGATAAAATAGATGGCAGCTCCGAAGTTGAGCCTATGATCGAACAGGTTCTGACGATAGGAAAGTTCGTAATTCAGCAGATATTCCGGTTTTAAATTGCTATTAGCAGGATTATATAGATAGAGTTCACGAATATTAGGTGAACGGAAACCTTTGCTAAAGTTAAATTTAATTTCTGAGGCAGAAGCCGGACGGATAATGAAACCGGCCTGGGGCACCCAGACATTCCCGTAAATTGAATTATGCTGAAGACGCAAGCCTGCGTTCACAGAAATCAGGTTGTCGATAAAACTTTGCTGCATCATAAGATATCCGGCGATATCATTTTCGTTGTGTCTTGCTTCAGAAGGATTGAAATCACCGTCGATAGCCGGATTATAGATCTCTGGTTTGGGTGTATTCCAGATATGTCCCCCCCAATGTTGAAAATCGATACCGACAGAAAGATTATTATCTATCCATGGGCTAAAAGTTTCAAAAATAGAGAATCCCAAATTATAGTCAGTGAGATTGAAAAGATAGTTTCGTGGTGTAGCATCAGGGCTGTTACCGTCATCAAGTTTATGGCGTCCCCAGTTAATGTAAGCCTGCACGCCTCCATGAAGATTCCCGTAATTATTGTGGGCATATAGAGAGGCGGTGCCCCGGGATATTTTTGTCCACATATTTTCGAGTGGCGACTGAACAGAGCCCGGATTGTGAGCCTTGCTTTGAGTCATGTCGGCATTTGCTCCAACATTCCAATTTTTGGAGAGAAGGTATTGAAGCTGAAGATATTCGTTAAAGAGCCAAAAGTTGGCATTTTCACGATTATTGTCACTTTTATTATATTGGAATGCAGCGATTGCAGAGAACTTGTCTTTTTTATAATTGCCCGAAAGATTCAGTTTATAGGTGTAGTAAGAACCGAGCATGGCCCTTGCCCTTCCGGAGAAGCCGTCTTGTGTTTTCTTTTTAGTAATGATATTGACCGAACCACCCATAGCTCCCGAACCGTAAAGGAGAGAAGAAGGTCCTTTCACCACTTCAACTTTCTCCACACCGTTAGCTACATATGTGTCAGGATTGGCGTGTCCGAACATACCGGCCCATGTAGGTATTCCGTCGATCATAAACAGGATTTTATTCCCCGAGCCTACGCCGCGGATGTTGACAGTGCCTGCCGCTCCTCCTGAGACTCCATATCCTTCCATCCCTCGTTCGCTGACGAACATTCCGGGAATATGGCTTTGCAGAACGGGTAGCAAAGAGGATTCAGTTGATTTGTCGATCTCTTCTTCTGAAATTACAGTGACATCAAGCGGGGTAAGAATTACATTAGTTTTGATAGGAGCCGTAACGGTCAGCTCTTGCAAGGCAGTAGTGTCATTAAGATTTTTAGCGTTAGCAATAGAAAAAAAGATTATTCCTGCAAAAATTAAAAACACACTTTTCATAGTATTGTAAGTAACTAATGTTTATTTGGAATAATGACGTGCAAAATTAGTAAAATAAAATTTAAAATAACAACTATATTTGATGAAATTAAGGAATATGAGTGATATATAAGTGATAAAAGGTTGAAAAATCAAAATTATTAATTCTTGAGGAACTAAAGAAAGGAATCACGATACCATTCCATAAAAAATGAATAATTTTGGGTAATGGGGTCTAAGAAAAATAAGTAAATTTGAAAGGTGTAAATTCAGACATTTTATGGACGACAGGTATTTTTTCGACAATTTAGCTGATTCATGGGACGATAACGAAGTCTTATCCACTCCGGAAAAAGTGAGGAGTATACTCGGCCTGATGAATCTTTCGAAAGGAGATTCGGTTTTAGATTTAGGAACAGGTACCGGTGTGCTCTTGCCGTTTGTAGCTGAAAAGATTGGAGAAAAGGGTAAAATAACGGCTGTGGATTATTCTGCAGGGATGTTAAGAAAAGCTGTGGAAAAATATTCTTGTCTTAAGCCTGAACCGGAATTTGTGAATATAGACTTTGAAAATGAAAATATTGAAGGGGAATATGATAAGATAATAATGTATTGTGTCTATCCACATCTTCATGAACCCGTTGAGACTTTAAAATGGCTCATAAATGTAAATCTTAAGCCGCAGGGGGAGCTATACATAGCCTTCCCATGCATAGCCGATTATATCAATAATATACATAAGGAGCGACATTCGGAGAGTGATCTTCTTCCGTCGGCTGAAAGTTTGGCCAGAAGTCTTACCAATTCGGGCATAACCGCAAAGATGATAATCCCGGATTATATCATAAGGATCACTCGGTAAGCATCATGATTCCGGTGCACGAAAGGTATTTTTATGATTTGAGTGAAAAGATCTGAGATCTGAGACGGTCGATTTCTGAACGTAAAGCATCATTTTCCGCACGAAGCCTGTCGTTTGCTTCAGAGAGTCGGTCATTTCGCTCCATCAGGGCATCATTCCGTTTCATAAGTGAATCATTACGGGTGAAAAGATTCAGGACCTGTTCTTCCAATGACTGTATTTTTTCATGGTGAATATGGCGATGCGGGTTTTCTTCACTGCTATGAGCCTGTCTGTGGAAACGACTGAGAAGCTGATTGAAAAGATCGCTGTCAGTCATATCAATAACTCTCTTGTCTTCTTCATCCTTTTTATCTAAGACATATAAAGAAAGGTCTGCCTTTGGAAAGATTTCACGAAGTTTTTCCTCTTTCTCAATTGGGAGAGGGCTACGGCCGTTTTCAATAGCAGAAAGGAAGCTCTGAGTGATTTGTAATCGTTGAGCCAGTTCATTCTGACTAATCCCATTTTCCTTACGTATTCGGGCAATATCGTAACGTGGCATTATTAAAGGGTTTAGATTGATTGGTTTTATTTGGTGATTGTAATTTTGATAAATCAGTTGGCTAATTCCCGGCTGCTTTCAAATTGTTTATTAAATTCTGCAAAGATGGCATGTCTGAATCGCCATAGGCAGCCGTTATGACTGCCGAGCGATTGGAAATATAAGTCCTGGGGATGATAGTTTTTGCAAATAGGTTATATATGTACCTGCCTTTCTGGGGAGAAAACGGAATGTTAAGATTATTTTCTTTCCAATATTCCGATATCGAGGTCAGCTCTTCATCCCTGGCAATGGCAATTATTAAAACATCAGGGTCATCTTTATAAAGTTCGTAAAGTTCCCCGATAACCGGAAGTTCCTTCCTGCAATCAGGACAGGAAGTGTTAAAAAATACGATAACCCCGGCCTTGTCAATAAAAGATGTATTAGAAACAAAGGAACCGTCGGCCATCTCTACCTTAAAGGAAGGAAGCGGATCTCCCGGAGAAAGAGAGGGCCCGTCGGGAGTATTTTCGGTAACACAAGAAAATAGACATAAAAAGACAAGACCCGAAAGCCGGGTCAATCCTGAAATCAGCTTATCGGGTCTTGCCATATAAGTTAGAATGATCAGTTATCAGTTTTCTGCGGGAGCCTGATCAATCAGGTCCATAAATTCATCAAGTTTCGGAGTGATGATGATCTCGGTTCTGCGGTTACGCTGTTTCCCGAGTTCAGTATCGTTGTCGGTTATAGGATTGAATTCACCGCGACCGGCAGCAGAGAGACGGGACGGGTCAATTCCGAAATCATTCTGGAGCACCTGCACAACTGAAGAAGCACGAAGAGCAGAGAGGTCCCAATTATTACGGATGTTTGTTTTAGAGATGGGCACATTGTCAGTATTACCTTCAACCAGCACATCGAAATCCTTGAAGTCCTTAAGAATCTTGGCAATCTTTTCGAGAGTCTGTTTAGCCTGAGTGCTTACCTCATAGCTTCCGCTCTTGAAGAGCATATTGTCAGCAAGAGAGATATAGACAACACCTTTCAGAACCTTTACATCAACATCGCGTAGTTCATCTGTGTTGAGAGAACGGGTCAGTTTGTTAGTGAGTGCGATATTAAGAGAGTCTGACTTTGATTTTGCGTCAACAAGCTGTTTGATATATTTGTTAGACGCATTGATCTCGTCAACAAGTTTTGAGATATTCACATTGCCCTGACTGTTCTGATCCATAGCCTTTGAAAGAGCCTCTTTGGCATCTTTCAGGTCGTTTCTTGTGGCAAGGATAGCCTTATTTGCAGCGTCAAGCTGAGTCTGAAGGTTCCTTACGTCGGAATTACATCCTAAGAGATCATCGCGGGTACTACCATAAACAAGCTGAAGTTCGTCATACTTATTCTGAAGTTCAGCGTATTTTTTGTTGGAAACACAGCTTGAAAGCAAAAAGGCTGAACAAGCAAGAAACGCAAAAGTTTTCAGTTTCATAATTGTTAAAGTTGGTTTATTATCTTTTTGACCAAATGTGAAGTGAAAAGTTTAAAAATGGAGTTACAGCAGAAATGTTGTAACTCCATTGAGATATAATTTTAAGTTTTATTGGAAGCGGCGGTTGCCCTGAAGCATAGGTTTGCCGTCGTCGTTTTTACGTTTGCGGTCGATATTGAACTTAACAATGTGATAAGCAATCGGAGCTGCGCAGAAGAGAGAGCAGAAAGTACCGACAATCACACCGAAGATCATTGCGAATGTGAAGCTTCTGATGGTGTCACCACCGAGGAAGAAGATACAACCCAGCACGAGCAGAGTTGAGAATGAAGTCATGATCGTACGGGTAAGAGTTGTGTTAAGACTCTTGTTGAAAGTAAGGAATCTGTCTTCCTTGGGATAAACTTTCATCATCTCACGCACACGGTCGAATACCACCACGGTATCGTTGATCTGATAACCGATAATTGTAAGGACTGCCGCGATGAAGGATTGGTCGATTTCCATAGAGAACGGGAGGAATCCCCAGCAGATTGAATAGAAACCGATGATGAGGAAAGCTGTGAGAGCCACTGCACAAACAGCGCCAACAGAGAAAGCGATGTTGTGGAAGCGGAGGAGGATATAGAGGAACATACAAACCACTGCGATACTAACAGCCCAGTAAGCGTCGCGGCGCATGTCGTCAGCTACAGAGGGACCTACTTTTTGAATAGAGATGATACCATTGTTTTCATCGGCCATAGAGAAAGTGTTATAGTCCATAATGTTGCCATTCTGATCTGTTAGTTCGGGAGCAAGCTTGGTGTAAAGAAGACGTGTCACGTCGTTATCTACATTCTGGCCATCATCTTTGATACGATAGTTTGTTGAGATACGAACCTTAGTAGGATCATCGATTGTGATAACGCTTACACTTACTGTAGGATCGTTTGCTTCAGTCTGAAGGTCTTTTGTGAGACGCTGCTGCAATTCGGCAGGATTTACCGGATGGCTGAACTGAACCACGTAGTTTCTACCACCTGAGAAGTCGATACCCTGGTTCATACCGCGTATAGCGAGAGAAGCGATTGAGATCACGATTAAAGAAACCCAGACGCTTGCAGATATTCTCCAATGACCGATGAAATTGATTCTTGTGCCGGAGAAGAGGTTGCGGCTTATCTTGGTGTCGAAGGTCATATTTGCACAACGGCCGTTCTTTGTGATAAGCTCAAATGCTATTCGGGTAAGGAATACTGCTGTGAAGAAGGAGCAGACAAGACCTATGATAAGAGTTGTGGCGAAACCTTTGATCGGACCTGAACCGAAAAGAAGTAGGATTACACCGGTGATTACAGAAGTGATGTTAGAGTCGAAGATAGCAGAGAAAGCGTTTCCGTAACCTTCAGAGATGGCCTGGCGAAGTTTCTTGCCAACTTTGAGTTCCTCTTTTGTGCGCTCGAAGATAAGCACGTTGGCATCGACCGCCATACCGAGTGCGAGCACGATACCGGCGATACCGGAAAGTGTCAGCACTGCCTGGAATGAAGCGAGGATACCCAGAGTGAAATAAAGGTTAAGGATAAGTCCCACGTTGGCGACAAGACCCGGGATGATACCGTAGATAAGGATCATGAACACCATAAGAATGGCAATTGCCACTACGAATGAGAGGAATCCCTGAGTAACAGCTTCTGCACCGAGGCTCGGACCGATAACGTTGTTGCTGACCACTTCAACCTTGGCGCTCATTTTACCTGACTTGAGCACATTGGCGAGGTCGTTAGCCTCTTCGGGAGTGAAATTACCTGTGATTTCTGAGGAACCACCTGTGATTTCATTGTTTACGTTAGGATAAGAGTAAACATTATTATCAAGGACGATAGCGATCGGACGTCCGATATTGTTGCGTGTAAGAGTAGCCCAAGCCTGAGCACCGGCATCGTTCATTCTCATGTTTACGGTGTTACCACGCATATTGTCATATTCACTGGATGCAGATGTCACAGCGTCGCCTTCAAGAGCGGCGTCACCCTTCAGAGCGATGAGTTGGTAATAAGGAGTTGTGCGGTCTTCTCCGTTAGCTTTCTTAAGGACATTGCCGTTTTCATCAAGCACAGGGTAATTAATAGGCTTAACTTCCCATACTGCAGAGAAGTCGCTTGGCAATTTCTGTTTTGCAAGAGGAGAAGCGAGGATGCTGTCGACGAGGGCACGGTTCTGAGGAGCAACGATACCGATAACTGGGCTGCCGCTTCTCATTGTTCCACCGAGGAGCTGGATAAGGTTTGTGTGGTTTACAGTGTCCTGTTGCATCCAGAGCTGTGAGAAACTATTGAGATCATTGGCAATCTCATTGTAGTTGTAAACTTCAAAGAATTCGAGGTTTGCTGAAGATTTCAGAAGTTCAGTGACACGTTCCGGTTCCTTCACACCCGGGAGTTCGAGAAGGATCTGTCCTGATTTATCCTGAAGTTTCTGGATATTAGGAGCCACAACACCGAATTGGTCGATACGGGTTCTGAAGATATTGAATGCGGCGTCAATCTGACTGTTAACCTGGTTGTCGAGAGCAGAAACCACATCGGCATTTGATGAATTGCTGCGGATTTTGCCGAGATATTCACCTTCACGCACAAAAAGGCCTGCCATTGTTCCGGGCTGAAAATAAGAAGCGAATTTAGAGATAAAATCCTTATCGCTGCTTTTCGCACCGGCAGCCTGAGCTGCAGCAATGGCTTCATTAATCTGTTCGAGCTGACGCGGTCCGGCGGCATATTGGCGAAGGATGTCAGGAACTGAGATTTCCAGCACCACATTCATACCTCCCTTAAGGTCAAGTCCCATGCCGACTTCCAGTTTACGAACCTGGTTGTAAGTGTAGCCGAGATAAACCTTCTCCTTGTCGATGGAGTCATTGAATTGTTTAAGGTGCATTTTGTAGGCGTCGTTGGTCACATCGTCAGTGCCCGACATTTCGATGGCATACTTCTTGGCCTTCTCTTCAAAGTGGTGGGTCACCACTGAAAATGAGATATAGAATCCGCTGATTAAGACCAAAAGGATGGCAATGGTGCTGATAAACCCTTTGTTCTGCATTGTTTTTGATTTTTTATATTTTTAATTAATTGTTCGGTTAGTATAGGGACAAAACGCCCCCTTTTTAATTTCAACTTGCAAAAATAGGTAAAATTTTTGAAGTAAACTGAAATAGTGGGTTTAAAAATGGTAAAAGGGGTTAAAATGAAGGGTCAAGGGGCAGCTACATGAAAAAAAATTGTTACTTTTGAGATTGGAAAATTTTGAAAACAGGTAATAGATGAAATCCAAGCTAAACAGTATAGAGAAAAGGCAACTGCTTTTTCTTGGTTCTATCATCTCGGTGTTATTGGCCGGCGTTTCCTGTGCCTCTATCGGGAATCCTACAGGAGGAGCAAGAGATGAAGAGCCCCCGAGATTTGTCAGGGCTAATCCTGCTCCCGGGTCAACTAACGTTAACCGTCAGAGAATAGATATTGACTTCAATGAAATAGTAAATGTAAAGGATGCTTTCAGTAAGGTTGTGATATCTCCTGTCTCTAAAGAGGTGCCAAGGGTTTCTTCATTGGGAAGAAGGGTGACAGTAACCTTCAACGACACACTGAAGGAAAACACCACCTATACGATAGATTTTGGTAATTCTATAGAGGATAACAACGAAGGTAATAAGCTTCAGGGTTTCACATATACATTTTCTACAGGCCCTGATATCGATACCTTACAGATTTCGGGGATGGTCTTGTCGGCAGACGCTCTTGAGCCGCAACAAGGCATGCTCGTGGGAATATATTCCAATCTTTCCGACACAGCATTTTCGACATTGCCATTTGAAAGAGTTGCCAAGACTGACGACCGCGGCAGGTTTTCAATCAAGGGGCTTAAAGCCGGTGAATACAGAATATTTGCCTTGAATGACGTAGACAACGATTACAAAAGAGCTAATCCGGAGGAAGCCACCGCATTTTATGACGTTACCCTGGTGCCTACCTCAGAGAGGATTATGACCACGGATACAATTTATAATTTCGTAACGGGAACGGTTGATACTGTCATAAACAGGGAAAGGACCCGTTTCCTGCCGAATGATATTCTTCTTCGTTCTTTTGAGAGCGATTACAAACCTCAATATCTTCAGAAATATGAAAGAGTAGACTCTACCCGTCTCAGTTTTATATTCAATGCGCCTTCTGATACATTACCCATAATTACCCCGGTGGGATATGAAGATCTTGAGGATTGGTATGTTCTTGAGAGAACTCCAAATAACGATACGCTGACATATTGGATAAAACCACAAGTATTACTTTCGTTAGACAGCCTGAGGATTTCAGCTACCTATCTGAGGACCGACACAGCCAAGAATCTGACAGCCTCGACCGATACACTTAGATTTTTCTATTCCAGAGAACTGAAGAAGGCATTGGCAGATGCGAAGAAAGCCCAGCTTAAATTGGAGAAAATGAAAGAGAAAAGGAGGGAGAAGGAACTGAAACGCCTGGAAAAAGAACGTGAACAAAGAGGAGAAACAGGCGAACCCATAGATGAACAAACTCTTGCATTGGCCTCCGACAGTATCGGGGTAGAACCACCAAAACCGGCTGGTTTTAAGGTTACATCATCTGCTACTCAAGAAGTTTTCCTCCCGATCTTCATGGAGTTCGATACACCTCTGACGAGGCTTGACAGCACGGCCTTTCATCTTGAAATTGAAATAGACTCAGTATGGAGTCCTGTTAAACAGGCGTGGCGCCTCGAACCGGTTGATTCCGGCAATCCGAGGAAACTGAAAATAGAGTATCCGTGGGATTATGAAACGCAGTATCGACTGACCGTAGACAGCTTGGCTGCCGAAAATATTTACGGACTGGTTACAGATCCACTTGAATTCAAATTCAAGACAAAATCTGAGGATGACTATTCGGCCTTCATTTTTGATATAGTCAATTTTGTTGATTCTGTTCCGGCATTTATGGAACTGCTAAACGCGTCTGACTCTCCAATAAGGAAAGTTCCGGTTCAGAACGGCCGGGCTGAATTCCGTTTTCTTCCCGCAGGAAAATATTATGCAAGGATTTATGAGGATTTCAACGGTAACGGACTATATGATACCGGAGATGTGGAGAAAGGCATACAACCTGATCTTGCATATTATTATCCGAAGGTTCTGAACATCAAGAAGAATTGGGAACGACAGGAGACATGGGATGTTTTCGCGACCGCCATAGATCTTATGAAGCCTGACAACATCAAGAAGAACAAGCCTGAAGCAGACAAGCGTAGCAGGAACAGGAAGAATATAGAGGAAGATGAGGATGAAGAGGAAGAATTCGATCCCACCCGCAATCCTTTCGATCCAAACGACCGGGGAAGAGGATATTGACCTTATTATATCTGGATTATCCCAAGGAGAATAGGATTTTTTTCAGAGAGGAGACAGTTTGCCGGTTGTAGAGTCCATTATATATCCTGAAATCTTCACATCTTCAGGAATGAAAGGATGATTTCTGACAAGATCCACAGAATCCTTGACCGACTGAACCGAGTCATTGAACCCTTTGAACCATTTTTCAAGATCGATACCGCATTTTCTGACCAGACTGATAGTATCAGGCTTGATGCCACGTTTTTCCATAAGGTGGATCATTTCATCCGCATTCATACCTTGCACACCACATTCAGTGTGACCGATAATCATTATTTCATTTACCCCGAGCTCATAAATTGCTACAAGCAGAGACCTGACAGTGGAATCCCATGGATCAGTGATGACACCTCCGGCATTCTTTATCATCTTCACATCACCGTTTTTAATATTCATGGCAGCAGGCAGGAGTTGAACGAGCCTTGTGTCCATACAAGTGACGATTGCAATTTTCTTATCGGGATATTTGGAAGTGACGTGAGGTTT
Source organism: Muribaculaceae bacterium (assembly GCA_022510445.1). Taxonomy (GTDB): domain Bacteria; phylum Bacteroidota; class Bacteroidia; order Bacteroidales; family Muribaculaceae; genus Lepagella. The sequence continues at coordinate 14,111 of JAFLTN010000001.1, read as the reverse complement.
GTAGCCTTCGTTTTTTACGAATTCTTCGTTGAATCTGAGTATATCTTCAATCATGATGTCGGATATTTTTTCTTTGGTTTGATAAAAAATCTATGAGTCAGGTTATACAAATTAAAAGGACCGAAACCGGTCCTTTTAAATGATATTTTTTTTATTAAGATTATTTCTGGAGACCTTCAACGAAATTTCTGTAAGCTTCGTTGTCGGGATCAAGTTCAAGATACTTGTTGAAATATATAACAGCAGTTGGGATATCTTTCTGATCAAGGTAATAGTTACCCATATAGTTATACATCTCCTTAGCATCATTGATGTCGTTCTTGCTTGGGTTTGCTTTCCCTTCGAAGATAGCTAAACCTTCAGTGAAGTAGGGGACAGCCGCTGAGGCTACCTGGTCTTCAGAAACTCTTTGTTTTGCAATATCACCCTGGATTTTTTTCGGTTTTGTGAAATCGGAAGAGATAGCCTGGGCTTTTTCAGTGCTTGCCTGAGCCATATCATAATATTTGTTGGCAGCATCGGGATTATCTTTCTGATTCTGAACCCCGGCATAGAATGCATAAGTGGCTTGCTGAATCCAGTCATTGTAAGTCGGGTTTTCAGTATTGTCGATATAGCCCTGGAAAGCATCGGCGGCACCGGGGAGATTATTGTCTTTCACGAATACCATTGCAAGTTGCTTATAATAATCGCGGTTTGTCGGATCGTTGGCAATAGCTTCCTGAAGAAGCACTTCGGCCTCCTTCGCTTTACCTGCATTTGAAAGTTCTTCACTGATAAGATTATAATCGATTGGAGCGAAAACATTTGCCGGGTTAGCATTGTGTGCCACTACGAGAGCTTCAGCCATTGGAACGAGCTGATCCTGCATTGAAGGAATCTGGGCAGCATTCATGAACTGGAAACGCTGAGCAGTGAAGTTCTGGGGGTTCTGGGCAAGGAGTCCGGTCGCGAAATCATAACCTTGCTGATAGTCTCCATCCACGAATAGGAGGAAAGCGAGACGGTCTTCGTCCTGTTTGAAGTGGTTGGGATTCTTTACATATTTCTCATATTGAGCTGCAGCCTCTTTATATTTCTGTGCATTGTAATAAGCATTAGCAAGTTCTCTTTGTCCGAGAGCTGACTGGGGGTTAACGCTCAGGAGGTTGTTGAGCATGTTGATAGCATACTGGGGGTTAACCTGCGTAAAGAGGTTTGCATATTTAACATAAGCTTCCGTAGCATTCGGATTGTAGGTGGTTGCCATCTCGTAAGAGTTACCGGCACCTCCGAAGTCCTTATTATCTTTCTTGCGGTCACCTTCAAACAGATAGATATCAGTGTCGGTGTAAGCCGGCCCTTGTTTCGGACTATCCTTCTGAGCCTGAAGCACATTCTTGTCGATCTCTTTTGCATAAGCCACAGGGTCCACTTCATAGTATGCGCGTGCGATAGCAATGTCGAGAGCTGCATTCTTCTTAGTTTTAGATTTGGCAGTCTTGAAAAGCTCCTCAGCCCCTTTCTTGTCGCCGTTCATAAGTTGAATCTGTCCCAGTCCAACGTAGTTAAAGGGATATTCGGGATTAGCAGTAGTGCCGTCGTTAAAATATTTAGCAGCTTCAGAAGTATTTTTCTCCTGGAGAGCGATAAGACCAAGATAATAGTCACTTATAGACTTATCGGTGCCAGGGTTGTTAAAGTTACGTTGAAGCAGCTCTTTGGCATTTGCAAATTGATCTGCCCTGTAATATTCCACGCCTTCCTGATGAGTCTGCGCGAAAGCAGAGAAAGCGGAACCGGCCAGGATGGCTACTGAAAGAATACGGTTAAGTTTCATATATTTTTGAGTGTTAGTTTTTGTGAAAAATTTTAAGGCCCAATTGAATTTTAATAGAAAAGGAGGGTCCTTATTGCAAAGTTAATAAAATTTTAAATATATGACAACAAGAGATTGCAAGGGTTTAAGGACTTAGGTGTGGCGGTCCCTAAATAACCTGAATGACCCGAGGATTCATCTGATAAGGGAGGATTCCGGTCCGGCTGATGATCTTTTGACCGACAAACCCCGTCATAAATACATAGAAACTATGGAGAACAGTGGAATTGCTTGCTGTTGAAATCATATATACCTTTCTTACCAAAGGATACTCGCCACTGTAGATATAAGCCTGATAGGGAGCATAGGCGATAAGACTATAGTCATTCTCTTCGGTGGGATTTGATACCTTAAGGATTTTTACTTCAGTGGTAAGATTGGTAGCGATAGTGTCATTTTCATTCTGATATTCTTCCATTCTTTTATCAAGAGGAACGTTTTTGGCCACTGAAAGATCATCGCCGAGGCGGCTTACACTAATCACACCGAGCGCGTTAGGATCAGATTTCACGATATCGAAAACCTGAGAGTTGTTTTGCTGGGCAAATGCATTTGGGAGATCGGATATTTTCTTGCCTTCGGGGAGGAATCTTTCCCTGAGATAGCTTACAGTTGAAGAACCGGCGTTGTCAAAGACGAGCTTTATTTGCGTGGTGTCGTTTCCTACCAGCTGGGTCCATCTGGTTATTTTGCCGTTAAGGATATCGCTTATCTGTTCCATCGACAGCACGTCAACCGGATTGTCTTTATTGATAATAAGGGCTACGGCGTCGACGGCTATAGGTTGCTGGCGCACCACCCTTTTAAATTTCGAACGCATATATTGGATCTGGTCTTTGTTGAGCTCCCTTGTGGTAATGATGGCCTGAGTGCCGTCAGCCAACAGTGTGTCGATCGCTTCGCTCTCACTCACGTAGAACGGGATAATCGATGATTGAGGATAGGTGTATTCAAAGACCTCGATTTCTTCATCAAGGATAGCACGGAAGCCGTCGTCGCAAAAAATAGTGGCACTGCCGGTGACGTATTCTCCTTTTTTCACCGGAGTACAAGCAGAGCCTCCGATAATTACTAAGCCGGCAAGTGCAGAAAGACTCTGTTTTATGAAAGATGAAGTTTTCATAGCAGGTTTTTTGGGTTTGAAATAAGGGATATTATCAGGATATAAGCCCTCGCAAGATAGATGCGAGGGCTCTTAATTCATAGGGTCATACACTTTATTCAGTTCATACCTTTATAAAGTCTGTAGCCTCTCCATACTCCATAGGCGCAAAGTACGCCACCCACAGAAGCACTAACGGCTACATTATCGATATTGAATACATCGAAGATAAAAAGCAATCCAACTCCGACATATACTAAAATCATAAAGATACCGAAAATAAGCCGGCCGCCTTTAGGCATATTGTTCATATTATCGTCTCTTTCCATAACTTGATATTTTTGATGTTTTAAATTATTAACAAATTGTCAAGGGTAATGGTTTTCGGATAAGTAAATTTGTGGAATTTATTGAGAAAACAAGCTTCAATAGCAGTCGATTTAAAACAAAGGGTGCGTCAAGATGTGAAATATGACGCACCCTTATGATGGGAAAATAGAATCGAGATTATTGGTTCTGAAGTTTGAATGTCACAGGGAGGTTGAAGTAAGAACGCACGGCCACACCATTGTTCTTACCGGGCTGCCATTTAGGCATCTTGTTAACCACTCTGAGAGCTTCACGGTCGAGGTCTTTGTCGACACCGCGTGCGATTTCGGCATGACCAACAGAACCATCTTTTTCAACTACGAACTTAACGACAACACGACCCTGGATATCATTCTGTTGTGCAGCTTCCGGATAACGGATGTTCTGGCTTAACCATTTCATAAGGGCAGCCTGACCACCGGGGAATTCAGCCGGCTGTTCCACAGCCACGAAGATTTCTTCCTCTTTCGGTTTTTCAGGTTCGGGTTCTTTAACCACTACCTGTTCCTGCACAGCTTTAAATTTATCAACGTCGTCAGAACCTTCCTGGTTAACAACACCACGGGCGGTGTTATCTTCCTTCTGTTCTTCCATGTCCATTACTTCGTTCTGCACCTTGTCGGCGTCAACGATAGCAATTTGGGTCACCTGAACTGTAGCGAGGACTTCTTCGGGTATTTCAGGTATCTCCATTTCCATCTTGACGTCTTCAGGTTCGGGCTCGGGTTCGGGTTCCTCTTCCTGCTGAATCAATTCAGCAGCCGCCATCTTTTCACGTTGTTCCTGAAGCGCTATAGCGTCTTGTTCGGCACGATAGTCGGAATATTTTGAATAGGCGAGGATAAGAATGAAGACAACAATAAGACCAACGAGGGTGAAGAGCGCAGCCATATTGTGGCGGCGGTCACTACCCTTTCGGAGTTCATAAGCTCCGAAATCCTTATTTTTGTCGGCGAAAACAAGATCGCGCCATTCTTGGGATGTAAGATCTACATTTCTTTTAGCCATTTTTCTGTTTGCTTTAAGGGTTAATAAATCTTACGATCAGCTACCGGGGTGAGCGGCCTGATAATCCATCAACATAACGGAGTCAACGCGAGTCATGTTATCAATCTGATATTTGGAGATCGAATTGATCTGCATCTCGTCAAGCAGTTCCACGAGGCTACCGAAAGAAGCCTGGGGAGTAGACTTGATAATGATCACCGGTTTCTTGATGTTCTCGTTTTTACGGATTTCAGAAGCAGCTTCGTCATATAAAGCCTGAGCTTTTTCACGTTCATCCTTAGTTTCGAGCGGACCGAAACCACCGTTAGCGTATTTCTCCTTCAATTTATTAATTTCGGTGAGAACCTCCTTATTTCTTTGCTGGATGATCTGACGGATACCGCGAGCGTTTTTAATGCCTGCTGCATTAACTTCGTCGGTAAGGAATTCAGATTTCTGAAGGTTGTTGTTGGCGGAAATCACCTCGCCGCCTGCAGCGAACATACCCTCATCACCACCGGGTTTACCGAAATAGTAGTAGACTTCATTGACAACATGGCCACCGACTGTATCGACTTCGTTAGAGCCGGGACGACGTTTTGCGTCAACAATAATAGTGACGGCGTCGTCGGCAGAAGCCTGAGACATGTTTTCAGTGTTTTCCACCTTCTCGTTGGAAGGGAGGGCGATTGTCAAAGTCTGAGACTTGATCATAGTAGTACAAAGCATGAAGAATGTTATGAGCAACATGTTCATGTCGACCATCGGCGTGAAGTCCACGCGGATGTGCATTTTTTTCTGAGCGCCTTTTTTGCCGTCGCCACCAGATTTTTCTTGAACTTCTGCCATGGTTTAATCTCCTGCTTTAAGTGCTGTCAAAAATGTGAATTTATTCTGCTTGATGGTCTGGAGGTTATCCATCACCATATGGACGATGTCGAACGAAGTGTTCTGGTCGGCCTTAATAGCAATACCGGTACCGTCTTTGATAGCCTGAGCGAGGTTTTCATTTTCGGTTTGGCGCATTGCCTTGATCCACATCTGGAATTCGGTTGGGTTGTCCGGATTTGAGTTCCAGGCCACAGGGATTCCGGTGATGTGATTAGGATTTCCATCGTCACCTTCAAGCCATTTGTCCATCTTGGTCATACCCTCGGGCTGGGTGGCCAGGTCGAGGAATTCGCCCATTTGGGTCAAAGGAACACCAAAGGCACCAAGTTTGCTGAACGTGTACTTCTGCTGTTCTGTGAACTTCACAGGGTTATTCTTATGCGTTTCGTTATAGATATCGGCCACTTTGTCAAGGACAGCCATTCTCATCTTTTCGTTAGACCATACAGATGAAGTGTCATTGTTCATAGTAAGCCAAATCTTACCTTCCGGGCTAACAAGAACCTGTACGAAATTTGTTTCCTGCACTTTTTCTGTGGAAACAGAAGGAGGGGTAAGCACAGTAGTAGGTTCTTTCTGAAGGAAGGTCGAAGTCAACATGAAGAAGGTAAGCAGCAACACGGTCACGTCACTCATCGCGGTCATGTCGATGAATGTGCTTTTCTTTGCTATTTTTACTCTTCCCATATTATGCTAAAAACTTATTCGGTTAAAAAAATCACTTAGAATTGCCGGAATTAATTGTGAGTAGCGGCAAAAGTAGCTACGATAGAGAAACCGATTTCGTCGATAGCGTAAGTGAGGTTGTCGATCTTGTTTGTAAAGAAGTTATAAGAGATAACAGCGAAGGCACCGGTAGCGATACCGAAGGCAGTGTTAACGAGGGCCTCAGAGATACCGGTTGAAAGTTCTGTAGAGTCAGGTGAACCTGAAGTTGCAAGAGCCTGGAATGATTTGATCATACCCATAACGGTTCCGAGCAGTCCGACGAGAGTACCGAGAGTTGTAAGAGTAGCCACGATCGGGAGGTTCTGAGAAAGAGCCGGCATTTCAAGAGCAGTAGCTTCTTCCACTTCGTTGCGGAGAGTAGTAAGCTTTTGTTCTTTGCTGAGAGTAGTGTTGGCATCCATCTCTTTGTATTTCACGAGAGTGCTATAGATAACAGCGGCAACTGAACCTTTCTGATCTTTGCAGCGTTGCATAGCGGCATCGATATTGTTCATAGCGAGGTCAGCCTTCACGTCTGAGACGAATTTAGTTGTGTTGCCCTTACCTGAAGCTGAGCTGATAGCGATCCAACGTTCGATTGAAAGAACGATAACGGTAAGGAAGAGAGTCATAAGGATAGGAACGATAAAACCACCTTTGTAAACAGTACCTGCGAGGTTAATCGGATGTCCGGCGGGGTCATTTCCTTCGAAGTTACCGGGAGCACCCATAGCAAATAAGAAGATACAAACTGCTGCGATAGCGCAAGCGATGATTACGAAAAAGGCGTTGCGGATTCCGCGAACGTTGCTGATTTTTTCCTCCTTTTTCTTTTTGGGGGTTGCAACGGGGGCAGCCACCGTAGGATTTTGTGTTGCCATAATGTTTGTTGTGTTTGAAAAAATAGAATGTTTATAAAATGTTGTTTTTTAGGCTATTTATAGCCCCGGGGCAACCACCCCGGGAGTCTTTCATGAACGACTTTAGAGAAATTTTATTTGATTGTTTAATTTACACTAAAAGTCATTACGTTGCAAAATTACAATATAATTTGAAAAAAACAATTTTTTCAAAATAAAAATCATTTAACGGCAGCTACGCCCGGAAGAGTTTTCCCTTCGATTGCTTCGAGGAGGGCACCGCCGCCGGTAGAAACGTAGGAAACGCTGTCGGCAAGTCCGAATTTGTTGACGCAAGCCACGGAATCACCTCCTCCTACAAGAGAGAAGGCACCGTTCTCGGTCGCTTTTACGATAGCTTCAGCGATTGCTCTTGAGCCCCCTGTGAAGTTATCGAATTCGAACACTCCGGCCGGGCCGTTCCAGAGGATGGTTTTTGAAGGTATGATCGCTTCGGCGAATGCCTTGCGTGTTTCAGGACCTGCATCCAGACCTTCCCATCCGTCGGGTATGTCATTAGCCGGGCAAACGATAGTCTTGGCGTCGTTGCTGAAGGAGTCGGCAGCAATACAGTCGGAACCGAGGATAAGGTTGACACCTTTCTCCTTAGCCTTCTTAATGATATCGAGAGCAAGGTCGAGCTTATCGTCTTCAACTATTGAATTCCCGATCTTACCACCCTGGGCTTTAGCAAAAGTATAAGTCATTCCACCGCAGAGAATGAGATTGTCGACTTTGTCCATAAGGTTTTCGATGATACCGATTTTGGTGGAAACCTTAGAGCCTCCCATAATAGCGGTGAATGGACGTTTGATATCGCTGAGAATATTGTTGACAGCCTCCACTTCCTTTTCCATGAGGTAGCCGAGCATCTTATCTTCGGGCTTAAAATAATCGGCCACAACAGCAGTAGATGCGTGGCGGCGGTGAGCTGTGCCGAAAGCATCGTTGACATAAACATCGGCATAACCTGCGAGTTTCTGCGCGAATTTTTTCTGGCTCTCCTTCATATCTTTCTTGGCCTGTTCATAAGCTGGATCCTCTTTGTCGATTCCAACAGGTTTACCCTCTTCTTCAGGATAGAAACGAAGGTTTTCAAGAAGTAGCACTTCGCCCGGCTTAAGTTCTTTTACAGCTTCATCGGCGTTAGCACAGTCCGGAACGAACTTAACGTCGGTACCGAGTGCTTTAGCCACATCTTCGCGTATCTGAGAAAGGCTGTATTTAGGATTCACTTTTCCTTTAGGTTTGCCCATGTGGCTCATAAGGATAAGAGAACCTCCGTCGGCCAATATTTTTTTCAGAGTGGGAAGGGCACCGCGGATTCTGGTGTCGTCAGTTACATGTCCGTTTTCATCGAGGGGTACATTAAAGTCAACCCTAACGATAGCTTTTTTACCGGCAAAATTGTAATTGTCTATTTTAGCCATTTTGAATTATATTTTGTTTTGTTAAACTAATTATTAGGCAATTGGGACTTTGTCTTGCAAATTTAGCAAAATAAAACGGTTTTGCAAACAATTAGGCACTGAGAGATGGTTCAATAACAAATTTTAATAATGGCACAGACAACTGTTTTTGTTATGTTGAGGCATACGAGGCCCAAAGATTATTGGAAAGTTAGTAAATTTGTAAATATTTTGAAAAATTGATATGAAAAGAGAAGAAATTGAAAACAGACTTAAGACATTATATTTTGAGAAATATGGGGTAGAGCCCGGAATAAGGCCTGTGACAGGTGGCGGCTCTACAAGAAGATATTATAGGATGAATAGTGAGGGTCGTGACAGTTTGATCGGAGTCTGGGGTGAAGATGTTATGGAAAACCTGGCCTTCATAAATCTGGCTAAGGGCTTCAGGAAAGTCGGATTAAACGTGCCTTCAATAATCGATGTGTCTGTTGACGGTTACTTCTATTTGGAAGAGGATTTAGGTGACCTTTCATTGTATGACGCTCTTCATACGGGCGATCGTTTGAATCTTGGGCGTGCGGCATTACGAGAAATTGTGAAACTTCAGTCTATAAAAGAGGATGAATGGGAAGAATCAGTGATTTTTCCACCATTCGGAGAAAGGCTTGTTAGGTGGGATCTGAATTATTTCAAATATGATTTCTTAAAGCCGTGCGGAGTGATTTTTAATGAGGAAAAGCTGGAGGATGATTTCGACATGATGGTTGGTGTCCTGACTTCCATTCCCGGGAAATTGCAAGGATTTATGTATCGTGATTTTCAATCGCGCAATATAATGATGAAGGATGAAAAACTGTGGCTGATAGATTTCCAGGGAGGAAGGAGAGGCCCTTTGGTTTATGATGCCGTCTCGTTTATATGGCAGGCAAAAGCTCCTTTCACAGTTGAAGAAAGGGAGACCTTGGGAAAGTATTATGCAGAATTGACAGCTGCCTCCCAAGGAATGAATGTTGACGATGTTGAAAAAGAAATATTGCCGATATTGCTTTTCCGGACTCTGCAGGTTCTTGGTGCCTATGGTTTCAGGGGACTGATAGAGAGGAAACCACATTTCATATCCAGCATCCCTGGGGCGCAACAAAATCTTAAATATCTTCTTGATAAAGGAGCTTTTGAAAAATATCCGGAATTGCATAAGATTTCGACAGCAATCATAAACAAGAAATTTAGGGATGAGGAGCCTCGGGAGGGACTGACGGTCAGGATTTATAGTTTTTCATACAAGAAAGGTTATCCGGAAGACAAGAGCGGTAACGGAGGAGGATTTATGTTCGATTGCCGGGGAATTCATAATCCCGGCAGATATGAAGAATTCAAGGCTTTGACAGGACGAGATGAACCGGTAAAAAAATTTCTGCTTGCAGATGGAGAGGCTGAGAGATTTATAGATGATGCTTTTAAGGTGGTCTCTCCGAGTATTGAACGGTATCTTGAGAGGGGATTCAGTTCTTTACAAGTTGGTTTCGGATGCACTGGAGGACAACACAGGTCAGTATATTGTGCTGATGGATTTGCCAGGAAAGTTGCACAAAAATTTCCGGGTGTTAAAATTGAACTGATACATAGGGAGCAGATATGAAAGCGATGATATTGGCGGCAGGTTTAGGCACACGCCTGAAACCTTTGACTGACAGAATTCCCAAGGCTTTGGTGCCGGTTGAAGGGGTCCCTATGCTGGAGCGTGTGATTTTATCGTTGAAGAAACGTGGTTTTGATTCTATAGTGGTAAATGTTCATCACTTTGCAGATCAGGTAATAGAATTTTTAGACAGAAAAAATTTTGGAATAAGGATAGAGATAAGTGATGAGCGGGATGAGCTCCTTGACACAGGAGGAGCACTTGTGAAAGCTTTCGATCGGCTCTTTCGTGACGGAGAGAAAGAGGTATTGGTTCATAATGTTGATATTTTAAGCAACGCAGATTTCAAATCCCTTATGTGCATGAGTCCTTATTCAGAGAGGAATGAAAAATCCGGAGGAAGACTTCTTGTCAGTTCAAGAGACTCAACGAGGAAATTAATATTTGACGACAGGATGATATTGAGAGGCTGGCATGATCTGAGAAATGATAAATTCAGGCCGGAGAGTTTCATACCTGTACGTGATTATAAAGAATATGCGTTCAGCGGTATATATACGGTCAGGAAGGAAAGTGTGGAGGAAATGAAAGAATTGTTCGGAGAAACTAAATTTTCAGTTATGGATTATTTCCTTGATGAGAGGAGAAGTTGCGGAATAACAGGATTGAAACAGGAAGACCTAATACTTCTGGACATAGGAAAGCCCGCGACATTATCGCAGGCTTCCGATATATTAAAAGTTATAGATAGAAACTATTGATTGAAATTGTCGTGATTATGAGTTATCTGCTTATTGGAGTTGGATGTAAACTGGCATACACAACCACCAATTAAGAAAATCACCGCAATACCGCCTAACCACCATGTTGCGGAATAACTGTCAGTGAAACAAGACACAATTAAAAGTATCGAGCCGATAACGTAAAAGATAATTGATAAGGTTTTCATAATTCAAATATTTTTAGAGGTTAATAATAATCTAATGATTTAAAAATAAGTTAATTGGCACCTGTTGATGACAATTTAAGCCTGTTTGATATTATAACACCGGCAATTTACTTTGGTTTAGAACGTATCCAATAAATTATGTTAAAAAACATAGAGATAAAAAAGAAGGCGTAGTCTGTCAAAGACACGCCTTCAAATGTCACGCAAATCAGGGATAAAATATCAATCTCCCATTTTTACCGTAACATTCACCACAGCTCCTTCCGGCTGGAGCTGGCCAAGGGATTCATGATGAATAATGACATATTTCCGGTTGCCGTCGTCGAAATAACCGAAACGTTTCATATCCTTCACAGATTTCCTTATTAAGGCTTTGCCACTTAATAATTTGATTTGATTATTATTTTCTTGCCGTTAATAATGTAGATTCCGTTTCTTAAGGAAGTCATGTCAGAACTTTCTATTATTTTTTGTCCATTAATGCTGAAGACATGATAGATGCCACTATCGGGCTTAACTGTCGGAGCACCGGCTTCATCGAAATTACCATCTTTCCAGGCAAATTCATATGAAAGAGGAGCGTTGAAATTGAAATTGTCGTCAATGTCGGTTATCACAACATAAGAATCGGGGATGAAAAGAGTATAATATCCGTCGGATAAAACCATCTCATTCAGATTAACTTCAATGCCATGGATATCGGAATTGATAAGAGAAACCTGCCCCGGCACGGTTCCACCGAAAGTGAAGTCCAGTGGTATTGTCTCTCCCGATGCATTGATGAGAACAGGATCGTCATCTGAAAGGTTATATGTGACCCAATCAGCCTGTGGCCAGATAATGTTAATAACACCATCTTCAGCAGATATTGAAACCGACTCCTGACGTACAGAAACATTGAATACGTAATTCTGGGAAGGATTGGTGAGACCCTCATTGTTTTCCACAAGTCCTATCGGGAAGATAATTTCAAAGCGAGAGAAATTGAAGTCATCGATTAAATCTTTCACATCGAGATAAACTGCGTTGGCCGGATTGGAATCTGAGGGTTGCTCCCATGAATCACTGCCTTCCGCCACATACACAAGAGTATAATAATCAGCAGGTATCATCACTCTCCAGCCCTCCTGCCAGCCGAAGTCGGGGAATCCGCAAACAAATTCGGTGTCGGGAGCATCATGAGTTATTGATATTGGCTGATAATCCCATGTGAGAACGAAAGGTTTAAGGTCGGGTGTTGATTCCTGCTCCGGAGCTGATATAATAGTAGCCGGTTTTAATCCGTTCCAGTTCATATATTCAAGCCAAATTTCTTCGTTGACATAGTCATCGCCTACAAGGAGGAATTTTTCAGGGATGTTTATGGAGGAAACAATCCCTAATTCTATCTCACTGAGGTCTAATTTAAGAGTTTTGCCATCTTCCGCTATAGAATAAGAATCAATAACGGCAGGAGGATTTATCCAGTCATTTTTCTCTCTGTCAGTAATCTTTCCTCTTTCGGGATTCAGAGCAATTTCCTCAGAGAAAGTAATCTCCACATTTTTTAGTTGCTGAGAGGGATATGTCCCGTCGGGAGGAGTGATATAAACGGGTTTAACGGGGTCAACTTTAACAAATGTAATAATCTGTTCGGGATTTACATTTCCATTTTCGTCTTTTACAAGACCTTCGGGGATTTCGATTGTATAGGTGCCCACAGGATAACTATCGGCATAAGCCTCCTCGCTGAAATCTATTACCAGCTCATTTCCCCAAGCGGGGTTGCTGTTTGTCTGCCCGAGTTCCCAGGCAATTTCCGGATCGAAATAAACTTCCGGGTAAACGTCGTAAAGTTTGTCATTAATAGTCACGTTAACAGCCAGATCTTCATCGGCAATCGTGATTATCTTAAAATCATAGGCTAATAGCACATTGGTCAGGAAAGTCTGATATTTTGAAGCCGGATAAGGGTTTATAACCATACCTTCACCCAACGATTGGGCATATGCGCCTCCAACACCTGCAAGAGCCACAGCTGATAGAATGAAATTCTTGAGACTATTCATATCGAAGATTAAGTAAAAACGGATTTTATGCAAAAATAAAGAAATATGACTTAAGTTTTATTTTTTATGTAAGTTTCTCACTGACGATCTCTCCGAAGAAGTCTTTTCATGCCAGCATCGTCACCATCAAGTTAAGACTATAAACGTTGCTTTGCCCCTGAAATTACGAGGCAAAGCAACTACAGTATATGAATTATGAGAAATTATTTTGATTCTTTATCTGAAGACTGAAGCCGGAAAGTGACAGGCAGATTGAAAACAGATGCAACGGGTTTGCCATCAACTTCTGCCGGTTTCCATTTACCCGGAAGGCTTTCCACAGCTTTTAAGGCAGCTTCATTTAAGACAGGATGCTGTGAGTAAGCCACTTCGCAATTACTGATGGTGCCGTTAGTGTTAATCTGGAAGCTCACAACAACCCTTCCCTGAATATCATTCTGTTCGGCTTCTTGTGGATATTGAATTGAGTTTATGAGATCTTTAAGCAGCTGTATTTCCCCACCTTCATATTCCGCGATTTTGTCTACGGAGAGATAAGCATCAGGATAGTTTTCAAGTTCACCCTTCTTTTTATCGTCGCTAAAAGAATCTTTTTTATCAATATTATTCCTATCAGGAGCCTTTTTGGTTGTAATCTCAACTTTAGGAGTCTCGGTGGATTTGTCGATCTTTATTTCCTTGATATTAGAAGGATCAACCGAAGCTAAATTTTCTTTTTGAGTCCTTAACTCATCTACATAATATTCTACATCTTTTTCCTCTTTCGGATCTTTTCCCTCTCCCTGAATTACAATCAGCTTCTCTTTAGATTCTATGGATAGAGGAGATGATTCCAAAACTTCCGCTACTGCCGGGATATGGATAATCAATCCACCGAGAAAAGCGAATCCACAGACTGCAATTCCTCTGATTACCCGGTCTTTCTTGAATTTTGTTTTTTTCATCATAATGATTCGTTTTTTAAGTGAACAATTATTCAATCCATCGGTCAGGCCTGAATACCGATTTCCTGAAATATTCTGTATCAAAAGCATTTGATATTCTTTCTCTTCAACACCTGATTGCAAAACAGCTTCATCCGCTTCATATTCGTGGATGCGTTGCAACTCTCTTCTCATGAACCAGGCAGCCGGATTGAACCATTGAAAAATCAAGACGATTTGTGCCAGAACAAGGTCGATCCAATGAGCCTTGTCTAAATGAGCTTTCTCATGAGCAACCAACATTTGCAAGTCTCTCAATTCTGAAT